>CALHKP010000031.1 GCA_938034165.1 uncultured Clostridia bacterium | reverse complement strand
TGCATTAGAATCTACTAGCCAGCCTCTGGGTATTTCTAGTTATGAATTATCAAAACTTATACCAGAAGAGTTCAGAGTTCAAAATAATGATGTTTGGTTGACTCAGAAAGCAATTTCACAACTTTTTGATGTTGATAGAAGCGTAATTTCAAAGCATTTAAATAACATATATAAAAACGGTGAATTAAGCGAAAATTCAACTTGTGCAAATTTTGCACAAGTTGCCGATAACGGAAAAACATATAACTATAAATACTATTCGTTAGCGGCAATTATTGCTGTGGGCTATCGAACAAATTCGGAACGAGCAACTCAATTTAGGGCTTGGGCAACAAAAGTTTTGGAATCATTTACAAAACAAGGCTATGTTTTGGATAAAGACAGATTGATTAACGGTCAAATCTTTAATGAAGATTATTTTGTTGTTGATAGTTATCAGGCCTTGATGGATATTGTGACAAAATAACTACAGCTATTAAGGATTAGGTGAGAAATATGAAAACAGAACCAAACATTATGAAACGCAGGCTGCTTCTTGTTCAGAAGCTTTTGTACGAGACTACTGACGAGCAGCATCCGCTTACAACTTTTGATATTTTAGATTTTCTTCTGGAGAAGGGCATTGTTACGAACAGGAAGACTTTGAAGGGTGATATTGACCTGATGGTTGAGTGCGGCATGGATATTGTTACTGTGCACAGTAAGCCTAACAGATACTTTTGGGGTTCGAGGAATTTTGAGCATGCGGAGCTGAAGATGCTTATCGATGCGGTTTCTTCTTCACGTTTTATTACCCAGAAGAAGAGCAGGACTCTGGCGAAGAAGATTATTGCTCTTGCGGATGAGCATGGACAGAAGGATCTGCGGCGTAATATTTACGCCACAAACCGCATCAAGTCGGGGAACGAGAATCTGCTATATATAATTGATGCTGTAAATGAGGCTATTTCCAGAAGGAAGAAGATTGCATTTCAGTACAGTGATTATACGCCGGAGAAGAAAAAGATTTTGAAAAACGAAGGTGAGGTCTATACCTTGAGTCCGTATGCTTTGTTCTGGAATGAGGATTTCTACTATGTTGTGGGACATTCTGAGAAGCATGATAATATATCCTCTTTTAGGGCGGATAGAATGTGCAATGTAGAGGTTTTGGCGGAGAAGGCTGTTAAGCGGCCGAAGAAGTTTTCGCTGGAACAGTATTCGCGTCAGATTTTTGAGATGTTTGACGGGGAAAGAGCAAAGGTTAAATTGGAGTGCAAGAATGGGCTTATGCGATGTGTGATTGACAGATTCGGAGAGAATGTGGAAACAGAGATTGCAACGGATGAAACCTTTTTTGCTTATCCGGAGGTAGCTCTGAGCCCGAATTTTTACAGCTGGCTGTTTAAGTTTGCGGGAGAAATCAGCCTGCTTTCGCCGGAGGGCGCAAGGGAGGCTTACATGGAGAAGGCTCGTGCGGTGCTGGGAGAATAAATCGGAAGCAGCGAAATAGAACGGAGACTACAGGCTGCTGTTGAGCGCCGAGCAGCTACAGGTTGCTGAAGGGCAAAGTGTCGGCAACAGGGTTGCTGCTGGTTGGCCGCTGCTGAGCGTCGCTCGGACGGGTAGCGGTCGGCTTGAGTGGGTCGCCTGCAGTGGTGGCTTTTGACTTACGAAGGGATGTGACGGATTGGATTTGGTGAAGAAGTTCGGGGAAATGGTTGGAACGGAGGCTCTGATGAAACCCGATAAGGCGAGAAAGCTGTTGCTTGCGGGGTATCGGCTTCAGGAAAAACGACTTAAGTTTTTTCCGGATAAGAGGCTGCCAGCTTCGGGGCAGTATGTGGCTCGCATTGTTATGCAGAATATAATCAAGGCTCTTGCTAAACCGGAGGATACGGCTCTGGTTAGTATCTTTGTTCCCGGGGAGCTTTTGACGGCGGCGGGAATTGTGCCTTATTCTGTTGAGGCTATGTCTTGTTTTCTTGCGGGAACTAAGTGCGAGCAGGCTTTGCTGGCGGAGTCCGAAATCGAAGGTTTTCCGGAAACTATGTGTTCATATCACAGAGTTTTTCTGGGGGCTGCCATGACTGGGTTAGTGCCAAAGCCTAAGTGCACTATTTACACGAACCTGGCCTGCGACGGAAATATGATGACTTTTCCTTATCTGAAGGAGGAGTATCAGATACCGGGGTTTTACATTGATGTACCTTACGAAAAGAGTAGGGATTCTGTCATATATGTGGCAAATCAATTGCGCGAATTGAAAGTTTTTCTGGAGGATATAACCGAAAAGAAAATTTCGGAAGAAGCGGTACAAAAGTCTGTTGCAAGGAGCAAAGAAGCTTCCACTAACTATAACAAGCAACTGGCTTTGAGAAAGCATCATGACCCGGTTTCTTCTTTGACCAATGAGGTATATGCACTGTTTATGTGTCATTTGCTGGCAGGTTCACCTGAGGCGGTTAAATACACAAAGCTCCTTCTGGAGGATGTGGAGAAAGCGCCGGATGCTCAGGGACTTCTGGTTTTATGGATGCATATGATGCCCTATCTTCAAAAGCCGGCAATAGATGTGTTTAACTATAGTGATGCCATTCATATCGGTGCATGCGACTTTGTGGCGGACGGATTTCAGCAGATGCATGGGGATGACCCTTACGAGGCCCTTGCGGGAAAAATGGTTAACTGCATATATAACGGTAGCGTGGACCAGAGACTTCAGAGGGATATTGAGCTGGCTGAGCTGATGGGGGCTGACGGCGGAATCGTGTTTGCCCACTGGGGATGCAAGAATATTATCGGAGCTTCAGGTCTCATAAAAAATGCTATGGAGGATGCGGGCTTTCCGACTATGATTCTAGATGGCGATGGCTGTAACCCTGTAAACAGCAGTGACGGGCAGGTTGCAACAAGGCTTCAGGCTTATTGCGAAATGTTGGAAAAAAACAAGGGGGCGGATTTATGATACATTATGTCTGCAAATACACGCCGCTGGAACTTTTTGGCGGCTTTGGGGAAGAATGCAGTGTCTTGGAGGAGATGCCTGAGAATTTTGAGCTCTCCGACAAAGTTGCTCATGCGAACCTCTGTGGTTTCAGCAAGTCTGTAATACAGGCGGTGTTGGAAGGAAAGGTTGAAAATCTTATCCTTGTAAACTGCTGCGATTCCATGAGAAGGGTTTATGATATTGTGAAGAGCACGGGCAAGTGCAAATTTTTATATATGCTGGATCTTCCTCATGATGATAATGAATGTGAAAAAGAAAAGCTGGCTCAGGGGCTTCTTCGTCTGAAGAATGCTTACGAAGAGTTTTCTGGTAAGAGCTTTGACAGAGATAGATTTTTGGAAAGTTTCTCCCTAAGGGAGCAGGACAGAGAGCCTTACATAGGACTGCTTGGAGTCCGGGTGAGCGGTGTCTTGGAAAAGATGATTAGAGAAAATATCAGAACAGATGTCAAGAACTTGACTTGTACTGAGTCTAGATCTGTTTTTTTGGATTCCTCCGAGTGGAAGGATGTGTCCGAGGAGGCTTTGTTCTTAGCCTACGGGGATGCATTGCTTTCTCAGATGCCTTGTTTTCGAATGAATAATACCGGTAGGCGAAATGAGCTTTTTCTGGATCCAAACCTGAAGGGAATTGTTTATCATACTATTAAATTTTGTGATTATTACGGTTTTGAATATGCCGGTATTAAGCGTGATATCAGGGTTCCGCTTCTGAAGATTGAGACTGATTTTACGAGTCAGAGTGCGGGACAGTTGCTTACGAGGGTGCAGGCTTTTGCGGAGACGCTGGAGGGGTCTGCTGATATGGACCCGAAAAAGGGTATAGATGAGGAGACGAAGAAAAAGATGAAGTCTGGAGATTATTATGTTGCCGGAATTGACAGCGGTTCTACGAGTACTGATGTTGTGATTTTAGATGGGGATGGTCGAATCAAATCAACGATGATTATCCCTACAGGTGGCGGCGCTATGATGAGTGCCGAAAAGAGCCTGGATATGGCTCTTGAGAAAGCAGGCATCCGAAAAAAGGATGTTGTGCGTATTGTAACTACAGGTTACGGCCGAGAATATATCGAAGGCGGTGATGACAGTATTACAGAAATCACTTGCCATGCTAAGGGCGCAAACTATCTGAATCCGAATGTTCGAACTGTAATTGATATAGGCGGTCAGGATATAAAAGCAATCAGCATTGACGAAACCGGTGCTGTGAAAAATTTTCTGATGAATGACAAGTGCGCCGCGGGAACGGGACGTTTTTTGGAAATGATGGCAAGGACTCTGGGCCTGAGCCTTGAGGAAATGAGCACTATGGGGCTTGAGTGGAAGGAAAATGTTGTGATTTCCAGCATGTGTACTGTGTTTGCGGAGTCTGAGGTTGTTTCGCTGGTTGCGCAGAACAAAGCCCTGCCGGACATTATCCACGGACTTAATGTTTCGGTTGCTTCTAAGGTAGGGGCACTTGCCGCAAGATTGGGAGAGGACAACCCTGGTGAGTATATGATGACTGGTGGCGTTGCCAGAAATCAGGGCATTATCAAAGCGCTCGAAGAAAAACTGAGAGCAAAGCTTTATATCTGCGACGAAGCGCAGCTTTGTGGAGCGCTGGGGGCGGCTTTGTTCGCTTATGAGAAATGCAAGTTCGAAATATTGGGGTAAATGAGATGCTGAATTTAACGGAAAAAACGCAAGGGGATGCGAAAAGCGAGTCCTTGCGTTTTTTTCGTGAGGAGAATGGTTGCCTGCAGTGGTTAGCCGTCACTAACTCGGCGTTATTTGCAAAAATTCAAATTTGCGCTTACTTTTTTCGCTTGTGACTAAGCGCGAAGTTACAAAATCAAAATTTACGCTGAGTGAAATGTTGATTTTTCAACAAAAATCCCTGATTTTTGTGTCCTTACCATCATATGGAAGGAAAATTTGGGGTTATGTTGATATAATGTGTGTAAATTAAATAAGCCATTGGCTCATCCTTTAG
>CALHKP010000030.1 GCA_938034165.1 uncultured Clostridia bacterium | reverse complement strand
TAGGTTGATAGTGGTATGCCTTTAGACTCGCACCATTTCCTTCTTGAAAGCTTACTGGCTTTCTGATCTGCCATGTCTTGAGCCCATTGGTGTAAGTTGATTTTTTCGCTGATGTTATCCATGTTTTCCTCCAAAACCTAAAATACTCTAAAAAGTCATAGTCTGCTTTTTAGAGTATTTTACATCTTTTTATGGTTCTTAACGAGGCACGGATGGTTTACCGTTTACGTAAAAACGCCAATTTGCGCTTACGTTTTTCGCTTGTGACTAAGCGCAAATTTACAAAATCAAAATCTGCACTGAGAGAAATGTTGGATTTTCAACAAAAATCCCCGATTTTTGTGTCCTTACCATCATATGAAAGGAGAATTTGGCGAGGAAAATAAGCGTGGTTTTGCAAAATTTAAATCTACGCTTATTGAGGAGCCAAATTTTACCGTGCGATTTGAAGATGTGGCAATCTGCGCTTAGTCAACCTCATAAAAAGACAGCGCAGATTGCGACTATTGGAATGTGCACTTATAGTTGATGGCAATCGACCAAGAGCGTCCCATGAGCGTCCCAAGAGCGCCCCAAGAGCGTCCGAAAAACGCTCGGAAGACATACATCGGGTGATGCTGGTCAGTTGGACAGGCCAGTTGGAAAGGTCAGGCCTGTAGTGATTAATATACTTATGGAATGGCGCATCAATGATTCGGGTGCATTTTATTGTCCTATAGGCCGAATTGAAAAGAAACCTTATCAGACATACTCATCCGGTAAGGTTTCTTCGGTTTACAATCTTCGGTTTATAATATTTGGTTTACAATATAGATAAAATCAAAATGATTGATTTTGCTATTTACTCTTCTGCAGCTTCCGGAATGTCGGCCTCCTCGAGAACTCTTTCATATTCTGCAAAAATAGCATCCTTTATCTTGTTTCTTGTTTCTGAGAGCAGTGGATGTGCTATATCACGAAAATCCCCTTCACCCATCTTGCGACTAGGCATTGCAATGAATAGACCGTTCTGACCTTCGATAATCTTGATATCGTGTACAACAAATTCATCATCAAAAGTAATTGATACGACTGCCTTCATTTTGCCTTCGTTGCTGACTTTTCGAATTCTAACATCAGTAATATTCATATTAGACCACCTTCCTTGCCATCTTTACTGCAAATTGTAATTGTATTATAGCTCAATTACGATGGAATGGCAAGTTTTTGTCTAAAAAATCTGATTATTTGGAATAACATTTATGACCTTGTTCTCTTCGTCCACATCTCCCAGATAGAGAATAGGTGTATAATTTTCTATTTTCTTCTTTTCAGGAGCTATTGCAGCGATTGCAAGTCCCACACCTACAACCGAAACATCAAATTCCGAAAGTATGTCTGCAATGCCTTTTATGCTGCCGCCACCTCTCATAAAGTCATCTATAATCAAAGCCTTGGAGCCCGGCTCTACGGCTCTCTTTGCAATTGACATTTTCTGAACTCTGTCATAGGACCCCGAGAAATAGTTTATGCTGACAGTTGAACCTTCTGAAACCTTGGCTTCTCGTCTGATTATAACCAGTGGGAGGTTCAACTTGTGTGCGGTTCTTGCTGCAAGAGGAATACCCTTGGTTTCTATTGTTGCAACATAGTTAGCCTCTGTATCTTTGAATTTTTTGGCAAAGACAGTTGCGAGCTTATCAATAAGATGAGTATCAAACATTATATCGGACGTGTACAAAAAACCGCCGCCTAGTATTCTGCTGCTGCTTTTGATTCTGGAGCAAAATTCTTCCTGAAGTTCTGCAAGTTGTTCAGCTGTTATGTCGGGAACAAATCGTGTGCCGCCTTTTGCACCGGATATGGTTTCTATATATCCTGTTCCTGTGAATTCTATTGCCTTAGAAGCAAGGGAAATGTCTTCGCTCACACTTGATTTTGCGGCATCAAACATGTCGCAGAAATATTGAAGCGGAAACACCTTGCAAGGTGAGTCTGTAAGTATTTTTACTATTGCGCCAACGCGTTCGGTTCTTTTCATTTTTCTACCTCCGGTTATACATATATAATACTTTTTTTTGGTTTTTTTGTCAATTATTGCGCATTTTTTAGGCTTATATGATATAATAATCATACCTATGAAACCGGAGGTATGATTTAATGATCAATTTATCTGATTACAGAAATATCCATTGTATTGGTATTGGCGGTGTTGGATTGTCTGCAATCGCAGAAATTCTGCTGTCAAGAGGATATAATGTTTCGGGTTCGGATATGAAGGAATCCGAAATGACAGACAAACTTAAGAAAAACGGTGCTACAATTTACATTGGCCATAGTGCGGAAAATGTAGAAAATGCTGACCTGATAGTATATTCAGCCGCTATTGCAGAAGAGAATCCTGAGATTATAAGAGCCAGAGAGAAGAATATCCCAATGGCCGGAAGAGCAGAGGTTCTCGGTACACTGATGGAGGAATTTCCAAACAGTATAGCTATAAGCGGAACCCATGGCAAGACTACAACCACATCTATGGTTTCTTTGATTTTAGAGCACGCTAAGCTGGATCCTACAATTCTGGTTGGCGGAAATCTTCCGGAGATTGACGGCAACGTGAAGGTTGGAGAAGGCCCTTATTTCGTAACGGAAGCATGCGAATACAGAGACAGCTTCCTGCAGCTCAGACCATATATTGAGCTAATTCTTAACATCGATTCAGACCACCTTGACTATTTCAAGGATATCGAGCATATCGTAAGCTCATTTGAGAGATTTGCAGACAACGTGAAGCCGGCAGGCAAACTCATCGCATATGATGCAAATCCATTCGTAAACAAGATAACCAAGAAATTCCCGGGAGCTATCACATACGGATATAGCGCAGGCTGCACATATTCCATAGCAGAAGTCGAATTTTGCTCAGATGGAATGCCGGCTTTTGATGTTATGTTTGATGGCAAAATTCTGGGACATATCAAACTCAGAATGCCGGGTGAGCACAATATACTGAATGCGGTAGGTGCTTTTGCATGTTGTCACCAGCTGGGAGTTCCGGCAGAGATTATCGTAGATACTTTGTCAAACTTTACAGGAACTGAGAGAAGATTCGATGATATTGGTGTAACCGAAAAGGGTGTTCATCTTGTGGATGATTATGCTCATCATCCGACTGAAATCAAGGCAACTCTGAGTGCGGCTTCCAATCTGCCACACAACAAACTGTGGTGCCTGTTCCAGCCGCATACATATACGAGAACTCTTGCTCTCTTTGATGATTTTGCAGAGGCGTTCGAGAAGTGCGACGTGCTGATTCTGGCAGATATCTATGCAGCAAGAGAAAAGGACATTTATAAGATTTCATCCGAAAATCTTGCAGAAAGAATCAAGAAGAATCATCCTGACAAGGAAGTTTACTGCATCAAGGATTTCAAAGAGATGGCAGATTATGTCAAGGCAAATGCCAAAGAAGGCGACCTTGTTATAACCATGGGTGCAGGAGACATTTACAAGGTTGGAAATCTTATTATGGGCAAATAATTTTTTGACCGGTTATTTAACCGGAAAGTAGGGGGAAGACATGACATTAGCAGAATACGAAGCAATGCGAAATGCAAAGCGCGAAACTGCAATCAGACACCTGGAGGCAGGTGTTCTGTTCGAAGACATTGACAGTGTGTATATTGCTCCGGATGTGGAAATCGGAGCGGGTACATATATCGGACCTTGCGTGACTCTGGAGGGCGAAACCAAAATAGGCGAGAACTGCAGAATCTACCAGAACAGCAGAATTTCAGATGCTGTTATCGGAAAAGAAGTGGAAATCCAGTCTTCTGTCATTGCTGACAGTGAGATTGGGGACAACACATCCGTAGGTCCTTTTGCTTATATCAGACCGGGTAGCAAAATAGGTAAGGGCTGTAAGGTTGGTGACTTTGTTGAAGTTAAGAATTCAACTATGGGAGACGGCACCAAGTCAGCACATCTGACATACATCGGTGACGCGGATCTGGGCAAGAATATCAATCTTGGTTGCGGAGTTGTATTCGTAAACTACGACGGAACTAACAAGCACCGTTCCACTGTGGGCGACGGAAGCTTTGTTGGCTGTAATGCAAATATCGTTTCACCTGTAGAGATAGAAGAGGGTGCATATATTGCAGCAGGAAGCACAGTTACAACAAGAGTTCCTAAGGACGCGTTGTGCGTGGCAAGAGCCAAACAGAAAAATATTGAACATTGGGCAGAAAAAAGAGGCCTTTATAGGAAGTAATTAATTATAGCGAAGAAAGAAGAGGTGTACTAATGACTAAGAATGGCGCATTTTCAGATTACAAGGTATTTGCAGGTAATGCACATCCTGAATTAGCTGAAGAAATTGCATCAATTATGGGAAAGCCGCTGGGCAAGGCAACAGTTACAAAATTTAGTGACGGAGAAATTTCTGTTAACCTTTGGGAATCAGTACGTGGTGTGGATGTTTATATCATTCAGCCTACATGTAACCCGGTTAACGACAATCTCATGGAACTTCTTATCATGATCGATGCAATGAAGCGTGCATCAGCAGGCAGAATCAACGCAGTAATTCCATACTATGGATATGCAAGACAGGACAGAAAAGCAAAGGCAAGAGATCCAATCACATCCAAGCTGGTTGCTGACCTCATCGTTGCAGCAGGAGCTGACAGAGTTGTTACTATGGATCTGCACGCAAACCAGATTCAGGGTTACTTCAACATTCCTGTTGACCATCTTGTTGGAATGCCAATCCTGGCAAAATACTTCAAGGAGAAGAACCTAGAAGATGTTGTTGTTGTTTCACCTGACCACGGAAGTGTAACAAGAGCAAGAAATATGGCACAGTATCTGAACTGCCCTATCGCTATTGTTGATAAGAGAAGACCTGAGCCAAACAAGAGCGAAATCATGAATATAATCGGTAATATCGAAGGTAAGAACTGCATCATCCTAGATGACATGATTGACACTGCAGGAACAATCACTAACGCTGCAAACGCAATCAAAGACCTCGGAGCAAAGGATGTATTTGCATGTGCAACTCACCCTGTACTTTCAGGTCCTGCAGTAGAAAGAATCGAAAAATCAGCAATCAAAGAAATCGTTCTTCTGAACACTATTCCTATTCCGGAAGAAAAGAAGATCGAAAAGATGAGATTCTTATCAGTGGCACCACTCTTTGCTGAAGCAATGACAAGAGTATTCACAAACGGTTCAATCAGTAAGCTGTTTGACTAAGGGTAAGAGGTAAAAAATGTATGTAATCGCAGGCCTGGGAAATCCGGGAAAGAAATACGAGAATACAAGACACAATATAGGATTCATAACACTTGATGCTCTTGCAGAAACATACAATATAAAAGTTGATAAACTGAAATTTAAATCTCTGGTCGGCGAAGGACGAATCGCCGGCCAGAAGGTTATTCTGGTTAAACCGCAAACATATATGAACCTTAGTGGGGATGCGGT
This sequence comes from uncultured Clostridia bacterium, assembly GCA_938034165.1. Classification (GTDB taxonomy): domain Bacteria; phylum Bacillota; class Clostridia; order Peptostreptococcales; family Anaerovoracaceae; genus CALHKP01. Next base: position 8,490 of record CALHKP010000030.1, on the reverse strand, counting down.
AAGAGAGGTAATGAATTTCTATAAACTTGATCCGGAAGAGCTGATTGTTATCTATGACGATATAGATATCGAAATAGGTTCGCTGAGAATCCGAAAGAGTGGAGGACCGGGAACACACAATGGAATGAAATCCATAGTTTCTCAGCTTGGATCTAACAAGTTTCCGAGAATCAGAATCGGTATTGGAGGATCCGGTGGAAGAGATCTTGTAGACCACGTAATCGGCAATTTTTCCAAACAGGAAAGAGAGCTGCTTGATGATACGGTAAAGAACGCGGTTTCTGCCATAGAATGTATCATAGATCAGGATATTGACATGGCAATGAACAGATTCAATACCGGAAAAAAGAAAAAGACGGAGAAAGCAGAAAATGAATAAGGAAATGATAGGCATTTCGGGCGTTTCAGAAAGCCGAGCAGTTCCTATAATTTCTGACTTGCTAAGTGGAGATGAGCAGGGACTGATTATAACTTCGAGCGCTTTGCGTGCAGAAAAGTTAGCATCAGACCTTTCTTTTTTTTCTGAGAAAGAAATAATTCTGATTCCTGCAGAAGAGCAGGTGTTTCTGAAATACGAAGCAAAAAACCATGACACATTAATAGAAAGACTTAAGGCGCTGCAGGCATTGAGAACCAATCCCAATGTCATAGTTGTAGTGCCTTCTTCCAGTGCAATAAAAAGAATGATTCCTCATACACTTTATGAGAAGTCATCTCTTAAGTTTACACTCGGTGAGGATATTGATATAGAGGATATAAAGGCGTCTCTTGTATCTATGGGATATGAGCGAAAGGAAATTGTAGAGTGCAAAGGCGAGTTCTCTGTAAGAGGCGGAATAATAGATATATTTACGCCTGAAGGGGATAACCCTTACAGAATAGAGCTTTTCGGAACGGAAGTTGATTCCATAAGAAGTTTTGATGTTGATTCCCAAAGAAGTCTTGACAGCATTTCCAAGCTTGATATATTCCCGGCAGAGGAGCTCCTTGCTGACAGAACCATATTCGAAAATGCAGAAAGCAAAATCAGACGTGCTTACGATGCTCAGATTGAAAACATGGTCAAACTGGGTGAGGGTCACGAGGAAATCGCAGAAAAGCTTGAACAACGAAAAGAAGAGCTGTGCGAATATGTTTCAAGCATAACAAACATTCAGCTTCTCGAAAATTATGTGCATTATTTTTATGACACATACGAATACATATGGGACTATATGATTTCGGGGACCGTTATCGTGGAAGATCCCGACAGAATTTACGAGCATCTTGACCAGAGAGAGCAGGAAATAAAAAACGATCTGGCATTTTTGTTGGAAACAGGTCGTGCAGTTCCGGAAGACAGTACTCTGATAACAGGTCGAAAAGATCTCTACAAGACATATGAAACAGAGAGAGTTGCTGTAATAACTCCGTTCAACAAGCAGGTTGACGGAATTTCGACTTATACAAAACGCGAAAATATAGTTTCGAGACAGGTTCCTACCTTTGGTGGCCGCATGGACTTTTTTGAATCGGAGCTAAAAAGTTATCTTTCAAAAGATTATAAGGTTACAATCTGCGCATCTTCTAAAGAAAGACTGGAGAATTTAAAAGGATTTACAGACAGATGCGGCTTGACAGAAAAGGTAATTTTCAAAGAAGGAAATCTTTCAGCCGGAATTGATTATCCGGACGAAAAGGTATGCATAATCAGTGATAATGACATATTCAAAACTTCGAAGTTTACCGGAAAGAGAAAAAAGAAAACCAAGAGTCGTGCTATTCAGTCCTTTGTTGATATGAAGGCAGGGGACTTTGTTGTTCACGAAAACCACGGAATAGGAAAATTCATCGGAATAGAGCAACTCACTGTTCAAGGCGAGCAGAAGGATTACCTGAAGATAAAATATGCAGGTGATGACATGCTGTATGTTCCTGTTGAGCAGATGGATATTGTCCAGAAATATATTGGTTCAGAGGGCAAAGCTCCTAAGGTTAACAAGCTCTCAGGTGGTGACTGGAAGCTCACGAAAGCAAAGGCAAAGGCTGCAATTGCGGAGATGGCGACAGAACTTCTTGAGATGCAGGCCAAGAGAAGTCTTGAGAAAGGTCATGCTTTTGGGGAGGACGATGACTGGCAGAGACAGTTTGAAGACTCATTTGAATTTGAAGAAACCGATGATCAGCTAAGATCAATCGAAGAAATAAAAGAAGATATGGAAAAGCCGATGCCTATGGATAGACTCTTGTGTGGGGATGTAGGCTTTGGTAAGACAGAGGTTGCGGCGAGAGCTATATTCAAGTGTATTTCGCAAGGAATGCAGGCGGCGGTTCTTGTTCCTACTACGATTCTGGCAAATCAGCATTATAACACTCTCAAGAAGAGATTTTCGAATTTCCCTTTTGAGATAGAAATGATGTCGAGATTCAGAACTGACAGGCAACAGGATGAGATAGCGGCAAAGGTGAAAACCGGAAAAATCGATCTCGTTATCGGTACCCACAGGTTGCTTTCGTCTGATGTGAATTTTAAGAATCTTGGACTTCTTGTAATAGATGAGGAACAGCGTTTCGGCGTGGCTCACAAAGAAAAAATCAAAAGACTGAAGGCGAATGTGGATGTTCTCACCTTATCGGCAACTCCTATACCGAGAACTCTCAATATGTCTCTCAGCGGAATCAAGGATATGAGCCTTATAGAAGAGCCGCCCCAGGAGAGATATCCTGTGCAGACCTATGTTATGGAAGAAGATGACATTATGCTCAGAGAAATCATAAACAGGGAACTTGACCGCGGAGGGCAGGTGTTCGTGGTGTATAACCGCGTAAGAGGAATTCACAAGATTGCAGAAAATATTTCTTCTCTCGTTCCGGATGCAAAGGTTGCTCTGGCTCACGGGCAGATGAATGAACATACCCTTGAGGACGTAATGAGTGCCTTTACGGCAGGCGAATACAACTGTTTGGTTTCCACGACTATAATCGAAACTGGAATTGATATTTCAAATGCCAATACTATGATAATTCTGGATGCAGACAAATGCGGCCTTTCACAGCTTTATCAGCTCAGAGGACGTGTGGGAAGGTCTAACAAAATGGCATACGCCTACCTGATGTACAAGAAAAACAAAGTACTCAGCGAAGTTGCCGAAAAACGACTGAGAGCAATCAAAGAATTTACGGAGTTTGGCTCCGGATTTAAAATCGCCATGAGAGACCTTGAGATTCGAGGTGCCGGAAACCTTTTGGGCAGCGAACAAAGCGGTCACATGATGAGTATAGGTTACGAGCTTTATTGCAAACTGGTTGACGATGCCATGAGAAAAGCAAAAGGCGAAGTCGTAAACGAAAACAAAGAAGAAGTTACTGTGGAATTCAAATCGACTGCATACATTCCGAACTGGTATATAAGCAACGAAATGCTAAAGCTTCAGATGTACAAGAAGATTGCAGGAATTTTCAGTGAGGATGACATGGAAGAGATAATCGACGAAATGATAGACAGATTCGGTGAGCTCCCAAAGGAAACGCTGAATCTGATAAGAATTTCGAGAATAAGGGCTTTGTCGGAGGAACTTTCTGTCAAGAGAATTCACGAACAGAAGAATGCCATAATAGTGGAATTCGCAAAGGAAAATCCGCTGAATCCGTATGCGCTCATGAATGTAAACGAAAAATTCGACATGAGAGCCTTTGTTCACGGCGGGGTGGAACCATATATCAAGCTGACAACTACACCGATTGCCAAGCTGGATGATGCGGCAGAGCTTCTTCAGGTAATATTTGACAACAGAAAACAAAATGCCACTGCTTGATGAAAAAGCTGTGAAGATTTTCGCTGGCTGTTGGGATTTGAACGTTTTTGTGATATAATAATTGTCGTTTTATTTGACTTAAGTAGAAAGGAAAAGAAAATGCTGTTTAAAAATATAACAATACTTGATGAAAATTTTGAAATCAAGGAAAACATGTATGTGGGAATCAAAGGCGATACTATTGCCTGGCTGTCAAAGGAAGAGCCAAAAGAGGATTACGGCGATGTAAAGGACGGAAAAGGCAAATTGCTGATGCCGGGATTTTACAACACTCACGCTCACTCACCTATGTCTCTTATGAGGGGCTATGGCGAGAATATGAATCTTCAGGACTGGCTGTTTAACAGAATATTTCCTTTTGAGGACAAGCTGACATCAGATGCCGTTTACTGGGCAACAAAGCTTGCTATGGCAGAGTCTCTCAAGTATGGTATTGTATCAACAAGTGATATGTACTATTTCCTTGACGATATGGTAAGAGCTATCGCAGAAAGCGGATGCAAGGATAATATCTCAAGAGGTATCACAAATCCTACAGGGGACCCATTTGATTCACTTGTTTCTGTAGAGGAAACCATTGATGCCGTAAAAAAATATAACGGCTTTGCTGACGGAAAAATCAAAATCGATGCCAGCCTTCACGGAGAATATACTTCAAATGAAGAAACTGCAAGAGGTCTTGCTGCTCTGGCAAAGGAACTAGGCATTGGAATGCAGGTTCACGTTTCAGAAACAAAGTCAGAACACGAAGAATGTAAGGGAAGACACGGCGGCATGACACCTGTTCAGTACCTGGCAGACTGTGGTATCTTTGATGTTCCGACTGTTGCGGCTCACTGCGTATGGATTGAAGGCGAGGACTATGATATCCTGAAGGAAAAGGGCGTTACTGTTGCAACTAACCCTGTAAGCAACATGAAGCTTTCCAGCGGAATATGTGATGTTTCCGGATTGCTTGCAAAGGGTGTAAATGTGGGCATCGGTACAGACAGCGTTGCCAGCAACAATAACTTGAGCTTCTTGGAAGAAATCAAAACTATGAGTCTGCTTGCAAAGGTTAAAACTATGGACCCTACTGTAATTACACCGAAACAGGCTCTTTATATGGCAACAAGAGGCGGCGCTCTTGCTCAGGGAAGAGAAGATTGCGGACTGATAAAAGAAGGGTTCAAGGCTGACATGATAATGATGGATCTCAGCGCGCCAAATATGAATCCGGTTCACAATATGCTCAACAACCTGGTTCTTTCTGCTACTGATTCGGAAATTCTGATGACTATGGTAGACGGAAAAATTCTCTACGAAAAAGGACAGCTTCTCACAATTGATGTTGAAAAGACTGTTCACGAAGTTGAGCGCGTAGTAAAGGATATCCTGGGAAGACTCTAATTCCGGGATGATAATTGGAGAAACAGATGACAAATAAATTAGTAAAAGGCGCCGCCGTCATAGGTATGGCCGGCGCGTTTGTAAAATTTCTTGGAGCGTTTTTCCGCATACCGCTGACTAACTGGATCGGTGATGTGGGAATGTCGTATTACGGCTTTGCTTATGCGATTTACGGGGCACTGCTGGTACTTGCTACAGCAGGTCTTCCTGTTGCAATTTCCAGACTTGTGTCTGAGAACATAGCGAAGCACGAATACAAGAATGCTCACAAAGTATTCAAAGTATCTCTGATGCTGATGGCAACTATTGGGCTTATATGCTTTTGCATTTGCTTTTTCGGAAGCAACGTTATTACTCGAAAGCTTGGTAACCCGGATGCAAGTTTAGCTGTAAGAGCTATTGCGCCGGCAATCCTCTTTGTTCCTATCTTGTCTGCATTCAGAGGATATTTTCAGGGTCGTCAGAATATGAACCCTACAGCTATTTCGGAAATTTCCGAGCAGCTTATCAGAGTTATTACAGGACTTACCCTTGCAGCGGTGTTTCTTGATTCAGGACTGGAAAAAGCTGCAGCCGGTGCATCCTTTGGTGCTTCCGCAGGTGCTTTCGGTGGACTTTGTGTAATGCTTTGCATTTATTTACTGAATAGAAAAGTAATCAAGAAAAAGATATCTCTCAACCAGAAGGATATTGAGAGCACAGGCGAAATCCTGAAAAAAATAGTTGTAATTGCGGTTCCGATTATTATAGGTGCGGAAATTATGCCTATAATGAACCTTATCGATACAGGTATAATCATGACAAGACTTCAGGCTATGGGATGGTCTTACGAGGAAGCAAAGTCAATGTACGGACTTATCAGTGCATTTTGCAGTTCCCTTATTTCCTTCCCTCAGATTTTTACTCAGGCTGTAGCAATAAGTCTTGTACCTGCAATTGCAAAGGCGGCAGCTGTTCACGATCAGGAAGGAATCCAAGAAAACGTTCCTCTGGGATACAGAACGACTATGATTATGGCATTTCCTTGTGCAGTTGGAATCTTTGCTCTTGCAAAACCGATACTGTTTTTGCTTTACCCTAGCCAGTTAGAAAGTGCTGAAGCAGCGGTTCCTACGCTTATGATTATGGCTGTCGGAGTAATTTCTCTTGCAATAAGCCAGACAGCAACAGGAACTCTTCAGGCAATCGGAAAGCAGAACATCCCTGTGAAAAATCTCTTGTTAGGATGTGTGGCAAAGGTAATCATCACCTATATTCTTGTAGGCGTAAGATCTCTTAATATCATGGGTGCCGCAATAGGAACAGTGGTTGCTTATACTATCGACTTTACTCTTAACAACCGCGCCGTTGCGAAATACACAGGTGTAAAATTCGACTATGTTCTGACATATGTTAAACCGTTCCTTGCATCTGCAATTATGGGAGTTGCTGCGTTCGGAGTCCATGCGCTTCTTGTGGGAATCCTGGGAAATTCCATAGCGACACTCCTTGCAATCATAGTGGGTGCAGCGGTTTATGCAGTCCTGATATTCGTATTCAAAGCAATTACTGTTGACGAAGTGAAAATGATTCCGGGTGGAAGCAAACTGGAACCTATTATTAGAAAGTTTATAAAATAGTTTAAAAACCCGGGCAGGACAGTGGTTTTGCCACTGATTTTCCCGCAAAGTTCGGGTAATTGATAAAGAGGTAGCAAAATGATCAAATATGAACATCTTCTGAAACCCGGTGAGGACAAGGGTGAAGCCATAGAAAGGCTCTATGAAATAGTAAGTATTTTGAGGGTTGAGTGCCCATGGGACAAAGTGCAGACCCATGACAGTCTCAGAAAATGCATGATCGAAGAAGCCTATGAAGCTGTGGATGCAATCAACAAAGGTGACTTCGCGAATCTCAGGGAAGAACTGGGGGATGTACTTCTTCAGGTTGTATTTCACTCTAATCTGGCAGATGAAGAAAAACAGTTTGATTTCGTTTCGGTAATAAACGATGAATGCGAAAAAATGATCAGAAGACATCCACATGTATTTGGCGAAGCCGACATAAACACTGTGGACGGCGTACTTGAAAAGTGGGAAAAAATAAAAGAAAAAGAGCATAACGAGACATGTCATACCCAGCGCCTCGAAAGTGTTCCCGATGCTTTGCCTGCTCTCATAAGAAGTGCAAAGGTTCAGAAGAGAGCTGCGGAATGCGGTTTTGACTGGGACAATATCGATGATCCTATAAAGAAGGTCGAAGAAGAACTGGCTGAATTTGTTGACGCATACAAAAACGAAAGCGCGAAAAGGGCCGAAGAGGAGTTCGGTGATCTTCTGTTTGCCGCAGTTAATGTGTCCAGATTTGCAAAGATTGATGCAGAGGATGCTCTTGTAAAAGCTACAGATAAGTTTATAGGAAGATTCAAAGCCATGGAAACTCTTGCAGAGGAAAGAGGTCTTGATATGGATGCGATGAATCTCGGAGAACTGGATAATTTATGGAATGAGGTAAAGAAAAAGAGATGAGAGTAGATAAATTTTTGAAAAATTCCCGACTCATCAAAAGAAGAAGCGTTGCAAAAGAAGCCTGCGACAGCCAGAGAGTTTCTGTAAACGGCAAAACAGCCAAAGCGGGAACTGAGGTTTCTGTAGGCGACAAAATCAAAATCGAATTCGGAAACAGTTCGATTACCGTAAATGTGCTTGCGCTTACTGAGTCATGCCGAAAGGAAGACGCGGCGGGAATGTACGAGATAATAGAAGAAACAAAAGCAAAAAAAGACGACACAAAGCCGGAAAACGCGTAAGAATTCCGGCGCTAGCGGTCTGTATAATGTAAACAAAAATCAGGGCAGAAGATCCGGCAACGCACGGAAATCGAAAGACCCTGATTTTTTAGTGTTGTAGAACTTTCTTTTGAAGAGCTAGTTGCGCTAAACTCGTAGCTAGGGGAGTAGCGACACCTAACACAACACCCAGCCCGGGTCCCGGTCCAGTCTCCCTGCCTCTAGCACCCAGCCCCTGGGTCCTGGTTCTCTGTTTCCAGCACCCAGCCCCGGGTCCCGACTCTCTGTTTCTAGCACCCAGCCTCTGGGTCCAGGCTCTCTGCTTCTAGTACCCAGCCCCGGGTCCAGGCTCTCTGTTTCCAGCCCCAGCCCCCAGGTCCTGGTTCTCTGTTTCTAGCACCCAGCCTTGGGTCAATCAGAATCGACCACAAGTAAGCCAAAAACAGTACAGATTTCAATAGTCGCAATCTGCACTGTCATTTTTCAGTCAAGTATAAATTAGTGTGTAAATTCCTTTAGGTAACAATTAATCAAGCTGCT
>CALHKP010000029.1 GCA_938034165.1 uncultured Clostridia bacterium | reverse complement strand
AGCGCCGATGATACTTGGCGGGAGACTGCCTGGGAAAGCAGGACGTTGCCGGTTTGGACAGGCTTAAAAGGGCCTGTCTTTTTTTTCTATGAAATGAATTATTTTTATGATATAATTTTAGTATATGTTTTTGATTAGAGATTAGTCAGGAGGATCTAAAAGTAACTGATGTTTCTATTAAAATTAGCTTTTGGAATTTTAGTTAGCATTCCGTTTGCGTTATATGTATTATACTTTTTTAGAAAATTAATGAAAGAAATAACTAAAAGGCGGTAGAGGATGAACAATAGAGGTTTGTTTTTTTCAATAGAAGGATCTGACGGATCCGGTAAGTCCACGCAGCTTGCAAATATAAAAGAATATTTTGGGTCGAGAGATATACCGGTGGTTTTCAGCAGGGAACCCGGAGGTACTCCTATAGGTGAAAAAATCAGGGAGATTATTCTTGATAAGGAAAACTCAGAGATGTGTGATATGACAGAAGTTCTTCTGTATGCTGCATCAAGAGCCCAGCACGTGCAGGAAAAAATTGTTCCTACACTTGAGTCGGGAGTTAATTTTGTTTCGGACAGATTTGTAGATTCGAGCCTTGCTTATCAGGGTTATGGAAGAGGGCTGATTGATGCGGTTAAGGCAATTAATTCCTATGCTGTTGCGGGATGCATTCCCGATTATACATTTTTTTTGAATCTCGATCCTGTTACGGGAAAGAGCAGAATTAAGAGTGACAACTTTGACAGGCTAGAAAAAGAAAAGAATGAGTTTCATTTGAGAGTGTATGACGGATACCGACAGATGATGAATGAGGATAGGTTTATAGTAATCGATGCTTCAGGGACGATAGAAGAAGTCAAAGCACTTATCTTTGATAAACTTGATAAGATTTTTGAGGGAAGAAATGAGTCTTGCAAATAATAGGGTTAATGCAAAAGCAGCCGGAAGGCTCAGTGAATCCATAAGAAAAGGTAATGTTGTTCATGCATATATCTTTGAGGGGGATTCGCTTTCAGAGAAGGAAATCCTTGCAATAGATTTTTTTAAGGCGTTGGTATGCAGCCATAGACCCGGTGAGGGGTGCGACGTATGTAGAGAGTGCCATAATGTAGAGAGTCTGGTGTATGAAGATCTTTATGTTTTGGGAGACGGAGAAAAGGACGGAGCGGTAAGTTCTATAAAGGTTAGTGACATCTTAGAGCTTCAGAAGAAAATTATGAGAAAACCTTCCGGGGCGCTGGGTAGAAATCTTGTACTTATTAAGAATGCGGATAAGCTTACAGTTGAGGCTCAGGATAAGCTTCTTAAGACATTGGAAGAGCCTCCGGCCGGCACTGTGATAGTTTTGTTGTCGGAAAATACGGAAAACCTTCTGATAACAATCAAATCGAGATGCGTCAGGTATTATCTGCACAGTAGCTTTGACGGGGCGCAGATAGAGGATTCGGACTTCTACAGGGTGGCACAGGAAGCGATTCGCATGGCGGTTGAGGATGAAATCTTTGATAAGCAGAAAAGCTATTTGTTGAAACATATAAAGAATAAGGATGAACTTCTGATGTTTTTTGATGCTATGGAAGTTCTTTTGGGCGAATATATAAAAAGCAATAGGTCAGAGTTGATGGACAGAAGACAGGCGGTTGAAGCAATAGAAAATATTGAAAGCTGCAGGAAAGCTCTTGCAATAAATGCAAATTACAAATATATCCTTTGCGGCCTGGTTTTGAAAATTGGAGGATAGATATGGTAAGTGTCGTAGGTGTAAAATTTAAAAGTGCGGGCAAGGTGTATTACTTTGCGCCGGGAGCTGTGGAAAATCTCAAGACAGGAGATGCAGTCATCGTGGAGACTGCAAGAGGTATGGAATATGGCCTCGTTTCTATGGAGCCTACAATGATAAAGGAAGAGGATGTTATTCAGCCTCTTAAAAATATTGTAAGACTGGCAACAAAGGCGGATAAGAAAAAGCACAAGGAAAACGAGAGCAAGAAGGCAAAGGCTCTGGAAATATGTCAGGAAAAAGTAAAAAAGCACAATCTCGAGATGAAGCTCATCGATGTGGAGTATACTTTTGATAATAATAAGATAATTTTTTATTTTACAGCTGACGGAAGAGTTGATTTCAGGGAGCTGGTTAAGGATTTGGCCAGCGTTTTCAGAATGAGAATCGAGCTGAGACAGATTGGCGTGAGAGATGAGGCAAAGATGTTGGGAGGAATAGGATCCTGCGGCAAGAGTCTTTGTTGTGCATCGTGGCTTTCGGATTTTCAGCCGGTTTCAATCAAAATGGCTAAGTTACAGAAGCTTTCTTTGAACCCTACAAAGATTTCGGGTATTTGCGGAAGACTGATGTGCTGTCTTAAGTACGAAAATGATAATTATCTTGAAATGAAAAAGGGTATGCCTGATACCGGAGAAAAGGTTAAGACAAGAGACGGCGTTGGCAAAGTAATTGACACTAATCTGCTTGATGGCAAAGTAAAGGTCCGATTGTTTACGGGTGAAAAGGAAGAGGATGGAAGCGAGAAGCTTTCAGCTGATATCTACACATATTACAAAGATGATCTTAAGAGACTGAATCCGAAGAAAAAATCTTCATCTAACTCAAACAAAAATATCTTTGCGGACGTAGATGATAAGTATATTGACGAGCTAAAGGAAATCATAAAAGAGTAAACGGTGGGGTCAGCTTTAGTGGACCTGCGCGACAGTGACAGAAAGAAACGAAAGGGCAGATTTTTTGGAAGATAAAAATATATATCGGATAGATGATATCGGATTTGGCGGGCTTAAGCTCAAACAGTGCCCGGAGGAGTTTTGCTATGGGACTGACGCTGTTCTTCTGGCGGATGCTGCACCTAAGGCAACTGGGAGCCGGAATTTCAGGCGGATAATGGATATGGGAACAGGCACAGGGATAATCCCTTTGATTTTGTCGGCAAAGACAAAGGCGGAGTTTATTGCCGGGATAGAGGTTCAGAAGCATTCTTTTGACCTTGCGAAAGAAAATATATCCATAAATAATTTGGGCGGCAGAGTTGCGGTGTATAATGACAATGTTAAGGACTTTCTGGGCAATTACCCGGAGCTGGCCGGAAGTTTTGATCTTGTGACGTCGAATCCTCCCTATGCGAAGGGGTCATGTGCGATAGAAAGTTCAAACAGAGCGAAGGCTGTGGCAAGACACGAGATAGAGGCGGAGCTTGAGGATTTTCTGGTTCTGGCATCAAAGCTGCTTAAGGACAGAGGTGACTTTTTTATGATTCACAGACCTCAGAGGCTTGTAGATATATGTGAGGGCTGCCGCAGGGTGAAGCTGGAGCCGAAGGAACTGACTTTTATTAATGGAAAAGCACAGGACAAGCCGAATATCATGATAGTTCACTGCGTGAAAAATGGAAAGCGGGAACTTAAGTTTAATGATATACTTACGCTGAGAAACGAAGACGGCAGCTTTACGGAGGCTGCTTTGGAGGCGTATAAGTTTTGATGGGAAAAAATGGATGGAAATCAACAAAATAGTTGCTTTTAAATTTGATAAAAGATATAATTATTTGTAGTAAAAGGGGAGGTATCATTATGATTACTGTAGATGTTAAAACGTTGCTTATATGTCTCGTACTGATAGGGCTTCTGGTTCTTATCGGATACTTGATAGTTGCAGCTAAACACCTTGTTGTAACAGTTAAGGAAACGAATAAGATTCTGGCAGATACGTCTGTTGTGACTTCCATTGTTTCAGAAAAAGCAAAGTCATCTGAACAGGTAATTGATGACCTTCAGGCTGCCGTTACAGGCTTTGCCGATGCGATGAAAGGCGAAGAGAACGTAATTAAGTCAATGTCAAGCATTGCAAAAGCAGTAAGTTCGGTAGTATCTCTTGTAAAAAAAGAAAAATAGGAATATAACCCCGAAAGGAGATATAATATGAAAGCTACTGGTATTGTGCGTCCTGTGGATCCACTTGGAAGAATAGTAATTCCGATTGAACTTAGAAGAAATCTGGGAATCAATACAGATGATTCTCTTGAAGTTTTTGTGGACGGACCGTATATTATGCTTAAGAAGTATGAACCATCATGCATTTTTTGTGGTGGATCGGACAATATAGTTGAAATTAACGGAAAAACTGTATGTGAAAACTGTATAGAAGAAATTAAAAAAATATAGTCAGCTATTTGAAAAGCCTGCGTGTCAGGCTTTTTGTTGCGTTACTGCAGGGTGTAAGGATGGTTGATTATGGAGGTTTGAAGTGGCAAAATTTTTAGTACAAAATAGTGGACCGCTCAACGGAGAAGTAGTTGTAAGCGGAGCAAAAAACGCTGTATTGCCTTTGATGGCAGCAGCAATACTGGCCGAAGATAAGTGCAGACTCAGCGATGTGCCATGTCTCAGAGACGTTGATGTAATGAAGGATATTTTGGAATCTCTGGGCGGAGAAATAACTCAGGTTGAGGAAAATGTACTTGATATAGATATGAAGGGGCTGAACAAGACTGAGGCGGATTATGATCTTGCAACCAAAATGAGGGCATCATTTTTGATTATGGGACCTCTTCTTGCAAGATGCGGCTCAGCAAAGGTTTATATGCCGGGAGGATGCACAATCGGAGCAAGGCCGATTGATCTTCATCTGAAGGGATTTGAGGCTCTCGGAGCCGAAATTATTTCGAAAGCAAATTACATAGAAGCTAAGGCAGGTCCGGAAGGTCTTAAGGGAGCAAGTATTTATCTTGATTTCCCTAGCGTCGGAGCGACGGAGAATATAATTACAGCTGCCGTTTTGGCTGAAGGAACAACATATATAGAAAACGCGGCTGAGGAACCTGAGATTGTAGATCTTGCAAACTTTTTGAATAAGATGGGAGCAAGAATTAAGGGTGCCGGAACAGACACAATAAAAATCGAAGGTGTAAAGCAGTTGAAATCAGCTGAGCACAGAGTTATTCCTGACAGAATCGAAGCAGGAACTTTTATGCTGGCCGGTGCTATTACAAGAGGTGAAGTTCTGATCAGAAATATCGTTCCGGATCACGTGAAGCCTATCACGGCAAAGCTGAGAGAGTGCGGTGTTACGGTTGAAATGACTGACGAAGGAATGTATGTGGGTGCAGTTGGGGCAGACCTTATTGCAACAGATATCAAGACCCTTCCTTATCCGGGATTTCCTACTGACATACAGTCACCATTTATGGCTTTTCTGACAACAGTTAAGGGATCTAGCACAGTAATCGAGACTGTATTCGAAAACAGATTTATGCATGTTGCTGAACTTAACCGTATGGGTGCAAATATCCAGACTGATGGGGACAGAATTGCAAACGTTCAGGGAAACAAGGCGCTTGAGGGTGCAGAGGTAATCGCAACGGACCTGAGAGCCGGTGCTGCTCTTGTACTTGCGGGCCTTGTAGCAAAGGGAACTACTACGATTTCGGAAATTTATCATATCGAAAGAGGCTATGAAAAATTCGTTGAAAAATTCAGAGCTCTCGGAGCTAACATCCTGAGAATTGACGATTAAAATCAAGGCGATTGTTTAGAAGTGATTATTTGAAAGAGGAATACAAATGGCAGATATAAAATATCTTGAACTGCTCGCAAAGGACTATCCTAATATCAGAGCAGCTGCAGCTGAATTTATAAACCTTAAGGCGATTCTTGCTCTTCCTAAGGGTACAGAATACTTCCTAAGTGACTTGCACGGTGAGCACGAAGCTTTTATCCATATGCTCAGAAGTGCGTCAGGCACAATCAAAATGAAAATCGATGAGCACTACAGCGGAATCCTTAGTGAGGAAGACCGTTCAGACTTAGCGGCTTTGATCTATAATCCTGAGGCTGAAATCAGAAGAAGAAAGAAAAGCGAAGCTGATTTTGATAAGTGGTGCGTAACTGTTATATATCGTCTTGTTACGATTTGTAAGTCGGTATCAACCAAGTACACAAGATCAAAGGTTAGAAGAAGACTTCCTAAGTATTTGGATTATGCCATGGACGAACTGTTGCATGCGGATGATGAGGAAAACAGAGCTCACTATTACAGCGAAATCATCAATACAGTTGTAGACGAAGGTATGGCCGAAGTATTTATAAGAGAAATGGCAGATGCGATTTCCATACTTGCGGTTGACCAGCTTCATATTATCGGTGATATCTTTGACAGAGGAGCTCATCCTGACCACATTATGGATTATCTTATGGATTATCATGATGTTGATTTTCAGTGGGGAAACCACGATATAGTATGGATGGGTGCTGCAACAGGTAACTGGGCATGCATAGCTAATATCATCAGAATGAACATCAGCTATAACAACTTTGATATGTTAGAGGTGGGATACGGAATAAACCTAAGAAGACTTACTACCTTTGCATCAGACGTATATGCAGATGATCCGTGCACGAAGTTTGCTCCACATATTCTTGACAGAAACAAGTATGACCCTGTTGATGAAAAACTTGCAGCTAAGATGCACAAGGCCATTGCAATCTGTCAGTTCAAGGCGGAAGGCCAGCTTATAATGAATCACCCTGAATACAACCTTGACCACAGACTACTGCTTGACAAGATTGATTTCGAAAATGGAACTATAGAAATAGATGGCGTGACATATGAGCTCAGCGATACAAACTTCCCAACACTGGATCCTGAAAATCCATACGAATTTACGGAAGCGGAAATTTCTGTAATGAATTCTCTGGAAGCTTCAATTCTGAACTCAGAAAAACTTCAGGCTCACATAAAATTCCTGTTCAGCCACGGTGCGCTCTATAAGAGAATCAATGGAAATCTTCTGTATCACGGATGTATCCCTATGACAGAGGACGGGGAATTCCAGGAAGTTACTGTAAACGGCGGAGCTTTTAAGGGAAGAGCTTTGATGAATCATCTGGATGCACAGGTAAGAAAGTCATACTTCTCACCTGACGAAGTTCTCAAATACGGACGCAGAGGTGATATCATGTGGTATCTGTGGCTTGCGAAGGATTCACCACTTTGCGGAAAAGAAAAGATGACTACATTTGAGCGTCTCTTTATTGCAGACAAGAAGGCTCATAAGGAACCTGTACGTCCTTATTACAAGCTGATTAAGGAAAAGGAACCTTGCGAAAAAATTCTGAAGGAATTCAATCTGGATCCTAGAAGATCCAAGATTCTGAACGGCCACGTGCCTGTTAAAATCAAGGATGGAGAAAGTCCAATCAAAGGTGGAGGACTCCTGTATGTAATAGACGGAGGAATTTCTAAGGCTTATCAGAAACAGACAGGAATTGCAGGTTATACATTTATCTTTAACTCAAGATTCATGGCTCTTGCAGAGCACAGGCCTTATAGTCCGCTGAAGGAAGACGGAACACAGGAATTCACTGCTCCGAATGTAAAGACAGTGGAAACTCTACCTGAAAGACTTCTGATTATAGATACAGATAAGGGAGCAGAGCTTCAGGAGCAGGCAGAAAACGTAAAACAGCTTGTTGAAGCATACAGAAAAGGTATTATAAAAGAAACAAAGAAACAGTAGATATAAAAATCCCGGGCACAGATAAGTGCTCGGGATTTTTGTAGGTCTATTTTGGATAATAAAAAAGAGATATCTGTAAAAAGATATCTCTTCGTGGTGCGCCATGAGGGACTCGAACCCCCAACCTACTGATTCGTAGTCAGGCACTCTATCCAATTGAGCTAATGACGCATAACTACCATCTAATTATAGCGAAGAAGTGACCTTTTGTAAAGGCATTTTTGTATTTTTTGATGACTAAGTTTAATATGTGTGATAGAATAAATTGTATGGGCTAAATGGACAATGCCAGAAGGCAGATCATTTGTTCAATCGAAAATATACAATTTAGGAGGAAGGGCAGCTATGCTCACTTTAAAAAACGTAAAATGGAAACCTGAGGACGGAGCGGAGGTCCTGAAGGGAATAGATTTAGAAGTTAAACGAGGCAAGCTTACAGTTGTAACGGGACCTAACGGGGGAGGAAAGACTTCTCTGGCAAAGGTTATTTCGGGAATCGTGCAGGCAACTGAAGGAAAAATAATTCTGGATGGCGAGGATATCACAGAAAAAGATATTACAGAGCGCGCAAGACTGGGAGTCGGATATGCATTCCAGCAGCCGGTAAGATTCAAGGGAATTCAGGTAAGAGATCTTCTTGACATTGCAGCAGGCGGCGACCTCGGAGAAGAAAATATTTGCACACTTATGAACAAGGTAGGGCTGTGCACAAAGGATTATATAAACAGAGAAGTAAACGCAAGCCTCTCCGGCGGAGAAATCAAGAGAATTGAGATTGCATCAGTTCTTGCAAGAAAGAATGCTAAGCTGCTTATCTTTGATGAGCCTGAAGCAGGAATCGACCTCTGGAGCTTCAATGGACTGATTGATGCATTCGAAGAACTGAAACAGGAAGAGGATAAGAGCCTTCTTGTTATTTCACACCAGGAAAGACTTCTGGAAATTGCCGACGAAATAGTTGTAATCGCCGACGGAAGAGTAAGAATCAGCGGACCGGGAAAAGAAATCATGCCGCAGCTGATGCACAACGAAAAATCGGGTGGCTGCCCAATAGGAAAGGATTTTTAAGATGAACAAAGTTGCTGAAGAACTTATAAAAGCTGTTTCAGAGTGGACAGGTGGTGAGTTCACCGGAGCATATAATATAAGACAGGACGGAGGCTGTGCAGGCCGCCAGTCGACAGAAAATATAAAGATTGAGCCAAAAGAAGACGGCAAGGGAATAGATATTTATATCGCACCGGGAACAAAGGACGAGAGCGTGGCTATTCCTGCATGCGTAACAAAGAGCAATGTTTCAGACCTTGTATATAACGATTTTCATATCGGTGAAGGCTGTGATGTAAGAATTATTGCAGGCTGCGGAGTTCATGCAGATGGTGAAGGTAAGGCAGAACACAGAGGAATTCATAGATTCTTTGTTGGAAAAGGCGCAAAAGTTCTGTATGAGGAAAAGCATATCGGAACAGGCGAGGGAACAGGTGAAAAAGCAATTGACCCTGTTACACATGTTGAACTTGATGAGGATTCACAGCTGGAGATGGATACTGTTCAGATCGGCGGAGTTGACCATTCCATAAGAACTACTACAGGTACCCTTGGAGCAAGAGCAAAGCTTGTAATTCACGAAAGCATAATGACAGACGGAGAAGATTATGCTAAGACTGATTTTGATGTTCAGCTTGACGGAGAAGATGCGGTAGTTGATATCATTTCAAGATCTGTAGCAAAGGGAAATTCTTATCAGGAATATTATTCAAAGATTAACGGAAACAACAGATGCACAGGTCATTCGGAATGCGACGCAATTCTTGTTGACAAAGGCAGAGTTACAGCAGTTCCTGCACTTTATGCAGGTGATTTGGATGCTTCCCTTATCCATGAGGCAGCAATCGGAAAGGTTGCGGGAGAACAGATTCTAAAGCTGAGAACTTTGGGTCTTACAGAGGAAGAGGCTGAAGCAAGAATCATAGAAGGATTCTTAGAAGCGAGATTCTAGAAACCGAAAATAGGTTTGTCGGATTTGGGCTGCAAAAATAAAGAAAATATTAAGAGATGTCATTTGTAGAAGTCTACGAAAGGGCATCTCTTTTTTTGTATACTTTTTGTTAAAAGTTTGACGCAATTGTCTTGCAATTCGTAAATAACTTTTATATAATAAACCAATAAAGTAGTAGGAATTACTAGGAGGAAGGAATATGTTGGATCAAAGTTATTATGATAAGGCGGATCTTATCATCGCGGAACACGGACGGGATCAGTCGGCACTGATTCCGATAATACAGGACATTCAGACAGAGTACAGATATCTGCCGGGTGAACTCCTGACTTATATTGCCGAACAGATTGGTATTACTGAAGGAAAGGCTTTTAGTGTTGCTACATTCTATGAAAATTTTTCATTTGAGCCTAAGGGAAAATATGTAATCAAAGTGTGTGACGGTACAGCTTGCCACGTAAGAAAATCTGTGCCTATTTTGGAAAAAATTTATAGTGAGCTGGGTCTCTCAGAGGATAAATCCACAACTGACGACATGCTCTTTACTGTAGAAACCGTATCGTGCCTGGGAGCCTGTGGGCTTGCACCGGTTCTTACCGTAAATGACAAGGTTTATCCTGCAATGACTCCAGAGGATGCTGTTGCTCTTATTTGGGAATTGAAAGAGGGAGAACTATGATGAAGATTGACAATCAGAAGAAGCTGAATGAGCTTCGCGACGAGGCGAAGAAAAAAATAGAAAACTGCAAATGCAGAATCCTCATCTGTGCAGGAACAGGTTGTTTGGCCGGCGGTTCTGCCGAAATCTATGAAGAAATGTGCAGACTGGCAGCAGACAATCCTGATGTAGAAATCGAATTCGGACCTGAGATTGCTCACGGCGACGGGCATCATGATACAGTGCGCGAAGGCATGGGAATCAAGAAGAGCGGATGTCATGGATTTTGCGAGATGGGTCCTTTGATGAGAATTGAACCTCTCGGTATACTTTATACAAAGGTTGAAGTGGGCGACTGCAAAGCAATCTTTGAACGTACCGTAAAGAAAGGTGACATTATCAGAGAACTCCTCTACAAGCATGAAGGCATAGAATACGAAACACAGGAAGAGATTCCTTTCTACAAGAAGCAGACAAGACACGTTCTTGAAAACTGCGGACATATTGACGCCGAAAATATAGAAGAATATGTTGCAAAAGGCGGATACCAGGGCCTTGCAAAGGCACTCTTTGAGATGACTCCGCAGGATGTTATTGACGAAGTGAGCGAATCGAATCTGAGAGGAAGAGGCGGCGGTGGTTTTAAGACCGGTTACAAATGGAGCCAGGTTGCCCGTCAGCCTGAAAAAATCAGATATATTGTATGTAACGGCGACGAAGGAGACCCCGGGGCATTCATGGACCGAAGCATCATGGAAGGTGACCCTCACAAGGTTCTCGAGGGTATGATGATAGCTGCCTATGCTACGGGTTCGCAGGAAGGATATATCTATGTAAGAGCTGAATATCCTCTTGCAATCGAAAGACTTCAGAATGCCATAAGCCAGGCTGAAGAATACGGACTCATCGGTGACAATATCATGGGTTCGGATTTCTCATTTAAGGTTCATATCAACAGGGGCGCCGGTGCCTTTGTTTGCGGTGAAGGAAGTGCCCTTACAGCATCTATTGAGGGTAATCGAGGAATGCCTAGAGTTAAGCCGCCTAGAACTGTTGAACATGGACTCTTTGACAAACCTACTGTTCTTAACAACGTAGAAACTTATGCCAACGTGCCTAGAATAATCACAAGAGGCGCTGAAGATTTCAAAGAACTAGGACCTGAAGCAAGTCCGGGAACAAAGGCATTTGCCCTGACAGGAAGCGTGAAGAACACAGGACTTATAGAAGTTCCTATGGGAACAACCCTTAGAGAAGTAATTTATGATATTGGCGGAGGAATTAAAAACGACGGAAACTTTAAGGCTGTTCAGATTGGTGGACCGTCCGGCGGATGTCTAATTACACCGCATCTTGATATAAACCTGGATTTTGACTCGCTCAAGAAAATGGGTGCTATGATAGGCTCAGGTGGACTTGTTGTAATGGACGAATCTACATGCATGGTGGAAGTTGCGAGATTCTTTATGAACTTTACTCAGAAGGAATCCTGCGGAAAGTGCGTTCCATGCAGAGAAGGAACAAAGAGAATGCTGGAAATACTGGAAAAGATAGTATCCGGTAACGGAACATTGGAAGATCTTGACCTTCTGGATGAGCTAGCACAGACTATAACAGAAACTTCCCTTTGCGGTCTCGGAAAGAGCTCAGCTCTGCCTGTAAGAAGTACGCTGCGTCTGTTCAGAGAAGAATACGAAGAACATGTAGTGGACAAGAGATGTGCATCTCATACATGTACTGCAATGAGAAGATTTGTAATCAGTCCTGAAAGATGTAAGGGCTGTGCAAAGTGTGCAAAGAATTGTCCTGCTGATGCCATAAGCGGAAGAATCAAAGAACCGTTTGTTATTGATAATGATGTATGTATCAAATGCGGCGCTTGCGAAAGCTCATGTGCGTTCGGTGCTATTCATATTGAGTATTAGGAGGTAAGACAAATGAAATATATGACAATAAACAACAGAAAAGTTGCCTTTGATGACGAAAAAAATGTCTTATCTGTAATCAGAAAGGCAGGAATTGAGCTTCCTACTTTTTGCTATCACTCAGAACTTTCTACATACGGTGCCTGCAGAATGTGCGTAGTTGAAGACGAAAAAGGTAAAATCTTTGCTTCGTGTTCAGAAGTGCCAAAGGACGGCATGGTGATATACACAAATACACCAAGGCTTCAGCATCACAGAAAAATGATACTTGAGCTGCTCCTGGCTTCTCACTGTTCTGACTGTACTACCTGCAGAACAAACGGTGCCTGCGCTCTTCTTAAACTGGCAAATCAGTTGGGTGTTAACTACGTAAGATTCCAGAATAACAAACCGCGCCTGGATTTGGATTTCAGTTCAGAGAGTATCGTATTCGACCCTAACAAATGCATCCTGTGTGGTGACTGCGTAAGAACATGCAGCGAGCTTCAGGGTATCGGAGTTTTGAATTTCGCATACAGAGGTTCCAAGATGCGTGTTACTACAGCATTTAACAGACCTATTGCTGAATCAGGCTGCGTAGGTTGTGGACAGTGCCGAGTTGTATGTCCAACAGGTGCTATAACTGTTAAGCAGAACATTCACCCTGTATGGGAAGCTTTGTATGACAAAGATGTGAAGGTTGTTGCCCAGATTGCCCCTGCAGTTCGCGTTGCTGTCGGTGACAGATTTGGGCTTGCAAAAGGCGACAATGCTACAGGAAAACTGGTGGCTGCTCTGAGACGTATAGGCTTTGATGAAGTTTATGATACAAACTTTGCTGCTGACCTTACTGTAATGGAAGAATCACAAGAGCTTGCGGAGAAATTGGAAACAGGCAAAGGCCTGCCACTGTTCACTTCTTGCTGCCCTGCGTGGGTAAAATTCTGCGAAAACAAGTATCCTGAACTGGCAAAACATATTTCCACATGCAGATCTCCACAGCAGATGTTCGGTGCAGTAATCAAAGAAGCTGCAAGACAAAGCGATGACGAAAGAAAAACAATAGTGGTTTCTATAATGCCTTGTACGGCAAAGAAGGGCGAAATCATAAGACCTGAGCATTTTACAAAATCAGAACAGGATGTTGATTATGTGCTGACTACTACAGAAATCACAAGAATGATAAAAGAAGCTGGTATAGACCTTGCACAGCTTCAGCCGGAAGCAATGGATATGCCTTTTGGTATCGCATCCGGAGGCGGAGCGATTTTCGGAGTTACAGGCGGTGTTACGGAAGCAGTGCTCAGAAAGGTTATCGGAAGCTGCAAGCCGGATGACCTTGAGCAGATTACTCTTACAGGTATAAGAGGAAACGACGGTATAAAAGAAGCAAATATCGAACTGGGCGGAAGAACCGTAAAAATTGCTGTGGTTAACGGTCTTAAGAATGCGGGCATTCTGATGGATCAGATCAAAGCCGGTGAGGTGTATTATGACTTCGTTGAAGTCATGGCATGCAGAAACGGCTGCGTGGCAGGCGGAGGACAGCCACTTCCTGCAACTGCCGGAACAAAAGAAGCAAGAACAAAGGGAATTTATGAGATAGATAGTGCTAAGCAGATTAAGCTTTCTAATCATAATCCGTTTATTATGTCTCTGTATGACGGCATGCTTAAGGGAAGAGAACATGAGCTTCTGCATAATGATATTGAGCGTTAATGATTTTTAACACGCCGTGAGCAAGAAATCCCCCCTCTTCTATAAGTGGGGGATTTCTCAGACTGTAGATAAAGTCCACATGTAAAAGTGTGGGCTTCTCTTGTTTTTGGAATATCTGATAAGAATATATATACGTAATTGGGAAATGTGCATCTGCTCCACGAACCTGCGTATTTTGTGTGGGCAGATGCGGAATCTAACTTCACATTGTATTTGTTTTGAGCTATAATTAAGGTATCTTTGGTAGATGAAAGGAGAATAAAAATGGATATTGAAAAACTGAGAAAAGATTTTCCTATGATAGATGATTTGATTAACTGCAAAGAGGTGCTTTGGCTGAACGAAAAATCGGGAGAGGATGTTGAGCTTCCTTTTGGAATGGATGATATCGAGGATGCAGAGGCTAGACTTGCAAGATTTGCTCCATACATTAAGGCTTCTTTCCCTGAGACTGAGACTACAGGAGGAATTATAGAATCAGATCTTGTAGAAATACCTAAGATGAAGAAGATAGTAGAAAAAGATACAGGCTGCGAAATCAATGGAAGACTGTTTCTGAAAAAAGACAGTCACCTTGCTGTATCGGGCTCAATTAAAGCAAGAGGGGGCATTTACGAGGTTCTTAAGTTTGCCGAAAAAATTGCGCTTGAGAAGGGAATGATTACGGAAGATGACGATTACAGCGTTCTTACAGAAGACAGATTTAAGGATGTTTTCAAGGATTACAGCGTTGCTGTAGGCTCTACAGGAAACCTTGGACTTTCAATCGGAATTATTAGCGCAACACTCGGCTTTGATGTGACTGTACACATGTCAGCGGATGCCAGAGAATGGAAGAAACAGCTGCTTCGCTCAAAGGGTGTTACAGTGGTTGAATACGAAGACAACTATCAGATTGCGGTTGCAGAGGGAAGAAAGGCTGCAGAGGGAAATCCTATGTGCCACTTTGTGGATGACGAAGGCTCTTCTGATCTGTTTCTTGGATATTCTGTTGCAGCAAAGAGAATCGGAAAGCAGTTTGAAGCTAACGGCATAGTTTGTGACGATGAACATCCGGTGTTTGTATATATTCCATGTGGTGTAGGCGGAGCACCGGGAGGTGTTGCCTTTGGTCTGAAAGAAATTTTTGGCAAAAACATGCATATTTTCTTTGCAGAACCTACTCATGCGCCATGCATGCTACTTGGAATGCTGACAGGACTTCATGACGGAATTTCTGTTCTCGACATAGGACTTGACGGAAAGACTGCGGCAGACGGGCTTGCTGTTCCAAGAGCTTCCAAACTTGTGGGAAGTGTTATGGAATCCCTTCTTGATGGTATATATACAATAGAAGATGAGAATCTGTATCCGTTCCTTTCACAGCTTGCAGACAGTGAAGGAATATACATTGAGCCATCTGCATGTGCATCCTTTACAGGACCTTCTTATGTGCTTGCTGCTGATGACTACATCAGAAAAAATAATTTAGAAGGAAAAATGGATAATGCTTCCCATATATTCTGGGCTACAGGCGGAAATATGGTTCCTGAAGAGGAAATGAAGCATTACTACGAAATGGGAAAATAGATGAA
Organism: uncultured Clostridia bacterium; assembly: GCA_938034165.1. GTDB lineage: Bacteria > Bacillota > Clostridia > Peptostreptococcales > Anaerovoracaceae > CALHKP01. Next base: position 13,837 of record CALHKP010000029.1, on the reverse strand, counting down.
AATAATTGTTTTGAGTGATACTCATGGGAAAATGAGAAAAGTTTATGACGTTTTGAACAAAATCAACGAGCCGGATATGATTATCCATTGCGGTGATTATCTTCGTGATGCACAGCTTCTTGAAGATGAGCTGGGAATTCCGGTAGTTTCTGTTCCGGGAAACTGTGACGGCGGCAGACGTGATGATTTTGAAATAGTTGAGACACCTGCAGGAAACATTTTCGTAACCCATGGACACGAATTCGGTGCGGGATACAGCGAAGGAAGACTTCTTTATGCTGCTCTCGAACACCAATGCAAAGCAGTATGCTTTGGGCATACTCATATTCCTGTATGCGAAAGGGAAGATGATGTTATGCTCATCAATCCGGGAAGTCTTTCGAGTCCTCGTGACGGAAGCAACGGTTCATATGCCGTCATAAGTATTGAGGGAGAAAAAATGTATGCAAATATTGTATATTACGATACCATATGCGGCTCAAACGAGAAGAAGGCTTCCGGCGGATACATAAGAAATATGCTTAACTACAGCGACAGATTCTAGCAGGCCACAACTATCAAAGGAGTAAGAGTTAATGAAAAGAATCAGGGAAAGTAAATATTTTACATTATCGATATCGCTGTTTCTGACAGGAGCGGCTTTGCTTTTGCTGCAAAATATACTTGAAAATTTTGAAGGCTTTACAGAGGCTATGGTTACTGCCAAGCGAATTGTTTCGCCTTTCATATACGGGCTGGTTATGGCTTATCTGCTCTGTCCTGTGTATAATCTTGTTGTAAGAAAGACTTATCATGCTTTGTCTGCGAAGGTGAGCAACAAGAGAAGATGTTTTGTATTTGCCAGAGTCTTGGGAACTATTGTGGCCCTTGCTGTGCTGTTTGGAATTGTGGCAGGGCTATTTGCGCTTCTGATTCCTGAACTGGTTAACAGTATAGTCGGAATCGCCACAGATCTTCCTTCTAAGATGGAGCAGCTTACAGAATGGGTGGATAAGATAACGGTGGGCCTTACTAACAGGGAGATTGCAGAGATTTTGCAGAATCTGACTCTGAAGGGACAGGATACTTTGCTTACATGGGTCCAGAACGAATTCTTGCCGGGATTAGGAACATATATGAACATGATTTCGGAGGGAATTATACTTACACTGAAGACGGTTTTGAATGTTTTCATCGGTGTAATCGTATGTGCATATTTTCTTAATAATAAAGAAGTATTCAAAGCACAGAGTCGCAAAATAATATTTGCGCTTTTCCGCAAAGAAAAGGCTGACGAAATATTTAATTTTGCTGTATTCACAAATAATACCTTCGGCGGATTTATCAACGGCAAAATCATAGATTCGGCAATAATCGGCGTAATATGCTTTGGAGCCATGAGTATTTTGCAGCTACCTTATCCTATTCTGATAAGCACGATTATCGGCGTGACGAATATTATTCCGTTTTTCGGACCTTTTATCGGGGCAATTCCTGCAGCTACTATCATATTCTTGGTGAGTCCTGTTCAGGCGGTGTACTTCTTGATTATGATACTGATTCTGCAGCAGCTTGACGGAAATGTCATAGGGCCTGCAATACTTGGAGAAACTACGGGATTTGCCAGCTTTTGGGTTATGTTTGCCATATTGGTGGGCGGCGGACTGTTTGGGTTTGCCGGAATGATACTGGGGGTTCCGGTATTTGCGGTAATTTACTATTACTTCGGAAGATTCATAAGAAAGAAGCTTCGTATGAGGAACCTTCCGGAAGACACTTTTGACTACAAGGAATATAACAGATACGACATAGACAGGAGAGAAATAGATAATGGAAATAATTAAAAATGCTGATATGGCTGAATTTACATCTTTTCGTGCAGGAGGCCATGCAAAGGAACTGATAATAGTGGATAGTACGGAGGAACTCAAATCGGTGCTTAACGATTTGAAGAAGAGTGGTGAAAAACACATGCTTATTGGAAATGGTTCTAACATACTGTTCATGGATCAGGGATACAGCGGTACTGTTGTTAAGCTGGGAGGCAGCTTTGAGGAGATAACGGTAAAAGACGATACGGTAATCTGCGGTGGAGCGGCGCTTCTATCAAAGGTTGCAAGAGCTGCACTTGACAGTTCTCTTACAGGTTTTGAATTCGCAGCAGGAATTCCCGGAAGTGTAGGCGGTGCAGTGTTTATGAATGCCGGTGCTTACGGTGGAGAAATGAAGGATATCGTAAAATGCGTAAACCTAATGTCAAAAGACGGAAGTGAAGTTTATACATTGAGATGTGATGAAATGGATTTTGGTTACAGACATAGTAGACTCGAAGAATCGGGAGAAATTGTGCTTTCTGTGGAATATAAATTGCAAAAAGGCGATGAAACCGAAATCAAAGATAAAATGAATGAACTGATGAAAAAGAGAAATGACAAGCAGCCTGTAAACTTTCCGAGTGCAGGAAGCTTTTTCAAGAGGCCGGAAGGCGACTTTGCCGGAAGGTTGGTTGAAGCGGCAGGACTCAGAGGCTTGAGTGTTGGGGGTGCACAGGTTTCGGAAAAACATTGCGGTTTCGTAATAAACAAAGGTGGTGCGACAGCTGACGATATCATCGAACTTATGCATCTTGTGCAAAATACAGTGAATGACAAATTTCAGATTATGCTTGAACCGGAGGTTAGAATAATTGGAGATTAATTACGACAAATACAAAATGGTCTTTGACTATCATACTCATACGACTTTTTCTCACGGAAAACAGAGCATAGAGGATAATGTCAAAGAAGCGATTTCTAAGGGGTTATCGGCAGTTGCCATTTCGGATCACGGACCGGGTCATCTGACTTATGGTGTGAAGCGCTCGGACTTTCCTGTAATGAGGGAAGAGGTGAATCGCCTAAAGACGATATATCCAGATATAGACATTTATCTGAGTGTTGAGGCAAATGTGGTATCAAAAGCACCTTATCTGGATCTTCGCGAGGAGGAACTGAAATATTTTGATTTTGTGATAGCAGGTTATCATTACGGAATTCCGGGAGGATACTGCATCGGAAACTGGCTGGATGCCCATAAGGCTTATCCTGAGTTCGCAGGCAAAAAGCTTCTCGTAAAAAACACAGATATGACGGTGAAAGCTATTTACGAAAATGATATTAAGATTTTGACTCATCCCGGTGATAAAGGGCGTTTTGACATCGCAGAAATATCAAAGGCCTGTGCTGCCAGAGGCACATGGATGGAAATAAGCACATGGCATCCTCACCTAACGGTGGAAGAAATTAAGATTGCAGCAAAAGAGGACGTAAAATTTGTGATAAGCAGTGATGCCCACACAAAGGAACGAGTTGGGAGTTTTCGAGGAGGAATCAAAAGGGCGCTTCAGGCGGGCCTTGATATAGAACGCATTGTGAACATAAAGGAGCTTTGAGGAAATGGAAAACGAGAAAATGCAGGTTGTAATACTGACAGGCCTCTCCGGATCGGGAAAAACCAATGCGGTTGACTGGTTTGAGGATTCGGGATATTACTGTGTGGATAACATGCCGCCGGCATTTATAGGAAAGTTTATAGATATTGCAAAAACATCAACTCAGGGAGTAAAAAAAGCTGCCTTTGTTGTAGATATAAGAGGCGGAGAATTCTTTAATGATTTGAAGGGCTGTATAAAAGAATTGAAGCAGAGAGAAGACATAGAGTGCACAATTCTGTTTATCGAGGCTTCTGACAGAACTCTGATTAAGCGTTTCAGCGAAACGAGAAGAAACCATCCTCTGGCTACAGGAACCACAAACAGAGAAGTAATCGAAAAAGAAAGGGAAATGCTTAAGCCTATTAGAGATATTGCAGATAAAATTATTGACACAACAAATCTGAAGGTTGCAGGACTTAAGCTTGAAATCGGAAGACTGTTTGAAGGCGGCGAAAGCAGCTTTGCTGTGAACGTAAAATCATTTGGATTCAAAAGAGGGCTTCCTGCAGAGGCTGACCTTATCTTCGATATGAGATTTATACCTAATCCTTATTATGTTGCGAGCCTCAAGAAGCTTACGGGAAACAACAAAAAAGTTTCGGGATATGTATTCAGGCAGCCTATAGCAAACCAGTTTCTGGAAAGTCTTTTGACAATGCTGGATGAAATAATTCCGGCATACAAGAAGGAAGGCAAGTACCATCTGAACATCGCATTCGGATGTACAGGAGGGCAGCATCGCTCGGTTGCCATGGCAGACAGAGTTTATAACGAAATGAAGGAGAAAGGCTACAGGGCTACCCTTGAACATAGAGATATTTAATGTTATAATATAGAGGAGTATGCGGATGCATATGAATTTATAGGTTATATTATTGTTAAAGGAGATAAAGCAATGGACAAATTAATTATTAGTGCATGTATTTGTGGAGCTGAAGTTACTAAGGAACAGAACCCTGCAGTTCCATACACAGTAGAAGAAGTAGTAAGAGAAGCAAAATCAGCATATGATGCAGGTGCTGCTCTTATCCACCTTCACGTAAGATGGGATGACGGAACTCCTACACAGGACACAGGAAGATTCCAGGAATGCATCGATGCAATCAGAAAAGAATGCCCAGATGCAATCATTCAGCCTTCAACAGGTGGAGCTGTTGGTATGACAGACTTAGAAAGACTTGCTTCAACAGAAGTAGTTCCTACACCTGAAATGGCAACATTAGACTGCGGTACTTGTAACTTCGGAGGAGACGAAGTATTTACAAATACTGACAACACTATCGAAAACTTCGCTAAGATTCTTAAGGAAAGAGGAATCAAGCCTGAATTAGAAGTATTCGATAAAGGTATGATCGACACAGCATTAAAAGTTGCTGACAGAAAAGGTCTGTTAGTACACCCACTTCACTGGGACTTCGTACTTGGAGTACAGATGACAGCAACAATCAGAGACCTTGTATTCATGGTAGGATCAATTCCTCCAGGATCAACTTGGACAGCTACAGGTCTTGGTAAGAACGCTTGGAACATTGCAGCTGCAACAATCGCACTTGGCGGACATGTAAGAGTTGGATTCGAAGACAACCTATACATGGAAAAGGGCGTTTTAGCTAAGAGCAACGGAGAAATGGTTGAAAAGGTTGTAGAATTAGCTAAGCTTCTTGGAAGAGAAGTTGCAACTCCTGCAGAAGCAAGAGAAATTCTTGGTCTGGCACCACTGAAATAAGAATTATGATTAACCGGGCTGCCTGTGGCAGCCCTTTTTTTAGAACGTAAGGGGAAAAATGTCATTTTCAACAGAAACAAAAAATGAACTGGCAAGAACAGAGCCGGAAAAGAAATGCTGTCAGCTAGCTGAAATCGCAGGATTTTTGCGAGTTGCCGGAAGCCTCAGACTTGCAGGCGGAGGAAAATTTAAGATTGTTGTATCAACAGATAATCCTGCTGTTGCAAGGCATTATAAGAGGCTGATAAAAGAATATTTCAATGTCGATACGGAGCTGGAAATCGGCGAGGGAAACAACCTGAAAAAGGGTCATGTTTACATGCTTACAATCAATCCGGAGATGCGAAGTGAACAGATTCTAAGAGAAACGGGAATACTCCTCGTTAGAGAAGGAAACAATTTTATATCAGATGGCATTTATGATGACATAATCAAGTCGAGATGCTGCAAGAAGGCGTATCTGCGGGGAATTTTTATGGGAGCGGGTTCTGTTTCTGATCCCGAAAAGGGGTATCATTTGGAAATAGTATGTGCCAGTAAGAATCTTTCGAGAGATCTGCGCAAGATGATAAACAGCTTTGTCGATCTCAGCTGCAAGATAACTGCAAGAAAAACGCATTATGCGGTGTATATGAAAAACTCTGCATATATCAGAGACACCCTTGCGATAATGGGTGCACATACTCATGTTCTGGAATTTGAAAATGTCTTGATAAAAAAAGAAATGGTTAACGAAACTGTCAGAATTACAAACTGTGACAATGCAAATACTGACAGAACATTAGATGCGTCACAGAAGCAGATAGAAGCAATCAAAGTTATAGAAAGCAACATAGGTCTGGAAAAGCTACCTGAAAAGCTCAGAGTGGTTGCGGAACTTAGACTGGCAAATCCGGAAGCCAGCCTTACTCAGCTTGCTGAAATGACAGATCCTCCCATGAAAAAATCTGGGATAAATAACAGATTCCGTAAGATACTTGAGACTGCGGACAAGTACAGATAACCTACCAAGTATGTAGAAAATATGAAATTTCTTAAGAAATTATTACTAAAGATTTAAGAAACGTTAAGACTGCCCACAAGGCAGTTTTTTTGTGCTATTATTACAAAGCAAAAGGGAATTGGAAAGAGGTGTGTACTATGTCAGTATTGGAAAAAATATTCGAAGGACTGGAAAAAACATATAGGGAAACGGCAATTGTCTCAGGGGATGAAAGTCTTACTTACGGAGAGCTTTGGGAACAATCCGAAAGACTTGGAAACTGGATTAGAGAAATAAGCAGTGACAATCGCCCGGTAATTGTATATGGACATAAAAGTCCTCTTATGCTTGCATTGTTTCTGGCATGTGCAAAATCAGGGAGAGCATACTGCCCGGTAGACACATCTATGTCAGAAGGCAGACTGAAGGATATAATCCTTCAGGTGGGAAATCCGATTCTGCTTGCTGCAGAGGATTTGCCTTATAGGGAAGAGATAAGTGAAGCCTTCGAAAAAGAACATGGTGTTAAACTCAGGGTAATCGGAAGAAATGAGCTGGAAAAGACCGCAAGAGATTACAAAAAAGATGACCTCAGAGAATACTGGCTGAAGGAAGATGAAACTTTCTATATTATTTTCACATCGGGAAGTACAGGAAAACCAAAGGGTGTTGAGATAACTAGCGGTGCTTTGGTAGCATTCACCGACTGGTCAAAGGAATTGGGTACACATGGCAGTCTGGCAGAGTCGGCGCCGAAGCAGGGGAAAACATATTTGAATCAGGCTCCTTTTTCATTTGACCTTTCGGTTATGGACGTTTATACAACACTGACCGGAGGTGGCAGGCTTTACTGCCTAACAAAAGAAATGCAAAAGGATATGGCAGTGCTGCTTGAGAAATTACACGAAGGGGATATTAATTTCTGGGTATCAACACCATCATTTGCAGATATGTGCTTGGCTGATAAAAGCTTTGATCAGAAGTTGATGCCACAGCTGGAAGCGTTTCTCTTTTGTGGGGAAAAGCTGACAAAGGAAGTTGCAGCAAAGCTGATGGAAAGATTTCCGAAGGCCAAGATTATAAACACATATGGGCCGACGGAATCTACAGTTGCCCTGACAGACATCGAGATTACAAAAGAAATGCTGGATGATGAAAAATCACTTCCAATAGGGAGAGTGAAGCCGGGAAGCGAGATAAAAATCGTGCAGAACGGAGAGTTGATAATCGGCGGGAATACTTTGAGCAAGGGGTATTTCGAGGATGAAGAGAAAACAAAAGATGCCTTCTTTGAAGAGGACGGGAAGAGATATTATAAAACGGGGGACAAAGGATATTACGAAGGCGATGTGCTTTATTACGAAGGTCGAATAGATTTTCAGATTAAACTCCATGGATATAGAATAGAACTGGGAGATATAGAAAATAACCTACTTGAGGTTGAGGGGATAAACAACGCCTGTGTTCTTCCTAAGAAAAACGGAGAAAAGATAAGATACCTTGTAGGATTTGTCATAGCGGACAGGGTGTTTGAGAAAAAAGAAGACGAGAGGGCTTTTGTAAAAGAGATAAAAGCCGGGCTCAAGGCTAAGCTGCCAGATTACATGGTTCCGAAGAAGATAGAATTTGTTTCATCATTCCCATTGACAGGAAATGGTAAAATGGACAGAAAAGCTATGGAGGGATGGATTTAAGTGACTTTATTCGGAGATTTTTATTTCTTTGCATGGGCGGCGGCAACGGCGATACCTGCAGTTATTATAGGAATGCTTGGCAAAAATATAAAATATTATGGCTTTTTTTTGAGCATATTCTTTATATGTATGAGTATGGGAGGAAAGCCGGAGGCTATAATAAATCTAACAGCCTACTGTATATTTGAGTTTGCACTGACGAAAATTTATCTTTGGTCAGTAAAGACAAAAGGTAGGGATGCACGGATTTATAGGTTGGTTTTGGCATTATCGCTGATGCCTTTGATTGTATGGAAAATTTCATCGTTTTGCGGTGATAGCTTGTTTGCATTTATGGGACTTTCCTATATGACATTTAAGACAGCACAGGTAATCATAGAAATTTACGATGGCCTGATAGAAAAAGTGGAAGGATTCGAATTTATATATTTTCTGATTTTTTTCCCGGCTCTTTCGTCAGGACCTATAGACAGAAGCAGACGATTTCACGAGGACATATCCAAGGTAAGACCGAGAGACGAATATCTTGACATGGTTGGAACCGGACTTATGAAGGTCTGCATAGGCATGCTTTACAAATTTGTTCTGGCCTCGGCCTGGTATCAGGGTCTTGTGTGGCTGGGACAGGGGGATCACTGGTGGAATAATTTTCTGTACATGTACACATACGGGTTTTATCTGTTCTTTGACTTTGCGGGATACAGCCTGATGGCAATCGGAGTCAGTTACATGATGGGAATCAAAACACCGGAAAACTTCAACAAGCCATTCATAAGCACAGATATGAAGGACTTCTGGAACAGATGGCACATGAGCCTTTCTTACTGGTTCAGGGATTTCATCTTCTCAAGGTTTATGATGAAGGCTATCAAAGGAAAGTGGTTCAAAAACAAGCTCACAGGAGCTTCAATTGGATTTATGATTAACATGGGTGTTATGGGAATCTGGCACGGACTGGATATTTACTATATAATGTACGGTCTATACCATGGCATTTTGCTGGCACTCACAGAAATATATCAGAAGAAATCGAAATTCCACAAAAAACACAAGAAAGAAAAGTGGTACAAAGGAATCAGTTGGTTCATAACATTCAACCTTGCAATGTTCGGTTTCTTTATCTTCTCAGGAAGATTTACAGAAATTATAGGATTATAGAAGAATTTAAGGAGGAAATAAAAATGGAAGAAAAGGTACTTGATATACTGGAAGAAGTATGCGGAGATGATATAGTAAGAGAAAATCTCGACATCAATCTCCTTGACGAAGAACTTATCGATTCGCTGGATTACACAGAAATTCTTGTAATGATAGAAGAGGCATTCGGAATCGTGATGTCACCGTCAGAATTTACGAGAGAAGAAATGGATACACCGGCAAAGATTATAAAACAGGTAAAGTTGAGACTGGAATAATATGAAAAAGATAGCAGCATTTTTTACGGCACTTGCGTTGTTTGTAGTCGCTACAGTGGGAATTCACATAAACATCGCAGGAAATCTCGACACGGATTGTCGTGGTTTCGGAACATGGATAAATCCCTACAAGGATTTGTCCTACAGCGCAATATCAAAGAATCTGCATGACGACTCGTATCTTATGATGGGGTCTTCAGAGTTTCAGCATGGACGAAAAATTCCCTATCATCCAACTAAGGTGTTTAGAAAAGCCGACATGGATGTAATGTGTGTGGGAGCAGCCTACAATCAGTGCTTGTCCCATGCCATAACACTGGGGTCGGTAGCTCCGCAGCTGAAGACAAAAAAAGTGACTTTGATCCTTTCGCCTGCGTGGTTCTACAAGGGTGGTGTCAAAAAGGAAGCTTTTTCAGTGAGATTTTCTGAGAGTGAATACATGGCGATGCTGAACAACAAAGCCCTTTCGGACGACCTAAAAAAGAAAATTGCACAGCGAACTGTGGAGCTTTTGGAAAAGGATCCTAACATGAAGGAAAATGTTGAACGCTACAACAAGCTTCTGATTGATAAAAGAGTTAATCCTGTTGACAGATTCTATTTCAGCAGCAGGCTGGCATTTATTAACGAAAAGGAAAGCGTTACTGTGAATTCGGCGTGGAAACTGAGCGGCGAAAAGAATTATGAGAAATACAAAAGTAAGATAGACGGCAAAGAGCCTGATTGGAATACTCTTCTGGCTGAAAGTGAAAGGGACTTTGAAAAAGAATCGGGGGACAACCCATTTTACATGAAGGACCGCATCTACAAGAGAAAATTCAAATCAATAGTTGCAGACCAGGAAGGAACCATGTCAGAGCGAAAGTTTCTGAAAAACTCCCCTGAGTATGATGATCTGAAGCTTTTTCTGGAGGTGTGTAAAGAATCAGGTATCGAATGCCAACTGGTTCTGCTTCCGATAAACGGATACTGGTACGACTATGCAGGCTTTGACAAAGCAGAAAGAGACAAACTGCCGCAGCAGATACTTGAGGCAACAAAAGGATATGATTACGAGTGGACCAGCTTCTATGATGAAGATTACACAGAAGGTTTTCTGGAAGATGCGTTCCACCCGGCAGGGAAAGGATGGACTGAGATAAATGAAGAGGTTTACAAATTTTTTACAGAAGTCAAAACTGAAAATCAATAGAGAGTATATGGTTTATACAGGAATATTTTTCGGAATCATGCTTGCAATATATCTGTATATGATATTTGCAGGAATGGCATCATCACCGGAATTTGCATATGCAGAGTTTTAGGATATCAGTGCGGGAATCCTCGGTAATTCAATTGCCGAGTAGTTCACGTTCGAGCACATGTGCTAGAATACCGGAATCAGTTGATGATGATAGAGGAAAAATTTGAGAAAGTCCGCTTGGCGCGGGCTTTTTTCTTTGTAACGAATTTGTCCTTAACCCTTTACATGAGGCGGTGTTTCAAGGTAAAATAAAAGTTACGATTAATTTACTTGGAAAACGGAAAGAGAGAAAAAATATATGAAATTTGAAGATATTTCAATTAGTGAGAAGATAAAAAAGGGTCTCAGGGAAATGGGATTTGAGGATATGACTCCTATTCAGGAGCAGGCAATTCCGCTGTTTCTTGAGGGATGTGATGTTCTGGGAATAGCAAGAACCGGAACAGGAAAGACAGGAGCCTTTGGTATTCCCATGATTGAGAGAATCGACGGGAAGAACAAGAGCGTTCAGGGACTTGTTCTTTGTCCTACAAGAGAGCTGGCGCTTCAGGCGGCTGAAGAGATTTCGAAGATGGCAAAGTTTGTGCCGGGGGTAGAGGTTCTGGCTGTTTATGGCGGAACTGATATCGAAAGACAGTTTAGAAGACTGAGAAAAGGCGTGAACATTATAGTGGGAACGCCGGGACGAGTTATGGACCACATGAGAAGAAAGACTTTGAAGCTAGATGAGCTTAAGGTTTTGGTGCTGGATGAAGCTGACGAAATGCTGAATATGGGTTTCCGTGAGGATATAGAATTCGTTTGCGACCATATAGATCATGAGGTGCAAACGGCTTTGTTCTCTGCAACTATGGCTGATGAAATCAGAGAAATTACTGAAAATTATCAGGACAATGCAGAATATATTGCAGTCCAGCAGGAGGAGATGACGGTTCCGGAGATTAAGCAGATGTATTACCTGGTCAAAGGTAGAGAGAAGGATACTTCGATTTGCAGACTGATTGACTATATTGCGCCGAAAAGGGCTTTGATTTTCTGTAATACGAAGAGAAAGGTTGACGAGCTTACGCTTACTCTCAAGGCAAAGGGGTATTCTGCAGAGGCTCTTCACGGCGACTTGTCCCAGCATCAGAGAGACCGCGTAATGAATTTGTTCAGACAGGGAAAGCTAGAGCTTCTGCTTGCCACAGACGTTGCAGCTAGAGGAATTGACGTTGATGATGTGGATGTGGTTTTTAATTATGACATGCCGCAGGATATGGAATACTACGTGCATAGAATCGGTCGTACAGGAAGAGCCGGAAAGAGCGGCCGTGCGATTTCGCTGATAACACCGAGGGAACGTTACAAGATTGATTCTCTTGAGGAGTATTGCAATACCAAAATCAGGGAGAGAAACATGCCGACGGCGGAAAGTGCGCTTCATATGAAGTCTATTCGCAAGATAAACGACGCGTTGGAATTTTGCAGGGAATTTGATCTGGAGCCTTTTATGAGGATTGTTTATCAGATTTGTATGGAAGAAAAACTGGATTCTCTTCAGATTGCGGCAGCGCTTTTGAGAACGCAGCTCGGAGAGATTGAGCAGGCACCGAAGCAGAAAAAGAATTCCGATACGAGAAAATCAAAGAAGTCAAAGGAAAAGAATTCGCAGCTTCATGAAAAGGGCGAAGGCTCAAAGAAGAAAAAATCAAAGGGCAAGCAGTCAAAGAAAAATGCTTCGCCTTCCAGGGTAAAACACGATAAGTATAGAGACAAAGCTCAGAAAAACAGAGATGAGAAGGGCCGCGGAAACGGCAGAAAGGGTTCAAATGGAAAAGGGTCAAATAGTTCAGCTGGTAATAGAAGACCAGACAGAAGAAGGTCAGGGTCTGGGAAGAAGTGATGGACTTGCGGTTTTTGTTAAAGGCGCAGTCTATGGTGATGTTGTAAAGGCAAGGATAACGAAGCTGAAGAAAAGATATGCTTTTGCGGCACTTGAGGAGATTGTTGAAGCTTCTCCTTACAGAATTGAAAACGACTGCCCGTACATGAATCTGTGCGGGGGCTGCACTTACGGTAATTTGTCTTATGAGGGGCAGCTTATTGTGAAGGAAAAGCATGTGCGGGACAAGCTCACGCGTATCGGTGAGATTGAGGATCCGACGGTGCGTGAGATTGTCAGTGCCGAAAGAGTTGACAGATACAGAAACAAGGCAACTATGCCTATATCAACGGGCGGAATTATTACAAGAAAAGGCGGTATCCTGGAAAATCTCGATGATCCGAAAATCGGATTTTTTGCGCCGAAATCACATGATGTTATAGATTGCCAGGATTGCTTCTTACAATCCGTACCTGCTATGGCAGCGGCAGATGCAGTGAGAAGGTTCATGGAGGAGGACAATATCACTGCGTATGACCCGAAGTGGGAAAAGGGTCTCATGCGTCACATGGTTGTAAAAACTGCATTCGGAACAGGTGAAGTCATGGTTATGCTTGTTATCAACGGCAAAGGAATTCCTAACGGCCAGAAGCTAGTTGAAATGCTGGATGATGCAATTTACAATCTGCCGCCTGATGAAAACGGTATGTATTACAATCTTGAAAGTGTAATTGTAAACATCAACAAGGGCAAGACTACCGAAACTTTCGGTGAGGAAAATGTAGTCCTTGCTGGCAAACCTGTTATCAAGGACAAAGGGGTTTATGATCTTAATTTTGAAATTTCGCCTTTGGCGTTTTATCAGGTTAACCCGGAACAAACTGAGAAACTGTATAAAAAAGCAATGGAGTATGCGGACATCCGAGGCGGCGAAACTGTGCTCGACCTCTACTGTGGCGTGGGAACTATAGGACTCTGTGCTGCCACAGTCGGTGCGAACCGCGTAATTGGTATTGAAGCGGTTCGCAGCGCGGTCCTTGACGCAAACCGAAACGCTGTGATTAATGGCATCGTAAATGCACGATTCGTTTGCGGCAAGGCCGAGGTCGAGTTAGCGAGACTTATGGGACAACCGGAAATTTCATGGGAGCTTTCCAAGCAGAAGGCAGACGAAATAAAAGAAGCCGACGAAGACCTGCGAATCGAAAAAGCGGACGTAGTCTTCCTCGATCCGCCAAGAGCAGGATGCGAAACAGACCTGCTGGACGCAGTAGTCCTGGCAGAACCAGAGAGAATCGTATATATATCCTGCGACCCGGGAACACTTAGCCGAGATGTAAAATATCTGAGAGAACGAGGCTACAAATTCATAGAAGCCACCCCGGTAGACATGTTCCCACACACGAAGCATGTGGAGACGGTAGTTCTTTTGTCCCACAAAAAAGCCGACAGTTATATCCAC
>CALHKP010000028.1 GCA_938034165.1 uncultured Clostridia bacterium | reverse complement strand
TAGGATTGGTCAATTTAACCCGACCAACATTGGCTGAATTAGCCCGACCCTAATAGAACTTAAATCTGCGCTTATTTGGGAGCCAAAATTTACAGTACAATTTGAAGATGTGGCAATCTGCGCTTAGTCAAGCTCTGAAAATGACAGCGCAGATTGCGACTCTTGGAATATTTACTGTTTTGACTACTTTGTGGTCGATAGCAATCGACCAATAATGTCCGGAGAACGTCTGACGAGTGTCCAAGCATGGTCAAACCATGTTGTGTGGCTGATAACAATCGACCAAGCATGGTCAAACCATGTTGTTCAGTTGATTGAAATCGACCAAGAGCGTCCGGAGAGTGTCCGGAGAGCATCCGGAAAATGCGGAAACAAGAATGTGGGCGGCATCATCCGGCCTTGGCGATTCTGCTTTTTGCTGTATATATCTTTCTTGTCAAATATATAAAATACAGTTACGATTGTATGGGGAAAATGCCTAAATTGTATACTATGAAATAATAGTAATTGCATATTTTCTTGTAGTCAATATTGATGTATTATATTAACTGTAATGAGCCTGTGATGTGCAGGTTGCGAATTTTGGTTTAACAAGGAGACAGTATGAATATTTTAGAAAAGACAAGAAACGATAAGACTTTTGCTTTGGTAGTGGATGCTTTGTTCATTGCCCTGACTTTTGTAGCGACATGGCTTATTAATATCAGACTTCCACTTGCAGGAAGCGGCGGACTTATACATTTAGGTAATGTTCCTCTGTTTGTTGCAGGAATGCTTATTGGAAGAAAATGCGGTATGCTTGCAGGTGGAATCGGTATGGCGATGTTCGACCTGATGAGCGGATGGACTGCATGGGCGCCTTTCACACTGGTTATAGTAGGACTGATGGGTTACATGATCGGTCTTATTTCAGAGAAGCAGCCTTTCAAAAATAGAACTGCAAATGACATCCTTGCAATCATTGTTGCACTGGCTATTAAGATTGTAGGTTACTATTTTGCGGAAGTTATACTCTACGGAAACTGGGTAGCGCCGGTTGGATCAATTCCGGGCAACATAATTCAGGTCGGAGTAAGCGGCATCATCGTTCTCGTATTTATGCCACTTCTCAGAAAGGCAATCAGATAAGTTAAAAAAGATTTTCTGCGGACTCGTCTACTGGCGAGTCCTTTGGCAGTTTATCGGGAAATATTCAAAATCATACTCATTTAATTAAAATCATAAGAAAAGAGGAACAGATTATGGTAAAGATTATGACAGCAGGACCTGTTCAGGTCAGAGAAAATGTCAGAATGGCAAGAAGTTTAGAATGTACAAATCCGGATCTTGATAGAGAATTCTTTGATTATTACAAGGAAACATGTGAGCTTTTATCCAAGGCACTGCATACTGATAATCAGGCAATAATTATGGGCGGAGAAGGAATCCTGGGTCTTGAGGCAGCTTGTGCTTCACTTACTGAACCGGGAGATCGTGTTCTGATCCTCGACAACGGAATCTTCGGAAAGGGATTCGAAGACTTTGCTAAGATGTACGGAGCCGAAACTGTTTTGTTCACAACAGATTACAAGAATCCGATCAAGCCTGAAGAGCTAAGAGCATTCCTGGAAAAGGATAGCGATTTCAAATATGCAACAGTTGTTCACTGTGATACCCCAAGTGGTGTTATGAACGACGTAGAAGAGCTGAGCAGAATTCTTGATGAGTTCGGAATTTTGACAGTTGCAGACTCAGTTGCAGGCATGTTCGGAGAACCTCTCGATGTTTCAAAGAGCAAAATCGACATCCTCTGCGGTGGTTCACAGAAGGCTTTGTCAGCGCCTCCGGGACTTACAATGGTTTGGGTAAGCGAGAGAGCTTTTGCTGCAATGGAAAACAGAAAGACTCCGATTGCGGCATTCTATGCAAATATACTGAATTACAGAGATTACTACGAAAAGCAGTGGTTCCCATATACAATGCCTATCAGCGATATAAAGGGTTTGAGACAGGCAACCGAAAATTATCTTGAGGATGAAACTGTAATTGAACGCCATGAAAAAATTGCAAAGGCTGTAAGAAAAGCCCTGAACATGGGCGGCATTGAGCTTTATCTTGAATCGGGATATTCGAACAATGTAACTGTAATTAATGTTCCGGAAGGAATCAAAGATACAGATATTCTGGATGGAATGGTGAATGATTATGGTATAATGATTTCAGGATGTTTTGACTGTCTTGCAGGAAAGGTTGTAAGACTTGGTCACATGGGCGAAAACGCTTACAAGTACAAGGTGGCAGAAGCTCTGCACGCACTTCAGGGAACACTGGAAAAGCTGGGTGTAAAGGTCAACTGCAACCTTGAAATGGAATTTCTTAAGGAGCTTTGTTAATTTTTAAAAATGGTAAACATAGGAAATAGCTGGGACAATATTTTAAAAGACGAATTTCAAAAGGATTACTACCTCAAGCTTAGGGAGTTTCTGAAAAAAGAATACAGCGAGAGAAATGTATATCCTGATATGCATGACATTTTCAATGCGCTGAGATATACGGATTATGATGACGTGAAGGTAGTCATAATAGGGCAGGACCCTTATCATGGACAGGGGCAGGCTCATGGCCTTTCTTTTTCGGTTCAGCCGGGAATCAAGCAGCCGCCATCTCTTGTGAATATTTTTAAGGAGCTTAGGGACGAGCTGGGAATTCCTATACCGCCACCTGATTTCGGATGCCTCACCAAGTGGGCGAAGCAGGGCGTTCTTCTTTTGAATGCATGCCTGACTGTAAGAGAAAAAACTCCAAACTCCCACAAGGGAAAGGGCTGGGAAATCCTCACTGATACAATAATCAGAAATCTTAATGAGAGAGAAAAACCTATGGTCTTCATCCTTTGGGGAAATAATGCCAAGGCAAAGGCGAAGCTGGTAACTAACAGTAATCATCTGATTATAACGGGTTCTCATCCGAGTCCTTTGTCAGCTTACAACGGTTTTTTTGGGGGCGGTTATTTCTCAAAAGCGAATGAATTTCTGAAAGCAAATGGAATGGAGGAAATAGACTGGAATCCGCTATAGAATAATCCAAACTTTTTGATAGGGTTACCTTTGATACGTTCGTATAATAACGAACGATAAAACAAAATACCAAAAATACTTTCGCTAATATATTGTTTTTTCTTGTAAACAACTTGTATTATGAATATAATGTTTGTATAAGAAATGGTGGAGGCAAGGGCTTATTGCTGTTTTGACATTGGTTTTGATTTTATTAGTAATTCAGAGTATATATGGAGGAAACGATGGAAAAGATTTATCAGGGTAAGACAAAGGATGTATTTAAGCTTGAGAACGGAAATGTTCTTCTGAAGTTCAAGGATGACTGCACAGGAAAAGACGGTGTATTCGATCCGGGCGAAAACAGTGTAGGACTTACAATCGAAGGTATCGGAAGAGCAAATCTTGAAACTTCAATTCACTTCTTCGAACTGCTTAAGGCTGCAGGAGTTAAGACTCACTATGTAAGTGCAGACCTTGACAATGCTACTATGGAAGTACTTCCTGCTACAGTATTCGGTAAGGGTCTGGAAGTAATTTGCAGATATGTTGCTACAGGAAGCTTTATCCGTCGTTATGGCGCATACATTGCTGATGGCACACCTCTCGAAGGCGGTTATGTTGAAGTAACTCTTAAGGACGACGAAAAGGGCGATCCGCTAATCACTAAGGAAGGTCTTGCTGCTCTTGGAATCATGAGCGAAGAAATGTTCGACAGCATGAAGGAACAGACTCTAAAAATCACTAAGGTTGTTGCTGACGATCTTAAGGCTAAGGGTCTTGACCTTTACGATATCAAATTCGAATTCGGATATAACAATGACGAAGTTATCCTGATTGACGAAATCGCTTCAGGTAACATGCGTGTTTACAAGGATGGAGCAATTGTAGATCCAATGGATCTGACTAAGCTGATTCTGGAAAAATAAGAAATGTTTGGTAAAAAGAAATCAAAAGAAACTGTAACTACTGTAAACAGCGGTCTGCGCTTAAACGGCAAGAAAATATCCAAAAGCGCCAAACGCAATAAGAACCTGCAGGATGCAAAAGATGCCAGAGATTTTCTCAAGCAGAAATTTGACCTGTAAGCAGTAGCTGCATTAATAAGCTTATTTGAAAAGTTCATATTAGTAACAGTAACCCCCATGAAGATATATTGAGCTCATGGGGGCTTGATTTTGAGCGATAAACTTCCGGCTAAACTAAAATACCACTTTAGTTTAGCCGGAAGTTTTATTGACTTCGATTTGTAATTTGGCTATAATAAAATCATACTTTAGTTTGGCAGAAGTTTCGGATAAAAAGATTAATATGAATCGAAAGGAGAGATTGCCGTGGCATATATTAAGAGGGCAGCTGAAGATACAATTGCACGAATATCTGAGATGTTTCCTGTTTTACTTTTGACCGGACCCCGACAGGTTGGTAAAACAACTTTGTTGCAAAGATTGGCAAAGGCACAGGAAAGTGAAGGAATAGAACGTAAATATGTCACTCTGGATGATCCTGATGTAAGATATCTGGCAAAGAACGATCCGGCTTTGTTTTTGCAAAGATATTCTCCACCGGTATTGATTGATGAAATACAGTATGCAACAGAATTGCTGCCATATATCAAGATGAGTGTTGACCGGTCCAAAAAGAAAGGAGATTTCTGGATTACCGGGTCGCAAGTTTTTCGTCTTATGAATAATGTTAGCGAAAGCTTGGCAGGAAGAGTAGGAATTGTGAATTTGCTGGGATTGTCTGATTCAGAAATTTATCAAGAACCGAGTGAGCCTTTTCAAACTGATGCAGAGTATCTAATGAAGCGCTTGGCTGTTAGAAGCAAAAGGGAGTTGAATGAAATCTACAGGCGAATTTTCAGAGGTTCGATGCCTGAACTTTATGCAGGTGAAAATATGGATTGGGAAACTTATTATCGTTCTTATGTTGACACTTATCTGCAGAGAGATATTCGAGATCTTGCACAGGTTGCAGATGCGATGCAGTTTTACAATTTTATGACAATAGTTGCGGCACAGACATCAAAACCTGTAGTATATGAGGACTTGGCAGCTGCTGCCGGGGTTTCAGCTCCAACAGCGAAGAAGTGGCTTTCGATTCTGGTGTCTTCACATATTGTGGCACTTGTGCAGCCTTATCATAACAACGCACTTAAACGTGTTGTAAAGAAACCACTAATTCATTTTCTGGATACCGGCCTAGCGGCATATCTGTTGAAATGGGGGAATCCTGCGGCCTTAGAAAGAGGAGCTATGTCAGGAGCATTTTTTGAGAGCTATGTTTTTTCGGAGATCTACAAGAGCTACTTGAATGCCGGAAAAGAACCTCCGATTTTTTTCTATAGGGATAAGGACCAAAAAGAAATTGACTTGTTGCTATACCAGAATGGAATCCTTTCTCCGATAGAAATTAAGAAATCTGCTTCACCGGGAAAAACTGCGGTTAAAAATTTTGGTGTGTTGGAGCCTGTTACAAAAGAAGAAACCTTTGGAGGCCTGGAATCACTGAAAATAGAAATTGGAACAGGCAGTGTTATTTGCATGGCAAATGACTTGTTGCCACTTGATGAAAAAAACTGGTACGTGCCGGTATGGCTTATTTGAATAAAAAAAGAGACCTTGCAAAAAGGTCTCTTTTTTTGGCGGAGAGAGTGGGATTTGAACCCACGGTCCGGTTAAGGACACGGCATTTCGAGTGCCGCACGATCGACCACTCTGACATCTCTCCAAGATGTAATATCGGCTCTGTATATGTCCAATATTAATTAATCAAGCCTAAATATTATAGCATATATTTTTGACCGGCTCAATAGAAAAATGCATAACTACAAAACTTGCAAGGAACGCTACGCAGACTCCTGCTCGGAGCTCGAGCCTTTCCGGATTTTGAATCCTGTTCGGAACCCGGATTTCTGCCGGGAACCCGAATCTCGTTCGGATTTTGAATCCTGCTCGGAGCCCGGATTTCTGCCGGGAACCCGAATCTCGTCCGAATCTTGGCTCCTGCCCAGAGCCCGGATTCCTGCCCGGGTTACTCTACAGGCTGAGGTACAAGAAGCTTGATTGCATGTTCACACATGCCTATCTTAACCCCTTCGGTTATAAAAATTTCGCCGTCAACGCACAGGAAGAAGTCCTTCTTTCCATAAGGCTCAACTGTAATTGATTTGGATTTCATAACTTCCACAATCTTTTCGATTCCGGGAATGTCTAGGTGAGTTCCTTTCTGATATTTTGGAAACAGTTTAAGAAAAGTCCTTCTCGGAACATCGTTTATTATGTTCACATCAAAGAAACCATCATCCATAGAAGCTTGTGGCGACGAATATACACCGCCGCCGCAGTAGGAACCGTTTGCAATAGCGCAAAGCAACATTTCACCTTGTCTTATAAGTTTGTCATCTTCCTTTATGGTTAGACTGATGCCTCTTTTTTCGATAAAAATTCCAAGAACCGCCGCAAGGTAAGCTCCTGAGCCTGAGATAAAAGGCTTCTCCTTGAGTCTTGCCGCAAGCTCCACCACATTGCAGTCAAAACCGATATTGAACATGTTTATGCAATATCTCTTTTGCCATCTGCTGTCTATGATTCCCTCGTATGACATGAGGTCAACCGGCTTAGGTTCTGCCTTGAACTGCCTTTCGAGATCTAGAAAATCAGATACCTCGCCAAAGTTTCTGACTGTGTCATTGCCTGTTCCCGTTGGGATTATCCCAAGTGAAATATTATCAAAGCCAACGATACCGTTAGCTATCTCATTAACCGTGCCGTCTCCTCCACAGGCAAAGAATCTCGCTTTCTCACCATCCAGAGCCTCAGCAATTTTCCGGGCATTTTTTTCTCCGTCGCCCACAGCATTTGTTATGCTTATCTTATAATCAAATTCTCCAAAAGAAGAATTTGCAATCTTGTCACGAAGACTTTTAGGATTATTTCCCTGTCCCGCAACCGGATTCATAAAAAATACATATTTCATAAGTAAACCTCTACCAACCTTTCTCCATTACTATCTTAATGCAAAACGGTTTTAACTGCAAGTTTTTTGGTGTATAATTAAATTCAGCGGCCATCAAAGCAGTTAAGGGCGAAAGACGCTGGACAGGTGCCGGAGGCTTTGATCGTGCTGCAATATGTGAATAAGTGAGGAGAGAAAAAATGGATATACGTGACAAAAAACTGGCTGATATGCTGGTGGATTATTCCTGCGAAATCAAGGCAGGAGAAAAAGTTCTTATAGAATACGAAGGCAGCGACGTGACAAACCTCGTGAAAGAAATAGTAAAAAATGTTTATGCCGTAGGGGGAAAGCCTTATGTAAATATAAACGATTCTGCTATCAGAAGACAGCTCTTGCTGGGAGCAGACGAAGAACAACTGAAATTTTATGCTGACTGCAAGCTGATGGAAATGCAGGGTATGGACGCATATATAGCAATCAGAAGCGGTGACAACACAAGTGAACTTTCCGATGTTCCTGCCGAAAAAACAAATATGTACGAAAAGATAATGGGGCCTGTCCTTGATTACCGAGTAGAAAAAACGAAGTGGGTTGTTCTGAGATACCCAAATCCTTCAATGGCCCAGCTCGCAGGAACAAGTACCGAAAGCTTTGCTGATTTTTACTACGATGTGTGCACACTGGACTACAAGAAAATGAGTGACGCAATGGATGCTTTGGTCGAACTGATGAACAAAACCGACAAAGTTCACCTGACAGGTTCGGGAACTGATTTGACATTCTCTATAAAAGACATTCCTGCCATAAAGTGCGATGGAAAATGCAATGTGCCTGACGGCGAAGTTTACACAGCACCTGTGAAGGAATCCATGAATGGTGTTATCAGTTACAATACTGTTTCTCAGGAGCAGGGATTTACATTTGATAATATCAGATTCGAGATTAAAGACGGAAAAATTGTAGAGGCGACAGCCAATAATACAGAAAGAATCAACGCACTTTTGGATACTGATGAAGGGGCAAGATATTTCGGTGAGTTTGCAATCGGCGTGAATCCGTATATTCTTCACCCTATGAAGGACACTCTTTTCGACGAGAAGATTGCAGGAAGCTTCCATCTGACACCGGGAATGTGCTACGAAGATGCACCAAACGGCAACAAGTCCGCTGTCCACTGGGATCTTGTAATGATTCAAAGACCGGAATATGGCGGAGGAGAAATCTATTTTGATGATGTGCTTATAAGAAAAGACGGTCTGTTTACAGTTCCGGAACTAGCCGCCCTGAACCCCGAAAACCTGGCAAAATAGCGGCGAACAAAGTAGTTGGCTGCTGTGGAGTCACAAGTAACTCGCCACATCGGCGCGGTTAGCTACTGGTTTCAGACGGTTAGGCACACATAACTCAAAGTCAGTTACCAGTTTTATGTGGTTAGGCGTGCATAACTTAGTGCTGCAAGATTGATTAGCTATGTCTAACTCAGCGCTATCTGCAAAAACTGGAAATTGCACTGTCATTTTTCACTTGCAACTCAGCGCGATTTGGCAAAATCGAAATCTGCGCTTAGTGAAATGTTGGATTTTCAAGAAAAATCCCCGATTTTTGTAACATTATCATCATATGAAAGGAGATTTTGGAACCAAATATAAGCGCGGTTCTGCAGAACTTAAATCTGCGCTTATTTGGACGCCAAAATTTACGGTATAATTTGAAGATGTAGCAATCTGCGCTTAGTCAATCTCCAAAAATCACAGCGCAGATTGCGACTATTGAAATACGCACTGTTTTGGTTCATTGGTGGTCAATAAAAACCGACGAAAGAAGACCAAAAAAGTGCAATTAGGTTGAGCCTGGCCTGCCGTGTCAGGCTCTTCATTATAATTTGCAAATAGGAAGCTGTCGAACTAATAAAAAACAGGAGCAGTTCGACAGCTACATTTTTGCCCTAGGGGATTCTATAGGCCGGATCTTACAGGGTTCAGCTGCGGATAAACAAAAAATAAAAAGAGGCTGCTTGGAGATAGCGGCCTCTTTTTGGGAAAGTGTTTAAGTGAAATTATAAGTAAATTTGCATAATCAGTGTGCTGCCTGTGCAGCGTGTAAATATATAAGTAAAATCCATTTACAGGAAGAATTTCCTGTAATGATTTGTATTGTGCATAAGTACTACATATTAGGATAACACATTATTGTAGAAATGTACAGGGAAAAGGTGATTTTTTTTACAAAATCACAAAAATTTGACTCCGGGTACCGGGGTTTGGTAGACGCGCTGGAGTTTGACCCCGGGGCTGTCTCTGTTAGGAATGAGTGGCTAGGCTTGGGTTTGACTTACCCCCCCCTGAAGTACGACCGCCAAGCTCCGCCCGCAGAACTCGGTTGCCGCTACCGTGACCTAGCGGCTGAAATGATCCAGAGCCAGTTTTGCAACTTTGGCCGGTGAATCCGGCAAATTGCTTATTGAATGTTCTTCACCTGCAAAAATTGTAAGAGGATATCCGTGAGCTGAAGTGAATTCCTTTACGGCTGCCAGAGGAACCACAGGGTCCAGCGCGCCGTGGGCAAACTCTAATTTTACGTTTTTCAGATCTGAGATGCTGCAGGCGAAATCCGGCTTTGTATTTTTTAGATCCGGGATACTGTGAGTGAAATCAAGCGTAGCATCTTTCGGAAGATTTTCGTTATATATATCAATTAGAGAATATTTTCTGATGTCTGTGAAGAATCCGCTACCTACTTTTACGGTATCACCTAGGCCGAGATCAAGATCCTTTGTTTCGCCCGGTTTAAGAACTTCAAATTCGGGAATGAGCGAAGCTGATGCGGGATTCTTGAGTATGAGGTCAGGGAAGTTAACAGCTGCGCATCTCATGAAGGCGCGAGTTCCTTGATGTTTTCTCAATGCAAGATAAAGCCCCAGTATGTAAGCTCCGAAGCTTGAACCGAAATAACAAATTTCCTTGTCGGGATAGTTTTTGATTATATATTTTTCAACTTCTGCAAGTGAGTCCAGACAGTTTTTGATTCTGAGCTCTTCGCGGGCGGCCTCTTGGCTGCCATGTGCCGGCTGATCGTATGCTATGGCTCCGATTCCGTTCTGCGGCATATAATTCAGAAGGAATGTCGCATTGTCCGATTCTTTGCATGAACAGATTCCGTGGATGATTATTACTACCTTTTCGCAGTTCTCAGGGATGTTGAAGAGGCATGGAACCTGAAATTCGTTTTCTTTTGTTAAAATTACTTTCTTTATATTCATATCCTAAAATCTCCTTATTTGATGTAAACTCGAAGGCCAGGGTTAAGCGTCTGAGCTCTGTACATATATTAAACTCGAAGGCCAGGGTTAAGCGTCTGAGCTATGTACATATATTAAACTCGAAGGAGCAGAACTAAGTAACTGAACTTTGCACATCTATTATACTCGAAGAGGCAGGATTAAGCACACGAAATTTGCACCTCAAGGCACTTTTTGTATTTTTTTAAAAAAAAGTATGTCAAGGGATTCTGAAAATGTCCCGAAAATTTTTAAACATTAGCACCGGTT
>CALHKP010000027.1 GCA_938034165.1 uncultured Clostridia bacterium | reverse complement strand
AAAAATTGGCTAATTTAACTCGACCCGGAATGGCTGAATTAGCCCGGCGCTAACAGTTCTGCAAAACCCCGCTTATATTTGTCGCCAAAATCTCCTTTCATGTGATGGTAAGGACACAAAAATCCGAGATTTTTGTTGAAAAATCAACATTTCACTCAGCGCAGATTTTAATTATGTAAAATTGCGCTGAATCAGGGACGAAAAATGTAAGCGCAAATTCAAGGTTTTGCAATATGCGCTGAGTTAGTTGCAGCTAACCGTTCCAAATTCAAGAGTTAGTGTCGACTAACTGCACCGGAGCGAGAAATTTTAGGCGACTAACCACCCCTAGTCCGTATATTCGGAAGGCCTACCCGCTCCTGTGCGCTGAGTTAGCGGCATCAAACCAGCAACCAAAAAAGGAGCGTCCCTCTAACTAAACGCTAGCGAGATAACTCCTTTGGGTTTCAATATGTTCTTCTTATTTCCAGCAGTCTGTATCTGTAAGACCGATATTTTCTGCCTTAAATACAGGATCCTTGCCTTCTTTTTTCTGCTTGCAGTAGTCGTCCAGAGCTTTCTTGGCTGTGTTGCAAAGTAATACGATTGCTACAAGGTTTACGAATGCCATAGCTGCCATCAGGATGTCTGCCATGTTCCATGCAAGTGGAAGGCTGGCATTGGCACCTATGAATACCATAGCTACAGCTGCAAGTCTGAATACGAACATCAGTGCAGGGCTTTCGCTGATAAATCTGATGTTGAACTCTGCATAGAAGTAGTTACCGATAAGTGATGTAAATGCGAACAGAACTACAGCTACTGTGATAACGCCTACGCCGAAATCACCAAATACTGTTCTTACTGATTCCTGTACTAGCGGAATACCGTTCAGTTCTCCGCCTGTCTTGTAAACGTCAGCTGAAAGAACGATGAATACTGTTGTTGAACAGATGATGATAGTATCGATAAATACTGAAACAACCTGTACAAGACCCTGTTTTACAGGATGGCTTACATCTGCAGCAGCTGCTGCGTTTGGGGCGGAACCCATACCTGCTTCGTTACTGAACAGACCTCTCTTGATTCCCCATACCATACATGAACCTGCGAATCCGCCAAAGATTGCTTCGAAGTCAAATGCTTCGCGGAAAATAATTCCAAAGATTGCAGGAAGATCCTTGATGTGAACAAATGTCATAATCAGACCCATCAGGATGTAAATAACAGCCATGATCGGAACCAGTACTGATGAAACCTTGCTGACTTTCTGTGCTCCTCCGAAGAAGATAACAGCAGCAACGGCAGCAACAACGATACCTGTGATGATAGCAACAATTCTGTAGCTGTCTCCTGCATATGTTTCAAATGCGGAAGCAATGTTAAATGACTGAAGTCCGTTAAATCCGAATGCATAAGTTACAATTAGGATGATTGAAAAGATAATTCCAAGCCATCTTGCATGTAATGCTCTTTCGATATAGTAAGCAGGACCGCCCTTGAAGATTTCGCCTTCTCTCTGCTTGTAAATCTGAGCAAGAGTTGACTCAACGAATGCTGATGCTCCGCCGATAATTGCCATAATCCACATCCAGAATACTGCACCCGGGCCACCGAATACGATAGCTGTTGCTATACCTGCAATGTTACCTGTACCTACTCTTGATGCTGTAGCAATCATGAGAGCCTGGAATGACGAAATACCGCCGTCATGGCTCTTTTCTGTCAGCACTCTGATTCCTTCAGGAAACAGTCTGATCTGAACAAATTTTGTCTTGAATGTGAAGAACAGGCCTGCGATAATCAGGACCCAGAACAGTACGTTACTGTAAGTCCAGTCACTTATGGCACCTGATACTTCTGTGATACGATCTACAAATGCGCTCATAATAAATTCTCCTCATTAAATAATAAAAAATAAAATCCATGTATACTGTCATACAACACCAAAATTATATCATGCTGACATATTTTAATCAAGTAATGTTTTTATTTTGTTCTTTGTACAAATTTTATTCAAAAACTTCAGGTACGAAAAAACCGCACCAACCGTTGAAATTCTACGGCCTATGCGGTTATATTCATTCAAATTTCCAATTAGTTCATGCACAAGTTGCTCCCGGGTCTTCATGTCCCAGCATTTGGTTATATGCATTCAAATTTTCGATTAGTTCATGCACTCTTCGATTCTTTTTCTTGTCTTTTCCTCACCCATAATCTGCTGGATTTCCCATACGTCAGGTGACTGGCTGCGTCCCATAAGGGCAATTCTGATAACTGTACTTACGTGACCTACATGTCCTTTGTATTCTTCCGGATGCTTCTTGTAATCCTTCGGTTTTGCTGCATATCCCATATCCTCTGCAATCTGTCTGATTTTGCCGAACCACTGGCTCTGATCGTCACTGTGGTCGTAGCTTTCGAGGTAAGCCTTTAGGATTTCCTTCTGATCTGCCGCAGCTTCCTGAGGCATTTCGTCTTCTCTTACGAACATTTCATCGAAGAAGTAGCTGATAAATTCTATCATCTGCTGTGCATATACAAAGTCTTTTCTTGGCTTGTTGTCATTTCTGCCCAAGTCAAGGATTTTTTCCAGATACTCTCTGTTTTCGAAAATGTACATAACCTCAGGTTTGAATTCTTCTGCCCAGTTCTTGAGGAAGTCGTAAAGCTTCGCTGCAGGAATCTTGAGAAGAACGTCTTTGCTGATGTCATTTAACTTGTTAAGATCGAACAAAGCACCTGAGTTGCTCATTTTTTCTGTAGTAAATTCGAATTCGTCAATCGGTGCATCAGGGTTTTCCATTCTCCATTCCTCAAAGTTTGAGTTCAGGATAGTAAGGAGATATTCTCTTACGGCATCAGGATGATATCCCTGATTTCTGTAATAGTCAAGTGAAAGCTCAGGATCCTTTCTCTTGGAAAGCTTTCTCTTGTTGCCTTCTTCGTCCAGTTTCATCAGCTGGGCAGTGTGGCAGTATACCGGTGCGTCCCAGCCCATCTTTTCGAACAGTTCTACGTGTATAGGAAGTGAAGGCAGCCACTCTGCCCCTCTTACAACGTGAGTAGTTCTCATAAGGTGGTCATCCACTACATGTGCGAAGTGGTAAGTCGGAATTCCGGTAGCCTTGAGAATTACTACATCCTGGAAATTTTCCGGCATGCTCAAAACTCCTCTGATTGCATCATTCACGCTGACTCTTCTTACGTTTTCTGATGTCTGATCAGGATTTCCTGTTGAAAGAAGTCTTACAACATATGGTTTTCCGGCTTTTAGATTTTCTTCGATTTCTTCTAATGTCAGATTTCTGCTCTTTGCATATTCTCCGTAGATTCCCGGATTTGCCTTTGCCCTTTCCTGACCTTCTCTGATTTCTGCGATTTCCTCTTCAGTTAAGAAGCAAGGGTAAGCTTTTCCCTCTTCCACCAACTGCTTTGCGAAACATCTGTAGATTTCTCCTCTTTCGCTCTGAGTGTAGCTTCCGTAGTTTCCTGTGTCACCGTCCAGGCCTGCCCCCTCATCAAAGTTGATACCGAAAAACTTCAGTGAGTTGATTATGATTTCAACTGCGCCTTCCACGTATCTCTTGTCGTCAGTGTCTTCTATTCTAAGATAAAAAGTTCCGCCTGACTGGTGAGCAAGTCTTTCGTCAACAAAGGCACCATACAGGTTTCCCAGATGGATAAAGCCTGTAGGGCTTGGTCCCAGACGTGTTACCTTGGCTCCTTCCGGAAGCTCTCTTGCCGGATACATTGCCTCGTAATCCTCCGGTGTCTTATCTACATTTGGAAAAAGCAGTTCTGCCAGCTTTTTGTAATCCATTATTCAATTCCTCCATTTTGGTTATTTTCTTCTAAAAGGTATTTACATACCTTATTTAATTATATAATGGAACGGCTACCTTTTTCAAGAAATTCATAGCCAAAATTCAACTCAAGACCCAAACAAAATTCAAACGCAGGTCAAAACCTGCCACGGGGGAAATGACCCCGGTTCCGGAATGCTTCACACCCCCAAGGTAAGAGGCTTTGGTCTTGAGAGACTTCACAAAGGCCTTCCCGGGGATAAGAGGCTTTGGTTCCGGAAGACTTCACAAAGGCCTTCCGTTTGTAGTATAATTTAGTTTATGAATACTACATATATATCAAAAGACGCAAACAAAATTTTAATAGATTATCTAAAGGAAAAAGGCTGCAGAATCAGAAGCATTTCTTCCGACAATATTGTGGATAAGGGAATTTCCAATCACCCTGACATTTTCCTCTGCAGAATGGGCTATCACAAGACTGATCCCATATTTTTTGCCCAAAAAGAGGATTTGGATTACTACTATCCCGGAGATGTGGCATTTAATGCAGCGTGCACTGGAAAATATTTTATTCACAACACGAAACTCACAAACCCCCAGCTTCTGCAAGAAGCAAAGGCCATGGGAATGGAGATTATTCACGTCAGACAGGGCTACACGAAGTGCAGTATAGTTGTCGTCAACGAAACATCGATAATTACTTATGACAAAGGAATTGCGGCAGCTTGCAGTGCTTATCCGGAGCTGGATGTATGTTTGGTTCGTCCCGGCTTTGTTCGTCTTGACGGATATGATACGGGATTTATCGGCGGAGCCTCCGGCAGAATCGGAAACGAAATCATATTCAACGGTAAACTGTCAGCCCACCCCGATTTCGAAAAAATAGTCCAATTTGTCGAATCCAAAGGACTTTTCGTAAAATACTTTGAGCAGTACGAGCTTACGGATATAGGTTCAATACTGTAACTACAGAAAGGAGAACTCGCAAAACCCAGATGAAAAAACATGCAATAATTCCTATTTTCATCCCTCACAAGGGCTGCCCCAACGACTGCATTTTCTGTAACCAGAAAAAAATCACAGCAAAGCAAAAGTCTGTCAGCTATGATGATGTTTACACAACCATAGACACCTGGCTCGAAACTATTGAGCCCCAGGGACTGGAAACTGTAGAAGTCGCTTTTTTCGGCGGAAGCTTTACGGGAATTCCCATAGAGGAACAGTCTCAATATCTTGCAATTGCAAAGGAATACAAGGACGCAGGGCGAATCCATAAGATTCACATGTCCACAAGACCGGATTACATAAACGAGGAAATTCTGGATAATCTCAAGAAGTACAGCGCAGACACCATTGAACTTGGTGTTCAATCCTTTGATGACAGAGTTCTTGAACTTTCCAACAGGGGTCACGACAGCAGCATAGTTTACAGAAGCTCTCAGATGATAAAAGATTATGGATTTGAACTTGGAATACAGCTTATGATAGGCCTTCCGGGAGATAGCCTCGAAACATGTCTTTACTCTGCCAAAGAAACAGTAAAGATAGCGCCTTCCCTGGCAAGACTTTATCCCACAATTGTAATTGACGATACTGAGCTCTACAATCAATACAAGCGTGGAGAATACGAACCACTGTCCCGTGAGGAGGCAGTTTTCCGAACAAAGGAAATGTACAAAATTCTCGACAATGCCGGAATCAATATAATGAGAGTGGGCCTTAAGAGCACAGATCTTATAAAAGAAGGCGGCTTTATAAACGGAGGTACCTACCATCCCGCATTTCGTCAGCTGGTGGAGGGAGCTATCGCAAGGGAGAGAATAGAAGAACTTCTTACAGAGAAACTTTTCGAAGCTTTGTTCTATTACGAACAAAATAAGGAAAAATCCAGAATAAAGGTTGACATTTTCTCAAATTCCGCTTGGTTTTCCAATATGATAGGAAATTCTTCAGAAAACAAAAAATATTTTCTTGCTAAATACCCACAGCTTAACATATTATATAAAGTAGACAATAATTTAGCTAATGGACAATTCAAAATAAATTTTAAAGGAGATTATTATGAATAAGAAATCAAGAGCAGTAGTGACTGTTGTAGGTAAAGACAGTGTGGGAATCCTTGCAGGGGTTTCAGCAGCTTGCGCAAAGGCAAATGCAAATGTTATAGAAGTAACTCAGTCCGTACTGGAAGAATTTTTCTGTATGATTATGATTGTAGATATTTCCGAAGCCAATATGCAGATTGATGAAATGCAGGTAGCTATATCAGAAGCTTCACCGGGAATGAAAGTTCATGTAATGCACGAAAACATCTTTGATTCTATGCACAGAATCTAGTCATTGCAAAGCAACCGGAATTATATAAGCGAAAGGATGAGATTATGTTAAATATGAGCGATATCATGGAAACCATAACCATGATACAAGAAGAAAATCTCGATATCAGAACAATTACAATGGGTATCTCTCTTGTAGATTGTGCAGACAGTGATATTGACAAATCCTGCGAAAAGGTCTACGCAAAGATTACACGTCTTGCAAAGGATCTAGTTAAGACAGGTGAATTTCTCGAAAAGAAATACGGAATTCCAATCGTAAATAAGAGAATTTCCGTAACCCCTATAGCAATGCTGGCAGGCGTTTCCGGCGGAGACCCTGTAAAATATGCAAAGACGCTGGACAAAGCTGCTCATGCAGTAGGTGTTAACTTTATCGGCGGATACTCTGCCCTAGTTCAGAAGGGTTTCAGTGCCGGCGACATGGAGCTTATCGAATCAATCCCGAGAGCTCTTGCAGAAACTGACATCGTATGTTCATCAGTAAATATCGGTTCAACAAAAGCAGGTATCAACATGGATGCCGTAAAGATTATGGGACAGAAAGTTCGCGAAGCATCAGAGCTTACCCAGGACAACCAGTGCTTGGGTGCTGCAAAGCTTGTTGTATTCTGTAATGCTGTAGAAGACAATCCGTTTATGGCAGGTGCCTTCCACGGAGTCGGCGAAGCTGACTGTGTTATCAGCGTGGGCGTTTCCGGCCCGGGTGTTGTTCGTTCTGTTCTTCAGAAGATGCCTGACGATGCACCACTCAATGTAGTTGCAGAGGCAATCAAAAAGACTGCATTCAAGATTACAAGAGTCGGTCAGCTGGTAGGCTCCGAAGCTGCTGAAATGCTGGGAGTTCCATTTGGTATAGTTGACCTTTCACTGGCACCTACACCTGCAATCGGTGACTCTGTTGCTCATATCCTTGAGGAAATCGGACTTGAACAGTGCGGTGCCCACGGAACAACAGCAGCTCTTGCCATGTTAAACGACGCCGTAAAGAAAGGCGGAGTAATGGCTTCTTCTTCAGTTGGCGGCCTTTCTGGAGCTTTCATTCCTGTCAGCGAAGACGCCGGCATGATAGATGCAGCTCGCGAAGGAACTCTGTCAATCGAAAAGCTGGAAGCTATGACTGCAGTATGTTCTGTAGGTCTTGATATGATTATCATTCCGGGAGATACAACTTCAGAAGTTATCTCAGCTATAATCGCTGACGAAGCTGCAATCGGTATGGTTAACTCCAAGACAACAGCAGTAAGAGTAATCCCTGCCATTGGCCTGAAAGAAGGCGAAGAACTAAACTTCGGTGGCCTTCTGGGATACGGCCCTGTAATGAAGCTCAGAGACAAATCACCTGCGAAGATGATTAACAGAGGTGGAAGAATTCCTGCCCCACTCCAGAGCCTGAAAAACTAAAAAAATTCCAAACCCCGTGCCGGACACGGGGTTTTCTTTATGCCTAACTTAGTCCTTGGGGGTCGGTTAGGCATGATAACTCGACCCTCGGGAATGGTTAGACATAACTAACTCAGTACTTGGGGGGTGGTTAGCCGCAACTAACATGGCACTTGGGGTCGGTTAGGCATGGCTGACTCAGCGCAGATTGCGACTATTGGAATATGCACTGTTTTTAGCTATATATGGTCGATGGCAATCGACCATATATGTTCAAAACGCATTTTGTGGTCGAGGACAATCGACCAAGCGTGCACTGTCAATCCTGCACTGTCAATCCTGTACTGTCAAGCATGGCCTGTTTCGTCATATATTATATTTAGTTTACCCTTACCTTGACGTTTTCCTGCTTATTGCCGGTCTGTTTTTTTACCCAACTTCTGTGTGTTATAAAGTTTTGCATATCCGCCGTTCAGAGCCATAAGTTCATCGTGCTTACCCTGCTCTGCAACGGTTCCATCTTCTATCAGCACTATGCGGTCAGCGTTTCTCACTGTCGCAAGTCTGTGAGCGATTACAAGAGTTGTTCTTCCAACCGAAAGCTCATCAAAGCTCTTTTGGATCTTCTTTTCGGTCACTGTGTCAAGAGCCGATGTAGCCTCGTCAAGAATCAGGATTTTCGGATTCTTAAGGAAGATTCTCGCAATAGAAATTCTCTGTTTCTGACCTCCGGAAAGCATGGTTCCCCTTTCGCCCACATAAGTATCAAATCCATCCGGCATCTCATTTATATCATCAAGAATCTCTGCCTTTCTTGCAGCCTCCACAACCTCATCATAGGTCGCAGAAGGTTTTCCGTATCGTATGTTCTCAAAGATTGTATCAGCAAAGATAAACACATCCTGTTGCACAATTCCTATATTGCTCCTCAGAGCCTTCTTTCGCACATCCCTAATATCAGCGCCATCTACTTTGATTGAGCCCGAAGAAACATCGTAGAATCTCGGTATCAACTGACAAAGCGTAGTTTTGCCGCCGCCTGAAGCTCCTACAATTGCAATGGTTTCTCCCGCCTTTATATCCAGGTTCACGTTTTTCAGAACATCTACACCATTACCGTATGAAAATCCCACGTTTTCGATTTTGATTGCCCCTTCCGTCATCTCAAAATTAATTGGATTTTCGGCTTCTTTTACCATCGGTTCAATGCTCATAACCTCTTCGAATCTGCGAAGGCCCGCCATTCCGTTTGTGAAAATCTCAGCAAAGTTTGCAAGCTTTCGAATAGGTGCAATGAAGGTATTTACAAACAGAGTGAATGTAATCAGATCGATATAGTTCATTCTGCCTTCCATTATGAGTCTTCCACCAAAGGCGATTACCGCTACAGGCATTATGCACATAAAAAATTCCTGAGTTGCATTGAAGGAACCCATAGCCTTGTAATAATCTTTTTTTGCTACTTTGAATCTGTCATTTGATTTTCCGAATCGTTCAAAATCAACATCTTCGTTTGTAAAAGCCTTGGAAGTTCTGATTCCCGAAATGCAAGATTCTATATCGGCATTAATAGATGCCATGTTCTGCTTTACCTTTGCTGATGCAAGGGTCATTCTCTTACGCATTGCAATTACCACCAGAAGAAATACCGGAATTATGGTAGCCACAATAAGAGCAAGTCTCCACTCTATGGTAAACATAAATATCAGTGAACCTGCAATTGTCAACACCGATATCACAAGGTCCTCCGGCCCGTGATGGGAAAGCTCAGTGATTTCGAACAAATCCCCTGTCAAACGGCTCATAAGCTTACCGGTTCTGTTCTTATCATAAAACGCAAAATCAAGTCCCTGAAAATGTGCAAACAAATCCGCTCTAATATCTGCCTCCACACGAACACCGAAAGTATGACCCCAGTAAGTCATAATGTAATAGCATACTGAACGCAAAATATAAAACAAAGCCACGCTGAGCATCAGCACGAAGAAGACCATATACATCTTCTGCGGCAGCATTTCATACATTGCCTTTCTGGAAACCAATGGAAATGCCAGGTCAATTGCAGAAACAGCAATTGCGCAAAACATATCCAAAGCAAAAATCCTCTTATGAGGTCTAAAATATTTAAACAAAGTCTTTATCAAATTAATGCCTCCCCATATTGATTTCACTTTCAAACCGCGCCGGAAGTTTTGCGGCGCGAACACTTATTTAACCTAACTATTATATCACAAAAGGAGCGGTATAAACCACTCCTCCTCATATAATCAAGTGTTTTTTATTGAAATTTCAAGATTTTTCAATCATTCATATCTCAGCGAATAAGCCTCGGCTACGAGCATTTCAATGTATCTTGTACTGAAATAGCGGTTTTAAGGTATACGAAATAAAACGTCATCGATTTCCGTTTTACTGGCCTTGTGTATACCCATCCCTCTATGGCAGCTAACCTCCTATATCCACCAGGATCATCTCTGTCTCCTTCCTCAAACTTAATCTCGTATTCTATAGTCCGCTCTTTCAATAATCTTAATCCTCTACAATAATCCTTATGTATTCCTTTCTTACTAAATCAATAATTGTCATACACTTTCATTATGCGCTTGCATCTTGGCGCCTGCATTGATACAAATCAATTTTGTCCACTAAAAAAATTGCCACACTAATGACCATGAATCATTAATGTGGCAACTCTAATGTTTGATATTTTTAAAGTTTTAAATCTTCTCTTTTGAAAAGTTCAAACTTTCTTATTTTATATAATGCAGTTATTTGCTCAGGTATTCCACGAGTTCTTCTCTTGTGAGAATATCACCCGGCAGGTTGAGGCTGCTTGCGATTTCTCTTACATAAGGTTTCATAAGCATACTTTCTTCAAGAAGTTGTTCATCTGCAAAAACTTCTTTTGGTTCTGTAATCTTTAACAGATTCTTGTGTGCCATTACAAACACTTTGTCGAAATTGTTAACAACGAATTCCATATCATGAGTGATTGTAATGATTGTTTTGCCCTGAGCTTTGAACTCCTTCAGCAGGTTTTCCAGAACTCTGATTCCCTTAGTATCCTGACCTGCAGTAGGCTCGTCAAGTATGATAATATCTGTATCCATAGCGATAATTGATGCTATAGTTACAAATTTACGTACTGACAGAGGAAGATTGTATGGATTTTCTTCCATTTCGTCCTCAAGCTCAGTATATTTTGCGGCATATTTGATAAGATTTTCCATTCTCTCACTGTCGAACTTCAGAACCTTTGGTCCGTATTCGATTTCAGCTTCAACGCTGTTGTGGAAGATCTGATCGTCAGGATTCTGGAATACATATCCCGCTTTTCTTGAAAGCTGAGCAGTCGTGTACTCCTTTGTGTCCATGCCGTCAACGATTACTGTTCCTTCTGTCGGTTTGAGAAGGCCGTTAATCATTTTTACTGTTGTTGTTTTTCCGGCTCCGTTTTGTCCTACGATTGCAATGTTTTCGCCTTTTTCTATTTCAAAGCTTACATTTTCGACAGCGGAAAAACCGTTTGGATAACTAAATCCCACATTTTTAAATTCAATCAGTGCCATTTTTCCCTCCATCTACTTTGATGTAATTCTCTTTAACTCTTCAATCATTTCGTCCTTTGTGATGATTCCCGTTTTAATATCAAAGCCTTTCTTTCTCAGCTCATCTGCAAGAAGAACAGACTGAGGAAGTTCAATATCCTTTTCCAGCAAAGCAAGTTCGGACAGAACTTCGTGCTTTTCGCCGAATCTTATGAGCTCACCATCTTCAAGAACCATGATTTCGTCCGCATATTCTGCAATAAGTTCAATCTTGTGCTCAACGAGAATGATAGTTTTTCCCATCTTCTTCATCTTGTCTATGATATCGAAGACTCTTTCTGTTTCCTTCGGGTCAAGCTGTGAAGTAGGCTCATCAATAACGAAGATATCCGGCTGAAGAGCAAGAACTGAGGCAAGGGCGACTCTCTGCTGCTGTCCACCTGAAAGTTCAAATGGGTTCTTGTCAGCAAGGTAGCTTGTGTTTGTCAGCTCCATAACGCCTTCAACAGTCTTTTTGATTGTTTCTATTTCGACGCCCAGGTTTTCAAGTCCATATGCAATTTCTTCGTATACGTTGTCTCTTGCACCTGTAATCTGATTGAACGGATTCTGGAATACGTATCCGATTTTGCTCGCAAGATCTCCAAGTGTATATTCTGACATGGAAACTCCGTCAAGAGTAATTTCCCCTTCAAGTTCACCCTGGAAGAATTCAGGAATAAATCCTCTGAATATGTTGCAAAGTGTAGTTTTGCCGCTTCCGTTAGGACCTACGATTGCGTAGAACTTGCCTTTTTCCAGTGAAAGGTTCACATTTTTTATGCTTGGTTCCTCTGTAAGAGGATAAGTGTATGTTACATTTTTAAAATCTATATAACCCATAGTAATACCCTCCCAACAATTATCAAGCCGAATAAGCAGAATGTGATTACGCTTACAGTCTTGTCAATCGGTCTTGCTTCAATATCATAAAGATGTGTTTTCTTTGCTTCTACCGAGAAACCTCTCGCTTCCAGTGTAAGGGCTCTTTCTTCAGTTCCCTGAATTGAGCTCAGTACAAGGGGAATAATAGTAGGCACAAACACCTTTGCTCTTGTAATAAGGTTCCCCTCTGTTTCCACACCTCTCGCCTTCTGTGCGTTCATGATAGTCTGGGATCTCTTCTTGAGAACAGGAACCATCTGAAGTGTTGACAGAACAACATATGAAGCCTTCGGACTCATTCCCTTCTTTTCCAGGGCAAGAACAAAGTCTTTTTCTGTTGTTACGGCAAAGAACCATACAAGTTCAGATGCAACTGCTGACAGGATAAATCCAAGCTTCAGAGCCATCATCAGACCTTCCATCTTGGCTGTGAAAATCCAAAATGAGAAGATTACTGTTTCTCCCGGAGCGAAGAAAGTCTGCACTATCAGAAGTATGATGAAAAGAATTCCTACTGAATTCTTAAGTCTCTTAAAAAATACAGAGTATACACCACTTGCAAGAGCCAGCACATTAATTGCAACAAAGCAGACAACCTTGGAAAGAATTCCCGGAAGTATGATTGCTGTCAGCGCGGCCGCAATTGCAATATAAAATTTTGTCATTGGGTACAGGTCCACAATTTTATTGGACTTCTGAGCTTCGCTTTTCATTTTTCTCTCCTATTTTGCACTCTTAACGAAATTCATTCCGTATTTGTACTTTGTAAGTGTACGGTCAGGAATAGCTTTGATAATCAGGCAAGCTACAAAGATTGAAATCAGTTTTCCTACAGTTTCTGTTACGATGTAAACTGAAAGAACTGCTTCTAAGATTTCTTTTCCTGTTGCCATAAGACCTGCTGCGATCATTGATGCACCGCCGCCTGTAGCTCCGCCGAATACGAATACTGTGATAGGTGTAGCTGTAAGTGTTGCAACAAGTGCAATGATAATACCTGAAAGAATGATTTTAGGAATATTGCTGTACATGTTGTACTTTGACAGAAGACCTGCTGCGATACCGATAAAGAATGCACAGATTGCATATGGTATCCATGTTGGGTCGATAATTCCGTTGATAAGGTTAGTAAGTACACCTGTAATTGCTGCAGGGATAGGTCCTGCAAGAGCTCCAACGAGAAGAACTCCGATCATATCAAGGTCTACAGGGATTTTCAGTGTTGATGTCAGTGTTCCGCCTACGATGTTGATTGCAATTGCAACAGGGATAAGCAGAATTACCATAAGTGAAAAAGTTTCATTTTTCTTCTTAGCCATTTTTTTGATTTCTCCTTTCAAATTACGAATACTTTATGCGAAGTACTCTTCCAATTCTTTTGCGTTCTCGTCAAATACCGTCTTTAAAAACAGTTCGTAGAATCTGTCTACATCTACGTCTGCCGCATATAGGGCATTGCATTTTCCTTCTGCCCAGTGGCCATTGATATCAACGACAGACTGTCCTTTTGCGATTCCGTCTACCACAACATCAATATTAGCCTTTTTCATCTTTAGGATTGACTCGTCGATAAGATATGCGACTGTCAAAACATCGTGCATAGGTGCAACAGGTTTTCTTCTTGCTTCCCAGTTTTCGTCCACACCCACACGAGTTATATCATAAACAAAGTTAGAAAGATCTGTATTGAAAATTCTCAGAATCTCTCTCACCTCTGCACCTAAAGCAATCTTGTTTGTAACATCAAGACCTATCATAACAGCGTCTTCAAATCCTGCATTCATAACGATGTTTGCTGCCAGTGGATCTGCCCAGAAGTTATATTCTGCAACAGGACTCATGTTACCTGTGTATTTGGAACCTCCCATAATAATCAGCTTCTTGATTTTGGAAGGGAAACTTGCGTCTTTCTGAATTGCCTTTGCAATATTAGTGCATGGTCCGATGGCAAACAGTGTGAATTTGCCCGGATTTTCGTCTGCTGCTCTCAAGAGGTAATCAACAGCATCTTCATTTTCCTCTTTTTTTTCGGTCTGAATCAGATGAGCATATCCCCCCAACCCGTCATCTCCGAAGGCTGATACAGTTTCAGGTGCCTCATCGTTGAGCGCACATGCTGAACCTCTGTAAACAGGAATATCCTCTCTTCCGCAAAGTGAAAGAACCTTAATAGCATTTGCAGTTGTATTGTCAATCAGCCCGTTTCCTGATACTGAACATACTGCCTCAAGCTCAATCTTAGGATGCTTTAGTGCAAGGATAATTGCTAGAGCATCATCCACTCCTGGGTCACAGTCAATGATTACCGGAATTTTTTGCATGTTATCAGTCATTTTTTCCTCCGTCATAAAACAATTCGTCTACTTCTTCCATAGTCGGAATTGATGTCTGGGCACCTTTTCTTGTTACAGCGATTGCCGAAACTCTGTTTCCGAATCTGATTGATTCCTCATATGAGTGACCGGAAACCATGTGAAGAGCGAATGCAGCCGTAAAGCTGTCTCCCGCCGCAGTAGTGTCAACTGCCTTAACCTTCTGTGCCGCAAATGTCTCTGCCCCGTTCTCAGTAACCAGCAGTGATCCGTCTCCTCCTAAGGTTGTGCTCTACCAGCTGCCTTACGGGGAAAAGTGATCGTTGCCAG
>CALHKP010000026.1 GCA_938034165.1 uncultured Clostridia bacterium | reverse complement strand
CGACCTATGCTATAGCGACATTTGTTTCGACAATGACTATTTCGCAAATCTGGCGTTGCACGGAACCTATGACAGCTTTAACCGCGCGGCTACCCGAAGCCCTTTGACAAAGATAAAAAAGATCTGCTCATTACACTCTTTCAAGATGTGTTGGAAACGCACCCTGCTTATCGTGCATACCTGCCGTCCCTGACAGAAGATATCCTGCAGGACGCTGCAGCGGCGGTCCACATCCGCGTACGCAAAAAAGAAGCGATTGCCTACGTCTGGGAACGCTATCACGCCTTGCAGACAGAATAACCTATATATAGCAGACCTCCCGCGGATGATCCGCGGGAGGTCTGTGATTCGGTTTCAGTGTTCCCTGTAAGTGTCGGGAGGCAAAGACCGATATGGAAAAGTTTTGCTGTGTACGCTTAAATCTTTCTGGAGGCTTTTGTGGAGTAGTCGGTGTAGTGTCTTTCTCCGTTGATTTCAACATACGCTCTGACCTTGTAGTAATAGGTCTTGCCGGACTTGAGTCCCTTGCTGTTGGTATAGCTGGTCTTCGGTGTTTCGAAGTACGGTTCTGTACCATAGCCGGAGTTTTTCTTCGTGGATCTGAAGATTTCATATCCGTCTACATCCACGCCTTCCGGCGCTGCCCAGGACAGTTTCACAGCCTTCTTACCATTCTTCTTGGTGATTTTCTTGGATTTTGTACCGAAGTCGCGCTTGCTGACCTCTTTTAGGGAAGCAATGGTTGCTTTTTCTTCTGTTGTCAGAATCTTGTCAAGCTTCGTTTCTGCGTCCTTTTGGATTGCCTTTACTTCGTCTTCCGTCTTCGCTTCTTTGATTTTTGCTTCAGCGTCTTTGACGATCTGATCTACCTCTGCCTGTTCTGCTTTGTCATACTTGTTGGCAGCTGCCGCTGTTGTAATCGCAGTATTCGCCGCAGTCTTTCCTGCTGCTGTTGCAGGCTTCTGCTCCGGAGTCGTTGGCTTGGTTGGTTTCGCAGCAGCGCCGCCACCGCCGCCGGTTGGCATATAGAACTCTTTGATCGCGTATTTCGCGCCATTCATAGTAACTGGCATTGCTGCCGCTGCACCCTCAAGGAAAGTCTGCGGAATGGTGATTGAAATCTCAGCGTTACTCTTAACTTCCGGAATACCGGAAAGTGTGATCGTTGCTGTTTTTTTCTCAGCATTTACATTTGTGATTTTAGCAGTGAGTCCTTTCGGAAGGTTGTCTTCCGCAAACCATTCGCTTACGTCATTGTTTTCTTTCACGGTATCCTTGAACGTAAGACCACCCTCTAACGTAATCGTAAAGGACTGATTGAGTGTAACCTTCGTTTCGCCGCTGATGGCATTGTTCGCTACATTAGCAGTCGCTCCGCGTTTATCTTCGATAGTGAATTTCCATGTTTCTGCCGTCAACTCCTCAGATGCTTTCTCAAAGTTAGTGTCGCCAGCAACCGTAATTTTTACTGTATATGTACCTGGGTCTTTGACATTTTCTTTCTGAACTTCTTCACCGTTCTTGTAGTACTTAACAGTAACTTCACCGGCTCCGCTATAAGTGTCTTTGAGCGCAACCGTTGCTTCCTTTGCGGCACCATCGTACGTTAGATTGCTCGGTGCTGTAAAGTTGAAGTGGTCTGCAGTAGGGGTGACCTTACCGATAGTAAATGTCCACGCATCCGCTGTTAAGTCCGTAGTTGTTGCTTCGAAATTATCTCCGGCAGTAACCGCGATTTTTACTGTATATGTGCCTGCCTCTTTGACATTTTCTTTCTGAACTTCTTCACCGTTCTTGTAGTACTTAACAGTAACTTCACCGGCTCCGCTATAAGTGTCTTTGAGCGCAACCGTTGCTTCCTTTGCGGCACCATCGTACGTTAGATTGCTCGGTGCTGTAAAGTCGAAGTGGTCTGCAGTTAGACTATCTACCGCAAACGCCATGGTCGGCATGAAGCACGCAATCATCATGATACTCATGAGTATTGCAAATAACTTTTTCATTTCTTTCTCCTTTCTTTCTCACATATAAGAGAAATCTCTTTGGTGATTTCGTTTCATTGTTTTGTATCCAAAGATACTTTGGAGATTTGTGTTTTTAATAATTCCACAAAACCCAACCGATGGGGCTGGGTTTTGTGCTTTATGTGGCTGGTTAGCCTTGTGTGACTCTGTGAGTCGTTTGATCAGTTTGTTTGAGTTGCTACTATCTGCAAACTCTGGAGCCTGTCGTGGAAGCTCTGTAGTTCTTTTCAGCGACTACGTTACCCTGTGTATCCTTGATGACTACGCCGCACTGGAATTTGTACTTTGTACCCTTCTTTAAGGAAGCCTTGGTGTAAGTGATGTAGTTTCTGCTCTTTTCCTTCGGTCCTTTGAAGGAAGTAGCCTTTGCACTCTTCTGATAGAACTTGTAGCTGATAGTGTAGTCGTTACCGCATTCTGCTACGATGTCTTTGTAAGTTTCAGCGTCGAATCTAGCATTGACTCTGATCTTGTTGTTGCCAAGCGCCTTAGTGGTTACTTTCAGCGTAGCATTGTTCAGGTAAGCCTGCAGCTTCTGCGTATCTTTTACATCGTAGTTAGCATCTGCACCCTGGTTGTGCTCACCGGCAAGCAGTTTAGCCTCAGCAGCAACTGCATCGGTGTAAGCGCCTAAACCTGCAAGATCACTGTAGCCATAGTTGGATACCAAAGCGTCATAAGCAGCTCTCTGCGCCTTCATAGCAGAAACGTTCTTTTCGCTTGCATCGAAGTAGTATAAGATGGAACCGTTCTGTACGCCGCCTCTTGTGTAAGCATCAAAGTCAGCTAAGTTCTTGAATGCTTTTACGTCTGCTTCGATGAAGTGCTTATATGCAGCTTCTAACTTTGCGTAGTTCTCTACATAAGTTGCGTTAACTCCTGTGTTAGCACTATCGTTTCCGAATTTCCAAACGGCAGAGTAGGAATCGCCTAACGCTTCAACCTTTTTGTACAGCGCGATCACAGTAGCTTTGTCAGCGTCAGTTAATTTCTTAACTTCCGGAACTGCTGCAGTTTCTGCATAGTACTGGCTGAAATAGTTAAACGCAAGGCTTGCTTTGTT
The DNA here is from genome assembly GCA_938034165.1 of uncultured Clostridia bacterium. Classification (GTDB taxonomy): domain Bacteria; phylum Bacillota; class Clostridia; order Peptostreptococcales; family Anaerovoracaceae; genus CALHKP01. The sequence continues at coordinate 4,480 of CALHKP010000026.1, read as the reverse complement.
AGGATCTGCTGACGAAATGGCATCTGGAAGGGTAGTCGATACGAGCGACTTAGTACCGTCAAGGTTATAGCCGTTATACTTTTCGTTGAAATCATTGATTTTCTTAACTAAAGCGTCAAGCGCTTCCAGTTCGGCAACAGAAAGACCTCTCTTCGCAGCCTTAACAGCCTTATCTTCGAAGTCCCACATTTCCTTCTGAATTGGAGCGATTTCATTGTCATACGTTGTTTTGTACGCTGTATTCACCGGTGTGAATGCAGTTGCGATTTCGCTTACGCCGGCCTTGATTTCGGTAGCTGTACGATAGTCATTGTCCATGAACCATGCAACAATTGCTTTTGCATTGTCGTCTGCGGAAGCAAAGATCTTTCCGATTTCAGTTTCAGTACCAATCTTAATTACATTTTTGCCTGGAGTTGTTGTATCAACTGTAGTAGTTCTTACAAATCTGTCATAGCCCGGAAGATATAAATCATCGTTAGCTTCTGCACGTGCTAAGATTCTTGTAACATCAATCGTGTCAGTTAAGCTAGCAGCTGCTGTTTTTGCATCTGCTAATACATTGCTTGCCAGCTTCAGAGTGCCGCCAGGGAATGTTTTAGCTGAACTATTCCATTTTCCGACTTTCTTTTCAACATCAGCTTTCAGTGTTGCAGCTTCCTTTGCAGTTTTTACTGTCTTTAAGCTTTCGATGTAAGCTTCGATCGCAGCAACTGCTTCAGTTTTTTCCGGTGCATAGAAAGTACCAGCCTTTTTAGCATATGATAACATAGCCTTTGCTTCCGAAGTAAGCTCTGCTCGGTAAGCCTCGGTGATACCTTCGGTTCCCTTTGTCTTGTCAACGGTTCCAGCGGCATCAACTGTTGCCGTGTAATCGTTCTCCTCTGTTAAGTACTTACTAGTAGCTTCGCCTGTCCACGGAAGAGAAGCGAATGCGCTGCCAAAGCTGAAGGTGAACATAACAGCGAATCGATGCCGTTATTTGGACCAAAAACATGCCAAAAAACGCAGGTAAATCAAGGGCGGAATGGGTTTAAAATCCGTGTATTTTCTGTTAATTCCTGCGTAGTTTTAAGCGATCGTGCATTTTTTTACGTTGCATTTTCGCTGTACCTGAAACGGATGAAAATACGTCATATGCCCACTTAAAAAAAGAAGTCAATAAGTGTTTTAATATTATTCCGAATAAAGTGCAGCTGTATCTCAGCACAGGCAGCTGGAAAGCGTCTTAAAAAAGTATAAAGCCTAGCCATACGCCTGGGCCCCTTGTATATCTTGATTTTTTACAACGCTTTGTAGTATAATCAACTTATAAAATACTGCTCGAAAGGAGAAACTATGTCGGAACTTCAAAAGCAAATGATAGATTATTTTGTAATCTGCGTGAACGAGTTCGCCGCGCACTTCGGTCTGACCGAGAAAGACGCGATGCTGTACCTTGACAAATACAAGGGTCTGGATTTTCTTGAGGAATTCTACGATGTGGAGCATACGTTTTCCTTTGAAGACACTGTCCTGGACTTGGCGCAAATCTGCCGCAAAAATGGAGGAAATCTGGCATGATACTTTACCATGGCTCTAATCTCGAGATTATAGAAATTGATTTTGAAAAGTGCAAACCATACAAGGACTTTGGTAAAGGATTTTATTTGACCTCAATAAAGGCACAGGCAATTCGCATGGCGCAAAACAAGGCTGCGCTATTTGGCGGCGAGGCGGTTGTAACTGTTTACGACCTTGACACAGACGTTTTTGATGTGGATACACTGCAAATACGAAAGTTCGCAATGTATCCTACGATTGCATGGGCGCGTTTTGTTGTAAATAACAGGAACCGGAGCTTCAATAACTACGCAGATGTCGATTGTAATATTGATTCCAAATACGATATTGTCATTGGTCCGGTTGCTGACGATGCGATTGCGGCAACGATTCGAAGATATATGGGAGAAGAACTCGATGAAGAAGGCTTAGTGCGCCGCCTTACTTATAAAGCTCTGAGTGATCAGTACTCGTTTCACTCAGCCAAGGCGCTTACTTATTTAGAAAAGACAGGTGTTTTGTATGAGTGACAGGGAATTTTTAATTGAAGCGAATACGCAAGACGTATTAAAACTTCTCATTGCAGATTGTGAGTTGTCTATCCCGGAGGCCATGCGCCGCTTCTATATTTCTGAAGTCTTCGAAAAACTACAGGATATAGATACCGGACTGTATTTAGAAAGCCCAGCGTACATTTATGATTTATATCTGAACGAATTAAAAAATTCTAAAATTGTTCAGGACGAAATATGAATCAGGCACGGGGGCTGTCGCATTAACGGAAAATAACCGTTAGGGCGCAGCCCTCTTTCTTTAAGGGTCAGCCTATGAAATAAGACGGAATTTTGCTCCGCCTTTTCTTCATTTTTGTGTACTACAAATAAGAACCGCACCTGCCGTTCTTCTGCGTTTCCATCATTTTTTTGTTTTTAAATTATGCAGCTTCTGTTTCGTCCTCTTTCAGCTCATAAAGGTGCAGATCAAGCTTGTCGTTTTGGATCCGGCTGTGAAGCCAGCCAAGGTTGTGGGCCATCGCATACAAAATATATTCTGCAAATACATTTTCATTTCCTTTGCAAAGGAACCTCGTAAATCCACTGTCGCCCTTAATGTCTGCAAAGCCGCCTTCCGCCTGAATGCTCCGATTCATGCGAAGTTTCTTGCCTTCTTCGGAATTGATCCTGCGGTATTCCTCTTCTCTGAGTTCTTCAAACAATCTTGAAACGGTTAGCTTTTTGTAGCGCTCTTCTAAGGGCTTCTTCCAGTTCTTCCCTGACATGCACTTCTCTTTGTAGGGACAGCCTCCGCATTCGCTGCAGGCATATTGCGTTTCTTCCCGTATATACCCGGAAGCTGTCTTTACACGTCGGCTGCCGCTTCTCTTGATCTCTTTGCCGTTATGGCAGAGGTAGCAGTCTTGTTCTTTGTCATACCGCATATTTTCTTTGCGGCCGATTTCTTTTGCAAATTTCTTTGTCCCGATCTGTTCATAGTTCGCAGGCTTGATGTAGGCCTCGATTCCTTTCGCACGCAGGAAAGACAGATTTTCTTCGCTTTCATATCCAGCATCGCAAACGATCCGTTCAAAGGGAAAGGAAAGATCTTCTTCCATCTGATTCAGGAATGGCTTCAGTGTCATGACATCGGTTGGATTTGGAAAAATTCCTGCCGCTACGATAAATCCGGAATTTACCGCATGCTGAATATTGTAGGCCGGTTTTAACTGCCCATTGCGCATATGGTCATCTTTCATGTGCATAAAGGTTGCATCCGGATCCGTCTTTGCATAGCTTCCACGGTCTGCACAGATATGCAGTTTCTTTTCGTACTCTTTCAGCTTTTCCAAGGCAGCCTCCAGCGCCTCAATATCTCTTTGCAGCTGTGTCTTGATGTGACCACACCCGGAAACAAATTCTAGACTTTCTTCGTTGGCCTTTGCCCTTAGCTTCTTTAAGATTTTCTTCACATGTTTCTTCTTGACCTGTTTTTGCCATAATGGCTTCAGTTCTTGCCTTTGGATGATATCGCCAACCAGAAGCGCTGTTTTCTGCAGAAATCTTGCCTGATGTTTGGTCACAGCTTTTCGCCATACAAAGGTGTATCGATTGGCTGCCGATTCGATTTTTGTGCCGTCGATGAACACTTCGGTCGTCGTGACTTGCTCCAGCTTGATCAGAAACTTTGTCATCTGTGCCATAAAGTGACGGGCGCATTTGGCAAAGTGCTTCGAACGAAAACGTGCGATTGCGGCATGATCCGGGGCCTTTCTGCCTTCGAGAAGATACATGTAGTTGATATCCCGCTTGCAGTTTTTCTCGATCGTTCTTGACGAGACATCTTTTCTTTCGTGATAGGCATAGAGCATGATCTTGAGCATGATTTCCGGAGACGCGTATTTTTCTGACGGCATTCTTTCATAGGTCGCATACAGAGCCGTCAGATCCATTTCCTCCACAAACTGACGGATGAGTCTCACACAATCATTTGCCGGTATACATGCATCCAATTCCATTGGAATTTTTAATTGATAATTGGTTTCATTCAGTGTATACTGTTTACGTAAAAGGTTGTGTTTGATCATACAATCATTTTACCATATCCTGCATGCTTTGTGTGTGCAGGATTTTTTTGAACAAAAAAGACGGAGCAAAATTCCGTCTCATTTCATAGGCCGCCCCTTAAAGAAAGAGGGCTGCGCCCTAACGGTTATTTTTCGTTAATGCGACAACCCCTTTGTAATCGCGGAGGGAAAAATGTGCCTGAATAATCCCTAAAAATCCCGCGCAAAAAAATGCACGATCGCTTAAAACTACGCAGAAATTAACAGAAAATACACGGATTTTAAACCCATCTTGTCCTTGATTTACCTGCGTTTTTTAGTGTTTTTTTGGTCCAAATAACGGCATCGATTCGCTGTTATGTTCACCTTCAGCTTTGG
>CALHKP010000025.1 GCA_938034165.1 uncultured Clostridia bacterium | reverse complement strand
TGGCAATCTGCGCTTAGTCAAGCTCAAAAAAAGACAGCGCAGATTGCGACTATTGGAATATGTACTGTTTTTGCCTATATGTGGTCGATGGCAATCGACCAAGCATGGATAAAACATGTTGCATGGTCGATGGCAATCGACCGAGACTGGGCGAAATGCGTTGTGTGGTCGATGGCAATCGAGCAAGCCTGGTTCAAACGCTGTTTGTCCTATAGTCCGAATTTCATGGCAAAACATAATCGGCTTTGTTGAAAATTCCAATAAAAATGGTATAATATAATGGTTAAATTGTATCAATTTGGAGGTAGAATTGTCAGAGAATAATAATTTAGAACTAAAAAAAGTAGCAGTTGATGATGATATTGACAGGACTGAGCTTTTCGGCAACATGGATGTCAATATGGAACTGATAAAAGAAAATACAGGAGTTAACATTTTTCAGCGTGACAACGATATTTTGCTCAAAGGGGAAAATACCAAGCTTGCGGCGGAGATTGTAGACGAATTCATGCAGATTTTGAAAAGCGGTCAGCATCTTGACACTCAGAAGGTTAATTATATAATAAACCTGAAAAAAGAAGGAGAGTCTTATGTTGAGAACAATGTCTCCAAAGATGTAATCTGTTTCACATGCAAGGGTCAGCCCCTCAAGCCTAAGACTTTGGGACAGAAGAAGTATGTGGAATCAATCAGAAAGAAAGATGTGGTTTTCGGAATCGGTCCTGCCGGAACAGGAAAAACATATATAGCCGTTGCCATGGCTGTGAATGCTTTCAAGAATAAGCAGGTTCAGAAGATAATCCTTGCAAGACCGGCGGTGGAAGCCGGGGAAAGACTGGGATTTTTGCCGGGTGACCTGCAGGAAAAGGTTGATCCTTATTTGAGACCTTTGTACGATGCTCTTTATGATGTGCTTGGAAGAGAAGCGGCTGCAAGGCTGAGAGAAAATGAGGTCATAGAGGTTGTGCCTCTGGCATATATGAGAGGAAGAACTCTTGACAATGCGTTTATTATTCTGGACGAGGCTCAGAATACGACGAGAGAACAGATGAAGATGTTCCTAACCAGAATGGGTTTTGGTTCCAAGGTTGTAGTTACGGGAGATATTACTCAGATCGACCTGCCGAGGGGCAAGAAAAGCGGCCTTGTGGAAGCTATCAAAGTGCTGGAACACGTTAAGGATATAGATTTTTGTTATCTGAAGGATATAGATGTGGTGAGACATGAGCTGGTAAAGAAAATCATAGGAGCTTATGACCAGTATTACAAGAAATATCCCGACGAAATAGGAGAATAGTATGCATATTTTTTTCGAAGATGAACATGTTGTAAATGAAGAAATTCTTGACTTTATGGAAAAGTCAGCAAGAAAATGCATAGAAGACGAAGGAATAGACGAATCCGAGTGTGAGATAAGTGTTACCTTTGTTGAGGCTGAAGAAATCAGAGCTTTGAACAGAGATTACAGAGGAGTGGACAAGGTTACTGACGTTTTGTCTTTCCCTCAGTTTGATGATTTGAATATGCTCCCCGAGGAGGGAGAAATTTGCCTGGGGGATGTGGTTATATGCGAAGAGAGGGCAAGGCAGCAGGCCGAGGAATTCGGGCACAGCTTTGAGAGAGAAATAATTTATCTTTTTACTCACAGCATTTTGCACCTTCTGGGTTACGATCACATGGAAGATGACGAAAAGAAAATAATGCGCGAGAGAGAAGAGCAGGTAATGTCTTTTCTGGGAATCGGGAGGTAGACCATGGATAACAGACAGCTTTATCTGACAGCAAAGGAAGCTGCAAAGAATGCATATGCGCCGTTTTCGAAGTTTAAGGTTGGCGCCGCACTTCTGTCAAAGGACGGCAGAGTGTTTACAGGCGTCAACGTAGAGAACTCGTCATATGGAGCTACGATATGCGCCGAAAGGACGGCAGTCGTAAAGGCAGTATCGGAGGGAGTCAGAGAATTTGAGGCTCTTGCTGTTACAACCATTGACGGAGGGGAAGCTGCCCCATGCGGAATATGCAGACAGTTTCTTTTTGAATTTGCTCCTGAGCTTCGGGTTATAATCGGAAGTGATGAGGACAATCTCAGGGAATACAAACTCAATGAACTTTTACTGGAAGGATTTAGGTTAGAATAGAATGAAATCAGGATTTGTAGGAATTATAGGAAGGCCGAATGTTGGAAAATCCACACTTCTCAACGGTATTCTCGGAGAGAAGATTGCGATTACGACTGACAAGCCTCAGACAACAAGAAACAGTATAAGAGGAATATATACAAGGCTGGATCAGGATGAGGAGGATATGCAGCTGGTCTTCATAGACACGCCGGGTATTCACAAGGCGAGAAATAAGCTGGGAAGCGCAATGACTGACATGGCAATCTCTACATTCAAAGAAGTGGACGTGATACTTTTCCTCGTTGACGGCGACATAAACAAAGGACCGGGAGACAGATATATCATGGATATGATTAAGGATCTGGATACTCCTAAACTTCTTGTAATAAATAAGATAGACAAGATGACACCGGAAGAGTTTCAGAAGATTTATGACGATTATGACAGCTTTGATGTCTTTGATGGGATATACGGAACTTCAGCATTGGAAGGTAAGAATATCAATGAGCTTATCAGTGGAATCGAAAAGTTTATAGAAGAAGGACCTATGTATTTTCCGGAAGATATGGTTACAGATTATCCGGAGAGATTTATCGTAAGCGAAATCATAAGGGAAAAGATTCTCACATATCTTGAAGAGGAGGTTCCTCATGGTGTTGCCGTAGAAATCGAAACTTACGAGGAAACTCCTAAGATTACCAATATCGGCGCTGTAATCTACTGCGAAAGAAAGTCCCACAAGGGAATCATAATCGGAAAGCAGGGCAAGAAGCTGAAGGGAATCGGAAAGAGCGCAAGACTGGAAATCGAAGCGCTTCTGGGAACCAAGGTATTCTTGGAGTTGTGGGTAAAAGTCAAAGAAAACTGGAGAGATTCGGACTTTGCAATTTCCAATTTTGGATATAAGGAAAAATAAACAATGTATACTAATTCGGAAGGCATAGTGCTCAGACAGATAAAAACCACCGGCGGGAGAAGAATTGTAATCATTTTCACCAAGAGATACGGCAAGATAAGCATGGGAACGGGTTCCAACGAAAGAAATGCCAAATCCAAGGCGGCTCTTGCAATCAGACCTTTCACATACGGAACATATGAATTCTACAAGAATAGAGAATATTACAATCTCAGCACCGGCGAAGTCAAAAGGAGCTATTATGCAATCGGAGAAGATATAGACAAATATATGAGTGCATCTTTTGTTCTTGAACTTACGGAGAAGTTTCTCCCGGAGGATATTCCTCAGCCGAGGATTTTCAATCTGCTTCTTGATTTTCTCGAAGCTCTTGAGAAGAGAAAACGCAGGTTTGAGACTTTGATCCTGGCATATGAGCTTAAGGCTCTCGGGATTTTGGGAGTTGCACCTGTCATGGACAAATGTGTGTTATGCGGCTCTGAAAAGGTTAGCAGGTTCAGCGTTGTCGACGGAGGCATGATTTGCGAGGAATGCTTCAAAAAGATATTGGAAGAGGACCAAAATAAAAACAGGCTTAGATTGATTTCAAAGACGGAATTTGATATAGTTAGTATTATAAATTTCTTCAATCGGAAGTCCTTTGGGTCATTTGAAAAAATTGCACTGGAAGAGCAGATTTCAGACGCGCTTCAGTCGATAATCAGGGACTACTTATCCTATCATCTCGATATAGGAAAGCTTAAGAGCGAAGGAATGCTGCCACAAAATTTATAGGAGGGATTGGTTATGGAAATCACATTAGAAAAAATTGAACTGGTAAAAGACAGAACAGGTGTTACTTACAAAGAAGCAAAAGAAGCTTTAGAAGCAGCTGACGGCAATGTTGTGGATGCTATCATCGCAATCGAAGAAACGGTTGACGGTCTTGGGGCAACCAAAGCAGGAGCAAAAAAAGACGCTTTCATCAAGAAGATGAAGGACATGGCAAAGAAGGGGAATGTATCCAAAATCGTGGTTTCAAGAGATGGAGAAACAATCATCAATATTCCTCTGACTGTGGGTATCCTGGGAACTGTAGTGGCTCCATGGGGTATGATTGCAGGTACCGTTGCAGCATTCGGATTCAAATGCAAGGTTGAGTTCATAAAGGATGACGGTTCTGTAATTGACATTTCCGAAAAAGCAGAAGATATTTACGGTGACGCAGTAGAAAAGGGCAGCGATATCTACTCCGATTTCAAGGAAAAAGCACCGGGAATGTACGATGATTTCAAGGAAAAGAGCGGTGATGTATTTGCAAAGGCAAAGGAAAAGGCACAGGCTGCAAAGGATAAGTTCTCAAAAGGCGTCGATGTAGAAGTTGATATCTGCGACGGTGACTGCGAAAACTGCGAAGAGCCATGTGATGAACCTTTTGACGGATATGCAGAGGAAGAAGCATTTGCAGAAAATATGACAGATGCTTATGGCGCATGCGAAGAGGCTGATGGCACTTTTGACAGTGTTGAAGATGCAGTTGAGGATGCTCTGAAGGCCGCAGTAGGCACAGATGAAGCACAGGAAGAAGAAACAGAAGAAAAATAATTTTAAAAAACATGATAAAGACCAAAGCCGTTTTCGGACGGCTTTGCTTTGATAATAAGGTAGGAAGAGCAGGTAAAAAGAATAATGAGTAATAAAGCTACAATGGAAAAAATCGTTGCACTTGCAAAGAACAGGGGATATGTATATCCGGGTTCCGAAATTTACGGTGGCCTCGCAAACACATGGGATTACGGTCCGCTTGGCGTAGAATTCAAAAATAACGTAAAAAAAGCATGGTGGAAAAAGTTCGTTCAGGAATCAAAATACAATGTGGGTCTTGACGCTGCAATTCTGATGAACCCAAGAACATGGGAAGCATCAGGTCATATCGGCGGATTCTCAGATCCTCTTATCGACTGCAAAGAATGTAAGTCAAGATTCAGAGCCGACAAGCTTATCGAAGAATATATGCAGAACGAAGGACTGGAAGTTATTACAGTTGACGGATGGTCAAACGAAAAGCTGGAAGAATATATCAAGGAACATGGAATCAAATGTCCTGATTGCGGAAAGAGCAACTTTACAGGCATCAGACAGTTTAACCTTATGTTCAAGACTTTCCAGGGTGTAACAGAAGATTCAAAATCAGAAATCTTCCTGAGACCTGAAACAGCACAGGGGATCTTCGTTAACTTCAAGAATGTACAGCGTACAGCAAGAAAGAAGCTGCCTTTTGGTATTGCACAGATCGGTAAATCCTTCAGAAACGAAATCACTCCGGGTAACTTTACTTTCAGAACAAGAGAATTTGAACAGATGGAACTTGAATTCTTCTGTAAACCGGGAACTGACCTGGAATGGTTTGACTACTGGAAACAGTACTGCATCGACTTCCTTGCAAGCCTTGGCATGACAATGGAAAATATCAGAACAAGAGATCACGAAAAGGAAGAGCTGTCACATTACAGCAATGCAACTACTGACCTTGAATACCTGTTCCCATTCGGATGGGGCGAACTTTGGGGTATTGCTGACAGAACTGACTTCGACCTGAAGCAGCACAGCGAATTTTCAGGAACAGAAATGGTTTACAATGATCCTGAAACCAACGAAAAATACATTCCATACTGCATCGAACCATCACTGGGAGCAGACAGAGTTGCTCTTGCATTCCTGGTTGATGCATACGATGAAGAAACACTTACAAGCGATAGCGGCAAAGAAGATACAAGAGTTGTACTCAGACTTCACCCTGCACTTGCACCATTCAAGGCAGCAGTTCTTCCGCTGGCAAAGAAGCTTGCACCTGTTGCAGAGCCTATTTATGATGAACTTGCAAAATATTTCAATGTTGATTACGATGCTGCAGGCTCAATCGGAAAGAGATACAGAAGAGAAGACGAAATTGGTACACCATTCTGTATTTGTGTAGACTTTGATACAGAAACTGACGGATGCGTTACTATCAGAGACAGAGATACTATGGAGCAGATTAGAATTCCTGTTTCTGAGGTACGTGCATATATAGAAGAAAAAATGATTTTTTAGAGAACAAAGAGGATAGTATGCTTTTCGTTCAATAAAGGAGAAAAATTATGGGAAAGTATGTTTATTCGTTTAATGAAGGTTCAAAAGACATGCGAAACCTCCTTGGAGGAAAGGGCGCAAACCTAGCAGAAATGACGAGAATCGGTCTGCCTGTTCCTTTTGGTTTTACTGTTACAACTGAAGCTTGCAACAGATATTACGATGAGGATCAGACCATTGCAGAGGATATCGTTGAGAGCATATTCGAAAAGTTGGCGGATCTAGAATCGGTTACCGGCAAGAGTTTCGGATGTGTCGAAAATCCTTTGCTGGTTTCCGTCCGCTCAGGAGCAGTATTTTCTATGCCGGGCATGATGGACACTATATTGAATCTTGGACTCAATGATGAGACAACAGTAGGTCTTGCAAAGCTGACAGACAATGAAAGATTTGCATATGACAGCTACAGAAGATTTATCCAGATGTTTGGCGATGTTGTAATGGAAATACCAAAGACAAAGTTTGATCTAATCTTTGATTCAAAGAAAGAAGAGAGAGGCTGCAAATTTGACGTTGAACTTACAACAGAAGATCTGAAGGAAATTATCGCAGGATACAAAGAGCTTGTTAAGGCAGAAATGGGAAGAGAATTCCCTCAAGAACCGAAGGAACAGCTTATGGAAGCCATAAAAGCGGTTTTCCGTTCATGGAACAACGAAAGAGCGATTCTTTACAGAAAGCTCAATTCAATTCCTTCAAACCTGGGAACTGCAGTAAACGTTCAGTCTATGGTATTCGGAAATATGGGTGAAACATCAGGTACAGGTGTTGCATTTACCAGAAGCCCTGTTAATGGAGAAAACAAGATTTTTGGTGAATTCCTGATTAATGCACAGGGAGAAGATGTAGTTGCGGGAATTAGAACGCCTCAGCCTATAGAACAGATGGCAGAAGTATTTCCGGACGTTTACAAGGATTTCGTAAGAATTGCCGATTTACTGGAAAAGCATTACAAGGATATGCAGGATATGGAATTTACCGTTGAACGCAATAAGCTGTACATGCTTCAGACAAGAAACGGCAAGAGAACTGCCGCTTCGGCAGTTAAAGTTGCTGTAGACATGGAAGAGGAAGGCCTCATCACAAGAGAAGTTGCAGTAACAAGACTTGAACCAGATCAGATTGACCAGATTCTTCATCCGAAATTTGACGATGCAGTAATCAAAGATGCACAGAAACTTGCCGAAGGTCTTCCGGCTTCACCGGGAGCTGCGGCAGGTAAGATATATTTCACAGCAAAAGATGCAGAAGCTGCTGCTGCGGCAGGAGAAAAGGTTGTTCTTGTAAGACAGGAAACATCACCTGAAGACCTTGCCGGAATGGTTGTAGCGGAAGGTATTCTTACAGCAAGAGGAGGAATGACATCCCATGCCGCTGTAGTTGCAAGAGGAATGGGTAAGTGCTGCGTTGCAGGATGTCAGGCTCTCGCAGTTGATGAAGATGCCAAAAAGCTTACAGTAGCAGGCGAAGCATTTGCAGAGGGAGACGAAATTTCTATCGATGGCTCCACCGGAAATATTTACAAGGGACTTCTGAAAACAGTTGAACCTGAAATTTCGGGAAACTTTGCAAAAATCATGAAGTGGGCTGATGAATTCAGAACACTAAAAGTAAGAACTAATGCTGATAATCCTAGAGATGCTGCTCAGGCAGTTCAGTTCGGTGCAGAGGGTATAGGCCTTTGCAGAACTGAGCATATGTTCTTCGATGAAGAGAGAATCATGAATGTCAGAAGAATGATTCTTGCTGATTCAGAAGATGAAAGAAGAGGAGCTCTCAGTCTGCTATTACCATATCAGAAGGCTGACTTCAAAGGTATTTACGAAGTTATGGGAGACAGACCTGTAACAATCAGACTTCTTGACCCGCCTCTTCACGAATTCCTTCCTGCAGGGGAAGATGAAATCAGAGACCTTGCAGAAAAAATCGGAGTTTCTTACGAAAAGCTTGCAGCAAAGGTTACTGAGCTTCACGAATTTAACCCTATGCTGGGACACAGAGGCTGCAGACTTGCAATTACATATCCTGAAATCGCTGAAATGCAGGCAGATGCTATTATCAGTGCAGCTATTGAACTGAAAAAAGAAAAGGGTATGGAAATAGTTCCTGAAATCATGATTCCACTTGTAGGAATTGACAAGGAACTCAAAACAGTTAAGAAGACAGTGGAGAAGACTATTGCAAGAAGATTCGAGGAAGAAGGCGTAACTCTCGATTACATGGTTGGTACAATGATTGAGATTCCAAGAGCAGCTCTTACTGCAGACAAGATTGCAGAGGAAGCTGAATTCTTCTCATTCGGTACTAATGACCTGACACAGTTGACATTCGGATTTTCGAGAGACGATACAGGAAAAATAATCAGAGAGTACGGCGATAAGCAGATACTGGAAGAAGATCCGTTCCAGACTCTTGACCAAGAAGGTGTTGGCCAGCTGGTGGAAATCGCAGTAGAAAAAGGAAGAAAAACAAGACCTAATATCAAGCTTGGCATTTGCGGAGAACACGGCGGAGATCCTAAGACTGTGGAATACTGTCACAGAATAGGACTGAACTATGTATCATGTTCACCATTTAGAGTGCCTATTGCAAAACTCGCTGCAGCACAGGCTGCTATAAACGGAAAATAGCTACAGAATAACTGAAACGAAAAATACATACTATCAAAGAATCTAAAAATCACAAAGCTCCGGCCTCATCAGAGGTCGGAGTTTTTAAGTGGGTTCTAAAAATTTGACAAATTTTCGCAAATTTTAATTGCAAAATATAGCGAAACCCCTTATAATGATTTAGGAAACAAGTTTAGTAAATAAATTTCGTAAAAAATTTTCACAAACAGTAAAATTTTTCTTGAAATGTTTTCGGAGGAAAAGGAAAGGAGCAAAACTTGAATATAAAAGACATTGCAAGCCTTGCAGGCGTATCGGCAGCGACAGTATCCAAGGTACTGAACAAGAAGGATGCTGACATTAGCAAAGCCACAAGAGAAAAGGTCCTCAGTGTTGTAAAAGAATATCAGTATGTTCCTTATTCCAGAATCAGACGAAACACTTTTTCGAATAACCATACAATAGGAGTAGTTATTTCTGACAGACACGAATCCAAGGCAAGTCTGCTTTACTCCATAGAAAACGCAGCAGCCAAAAAAGGCTACAGCGTAATGTTTTATAACATAAGCAAAGATGATACTCATATAAGAGTTATAGAAAACAAGGCTGTAGACGGAATTGTGATAATCGCATCGGGAGAAGAGAGCAAGAAGCTTTATTCTGAGATAGATACAGAAGACCTTCCTTGCATACTGGTAGGTGGAGACAAGGATGCCAAGATAAGTTCCACAATTTCTTCTCTTGAGACTAAGGCTGCATATACGGCAACGACTTATCTTATAGATATGGGTCATGTAAACATAGGCTGTGTGGTGAAGGACAAGAGCACAATAGAGGCAGGCTATCAGGTTGCCCTTTACGAGCACAGAATAGATTTTTCCAAGACAAACATCTTTAGTGAGGATTTGAGCACAGAAGATGGACGCAAAAGCCTGAGCGAATGGCTCGGCCAGAGATATACTGCGATTCTTTGCAGCAATACGGAAGAAATCCTTTGTCTTCATCAGGTCTTTGCAGAAAAAGGCATGCAGATACCTGAGGACATTTCTATTATGTCCATGGAGGATTCTAGATATCTGAGCCTTTTGAGTCCTACAGTTACTGCAATAGGTTCTTATTCCGATAAGTTTGCAACCCAGATTGTAGACAAAATAATTTCCATGATAGAAAACACAGTGTTTGAAGAACGCGAGGTCACCTTCGTTATAAATGAGCGTGACAGCGTTAAGTCACCGGACACGGGAGTAGGCCAAAAACTCATAGTTGTTGGCAGTATGAACCAGGACATTACGTTGACTGTTCCTCATATTCCTGAGGGTGGAGAAACAATGATTGCGGGAAGCACAAGTCTTATGCCGGGGGGAAAAGGTGCAAACCAGGCAGTTGGCGCAGCCAAGCTGGGAGCAAGGGTTTACCTGATAGGAAGTCTGGGAAATGACAACGCAGGTAAGGAACTCTATGCGGATCTTCTGTCTCACAGAATTAAACCTGATGGTATAAGATTTGACAAGACTCTGCCTACCGGAAAAGCATATATCAATGTTCCTGAGGCGGAAGACGGTGAAAGTACAATAATTATTTATCCCGGTGCAAACATGCAGCTGGGCAAGAAACAGATCAGAAAACATCAGAATTTGTTTGAACATGCAAAATATTGTCTTCTTTCCATGGAAATACCGGAAGATACGGCGAAGGCTGTAATAGACACATGCACAGAAAAATCGGTAAAGGTTATAATGAAGCCTTCCGGATTGGATACCCTTGATATGGAAATGCTAAAAGGCGTTGAGTACTTTGTTCCCAACGAAAAGGAATTGGAGCATCTGGTTCCCGGTGACATGAGTATGGAAGACAAGGTGGACTTGCTCTTGGAAAACGGGGCGACTAATGTGATAGTAACTCTGGGAAGAAGTGGCGCATATCTGAAAAACGAAAAGGAATCAGGATATTTCAGTGCAGCAAAGTTCAAGGCTATTGATACTACAGGAGGAGCCGATGCTTTTGTAAGTGCTCTTGCTGTTTACCTCAGCGAAGGTTCATCACTTAACACTGCGATAGGCTATGCCATGTACAGTGCAGGAATTACAGTAACCAAACAGGGAGTTCAGACAGCTTTGCCTGACAGAGAACTGCTGGAAATGTACAGAGATGAGATTATAAGAAATTTCGGTGAGGATGCATAAGGAAGGAGAAAGGTATTTGAGTAAGATACTTGTTGTTGGAAGTCTGAATATGGACTTTGTTATAGATGTAGAAAACATGCCTAAGGCAGGAGAAACTATTCTCGGCAAAGGTGTGAGTTTGGTTCCCGGCGGGAAAGGCGCAAACCAGGCCTACGCGGTAGGAAAGCTGGGCGGCGATGTTGCAATGATAGGCGCTGTGGGAAAGGATGTTTACGGAGATAAGCTCATAGACAATCTTAAGAGCGTGGGAGTAAATGTAGAGGGCATCGAAAGACTTGATGATGCAGTTACAGGAAACGCCTTTATAACTGTCGACGAAAAAGGTGAAAATAGCATTACTGTTATACAGGGTGCAAACGCTGTGCTGAACACAGAAATTATAGATAAGCATATAGATTTAATTAAGGAATGCGAAGTAGTTATCATGCAGCTTGAGATTCCGCTGGAGGTTGTTTCTTATGTAAAGACTGTTGCAAAGTGCTATGGCAAGAAAGTTATTCTTGACCCGGCTCCTGCAAAGAACGACCTTCCGGAAGGATTCCTGAGCGGTTTTGATATAGTTAAACCTAACGAAACAGAGCTTCAGACACTGCTGTCAGAAAAACTCGATACAACAGAGGAGCTGACAGATGGTGCCAAGAGGCTGAGATCCAAGGGAATTGAAACCGTAATAGTAACACTGGGAGATGGACCCAGTGCATATATTCCCTATCAACGGAGATAAAGAAAATGCAGTTATATCAAGGCATTTCTCCACATTCACTGTAAACCTCGTACAAGTAAAATCAAGCAAAAACAAAGGATTTTAGCCCCCTATTGTTTGCACTCTGTTTGCAAAGGCGCGAAATTTGGCGTTAGCCAAAAGTTCAATTCCCGTCGAGACTTAATTATATTCATGGTATCGTGGACATAGTTTACCATACATAGAGGTTCATTACAAGAGGTATTGAGCCAGTGAAAGTGCCTGTTTTATCTTTCTCAGGAAAGGTAAAGCAGGCACTTTTTTTCATATCTAAACTTAGAAAGAAATGAGGTGAAATCATGAATACACAGATTATTGCCATAGCCAACCAAAAAGGTGGTGTCGGCAAAACAA
>CALHKP010000024.1 GCA_938034165.1 uncultured Clostridia bacterium | reverse complement strand
CAAACTTCTGGCTTTACTGGCAGACAATGTTTGCATTCCAGCGCTGGTCAAGTGCTCTGGAAATGAAAAGATATCTGTGCCGTTACGTGCACCATATCGATGGATTACCTGACTTCAGTGCTTTGCGCTTCACAAAATACAATCAGTATGACAGCATGATTCTTCCGCTTGTTAAATATCTGGAATCTCATGGCGTAAAAATCGAATACGGTATGGACGTAAAAAACGTTATAATCGAAACAGAAGGCGACAAAAAAGTTGCAAAACAGATTATATATGTCAAAGACGGCAGTGAACAAAGCATCGACCTAATCGAAGATGACCTGGTATTCATTACAAACGGCTGCTGCACAGACACATCCTGCTACGGCGACCAGAATACAGCTCCTGACCTTTCAGGAATCAAAAATGGTTGCGGTGAATCATGGGATATGTGGAAGAAAATCGCAGCACAGGCAGAGCATGGTGAATTCGGTAATCCGGATAACTTCTGCAGTGACGTAGATGCCACAAACTGGATGAGTGCAACTGTGGAAACCTCAAATGAGGAAATAATTCAGCATATAATCAATGTCTGCCAACGTGATCCGAGAGCGGGCAAAGTTACTACAGGCGGTATCGTAACTGTTAAAGATAGCACCGAAAACTGGTATCTGTCATGGACAATCAACCGTCAGCCACAGTTCAAGTCACAGGACAAAAATGCTGTGCTAATCTGGCTCTATGCTCTAAATACAAATACAGAAGGTAACTACGTCAAAAAAGCAATCAGAAACTGCACCGGCGAAGAAGTTTGCCGTGAATGGCTGTATCATATTGGAATCGACGATGACAAGATTAATGAACTTGCAAAAAATGCTTGCAATACAACAACTTGCTATATGCCTTATATCAACGCATTCTTCCAGCCAAGAAAAGAAAGCGACAGACCAAAGGTTGTACCTGAAGGTGCAGTAAACTTTGCTTTTATCGGTCAGTTTGCCGAAACTCCAAGAGATACAATATTCACTACAGAATATTCCATGAGAACAGGAATGGAAAGCGTTTACACACTTCTTGATGTAGACCGTGGTGTTCCTGAAGTATGGGGAAGCAAATATGATGTAAGAGAACTCTTGCGTGCGTGCTACTATGCTATAGATAAGAAAACTATCGACGAAGTGCCTTTGAGCTTCAAAGAAAAATTCCTTCTCAAGAAGGTTCTTAAGATGACAAAGGGTACAGATCTTGAACTGCTTTTAAAAGAAAGCGGACTGATTGAGTAGTTTATCCAAAAAGGTGGTATAATATATATATCTATATTGTACCATCTTTTTTGCGCACGAATTTCTGACAGTGGGCGGAAATTCCTAGTAAGGAAGCTTTCGGAAGGCTCACAGGTGCGCGAAGCGAGAAACGGAGGTTACTCATGAACGGAAAAGCAATGTACAGTCTGACTTATGGGCTGTTTGTTCTGACTGCGAAGCAGGGCAACAAGCAAAACGGATGTATCATAAACACAGCGCTTCAGGTTACAACTGAGCCAAACAGAATCGCAATTACAGTGAACAAAGCTAATTACACCCATGACATGCTGATGGAAACAGATGATTTTACCGTATCGGTAATAAGCGAATCGGCAGATTTTGAGCTGTTTAAGCATTTTGGATTTCAGTCAGGCAAGGAAGTTGACAAGTTTGGAGGCTTTGGTGATGTGAAAGAAGCTGCCAACGGGACTTTGATTGTGACAAAGGGAACGAATGCATATATTTCGGGAAAAATCTTTGAGAGAATTGACCTTGGAAGTCATACAATGTTTATTGCCGATGTGACTGATGCAGATGTCTTAAGTGATGAAAAGTCAGCGACTTATGAATTTTATCAGGAAAATATCAAGCCGAAACGAAAAGCACCGGAAGCCGGAAAAGAAGAAGGCAAGGTTGTATGGGTCTGCAAAATCTGCGGATACGAATATGATGGAGAAGTGCTGCCTGATGATTTTATCTGCCCTGTGTGCAAGCACCCGGCGTCCGATTTTGAGAAAGTCGTGAAGTAAAGGAGAAAGAAAGCCTTTTGACTGTGATATCTTTCTCAGATAGCCTGACATGGAAACTATGTTAATTGCAACTCCTTGGAAATCAAAGACCTTATGTGCTTTGCAGAGGATGTGCATAACAGGTATTGAAGTTGAAGGGGACACTTTTGATAGAAATTAGCACCGGAAAGTATTGCTATTGTACGCACATTTGCGTATAATGGAGGTAGAAAGATGCAAAGTAAATTACTCTAGAGAGAGGTGTTTTTTATGGCTGTAAAATCAGCAAATTTGTACGCAAGAATTGAACCAGAGGTGAAAGAACAAGCAGAAACAATCCTAGCTGCACTTGGAATTCCTGCTTCGAGTGCAATAAATATGTTTTATAAACAAATAATTTTACAAAGGGGACTTCCTTTTGATGTGAAGCTTCCACCAGAGAGGCCGCTGGATATCAGTGCTTTATCTAAAGAGGAGTTTGATAGGGAAGTAGGGAAAGGTTATGCAGATATGAATGAGGGACATGTAAAAAATGCAAAAACTGTATTCTCTGAAATCCGTAGAGACTACAAGATATGATATATGAAGTAAAAGTATCTGGGCAAGCTGATAGTGACTTAAGAGGAATTTTTGAGTATATCGCGCTGGAACTGGAATCACCGAGAAATGCCATAGGGCAACTTGATCGCCTGGAAGACAGTATAATAGGTCTTGGTATGATGCCGGAAAGATATCGCAGATACGAGGAAGAACCATGGAAAAGCAGAGGCCTTCGTATATTACCTGTAGACAAATATGTAGTGTTGTATATACCGGACGCAGATAAAAAAGTTGTAACAATTCTAAGAGTCATGTACTCAGGAAGAAATATTAGCAATGAATTAAAACTTCATGAGGAACACTAAATAAGCCTTGTATATGATTTTTCACAGGTGTATAATAACTTTGGAATCGAGATTTTGATTCCAACTAACAAATACAGGGGAGCTTGTAAAGCAGGCTGAGAGGAAGTACCCGAACTTCGACCCTTTCACCTGATGCGGATAATGCCGCCGTAGGAAGTCATAACGTCGAAGTGCATACTTTGAAGATATGGATTTTTACAGGAGACACCGTAACAGGCGTCTCCTGTTTTTGTTTTGCCGTATTTTGCAAAGGAGGCATCTTCATGAAAAATCTCTCAGTGAAAAAACTCGCTCTGGCGGGAATGTTCTGCGCGCTTGCCGTGGTGGGCAGCGTGTTCAGCTTTCCCATCTTTGGCAGCAAGTGCGCCCCGGTGCAGCACATGGTCAACATCCTGTGCGCCG
>CALHKP010000023.1 GCA_938034165.1 uncultured Clostridia bacterium | reverse complement strand
GAGGTGTCGGTACGAGTAAGTCATGATCTGTTTATCTCGAAGGAGATGATACCCTTTGATACAGATGCAGTTGACAGAGCCATCAACAGTTTCCTTTCGAAAGACTACATTCGCATTCGTGAGATAGATTCATTCCTCGTTTTTCCGAATGTGGGTTATGAGTGGAACGAATACCTGCTCGAAAGCTTTCTGCTTTCCTATAGCAAAAAATTCGCTCTTGTTAACAATGGACTGTCATTGAACAATGTGGCCGGCTTTGTTGTGAAGAAAAGTGGACAGATAAAAGAATTTGTTGATGCATGTGCGGCCTTCCTTGCCGATGGGCGCATTGAATTGAAAAAGGTAGATGCTTTGAACTATCTGGCGGATATGAATATAATATCCCGCCGCAGCTACAAGGACATCGACCTAGCTCTGCGTCGGGCAGCACAAATATGTAGAAGGAAGGAATAACATCCATGTATTCTTACGACTGGGACAGCTCAACAGGCGGATATGTTTTGACGCCGACTCCGCTTATCTTCTCGAAAGAGCCGCGTCCCGTGTACTATAAAGAACTTGATATACTTGGCTTCGACAAGCATTGGAAATATGACAAAAACGACTGTTTCCCTTATATGTGGGCGGAAGCAAATAACTACTTTTATCGCGGTAGACTGGTCGCAAAGGTGAAAGGTGGTTCTTGCTATACTGCGCCCGAGATTGTGCTGATTGAAGATCCAGAGCCGAACGGCTTTCCTCTCCGGTTTGTCGATATCCCTGCGATGATTGAGAAGAACAGGAATATTATCGAACAGCTGGCGCAGGATACAATTAAGAAAATATACAACACTTTTGTTGAGTACCAGAAAAAGGTGGATGTGTTTTATGTTGCTTTTTCTGGCGGCAAAGACAGTGTTGTTACATTGGATTTGGTTCAGCGTGCTCTTCCGCATAACAGTTTTAAGGTTTTGTTCGGTGACACAGGGATGGAATTTCCTGATACATATGATGTTGTTGATAGTATTCAAGATTTTTGTAGCGAAGAAAAAATTGATTTTCTGATTTCAAAATCAGAACTTTCTCCAATTGACAGCTGGCACATTTTCGGCCCCCCCGCTCAAACAATGCGATGGTGTTGCAGCGTTCATAAAACAGCCCCACAAATTATCAAATTAAGAGATTATACGAATAATCCACACTTTCGAGGCATGGCATTCACGGGCATAAGGGGTGATGAAAGCGCTTCAAGAAGTGAATATGATGATATTAGCTTAGGTGAGAAGGTACGTGGGCAATACAGCTGTCATCCTATCTTGGAATGGAATTCAGCAGAGTTATTCGATTATATTTATTCGAGAAATCTGGTGATTAACAAGGCATATAAAAAGGGAAACAGTAGGGCTGGTTGTCTCGTATGCCCTATGGCAACTTATAAAAACATGTTTTTCAAGGAGGTTTGCTATAGCAATCCATCTGAAAGAGCATACACGACAACTGATTTTAACGAGATAATTCTTGAAACATCCTCTAAAAATTTAGCTACCGAAAAGCAGGTACGCGAATTTATGGAGATTGCCGGATGGAAAGCACGTAGAAGTGGGCGAGAACTTTCAATTGCAAGAAGCCTATGCTCTGATAGCTTTGAAAAGGGCATCTTCAAAATCAAAGCAACCCAGAAAGCAACTTCATGGAGGGAGTGGATAAAAACCTTAGGTCAAGTTATTTATCATTCCAACAGCAAAGTTGAAATTGTTTTCAACGGAAAAAAATATGTAGGGGAAATCGATGAAAAAGGGGCTGAAGTTGAATTTATATTCAACATAGGAACAAATACAAAAACCGACATAGATTTCATGTCTGCATTCAAAATCGTCATGAGAAAAACGGCCTATTGTATCTTATGCAAAGTCTGCGAGTCAAACTGCCCTCATGGGTATATAACAATGAAAAACGGCAAGGTAAAAATCGATGACCGATGCGTAAAGTGCAGAAAATGTCACAATATTTTTTACGGTTGTTTACTCGCTAATTCGATGAGATTGCCTAAAGGAGAAAACAAGATGGGTAGCATTAACAGATATGGGAACATGGGCGTGGAGTTTGACTGGCTTACGCAATACTTTAACGCAGTCAATAGTGGATTTGATTTTTGGACATCGAGTCATTCCCTTGGAACAAATAAAGTTAAATATCTCAAAAGTTTCCTTCAGGATAGTGGAATAGCGTCGAAGAAAAGAAACGAAAAAGAGCCCTTCCTCACACGCTTCGGGGAAATTGTTGCTGATATAGGAGTTGATGAGCCACTTGCATGGGGACTTATTGCGTGTAATTGGTCATATTCCAGCCAATTCGGATGGTGGGTAAGAAATATCGAATTCAACAATTCGTATTCGCCGGAAGCGATTTTCGCTATGTTAGATGATACTATAAGCGAAACGGTGAGAGAACATGTGGTTTCTGCATTTAAGAACATTTTTATTTCAATCAAGCCGTTAGCAAATGAGCTAGGTCTCGGCATTTGCGATTATGAAGAAAAAAGCACTGGCCGAAAGCTAAACTCAATTATCAGGTTTCCATGGGCAAATCCCGATGAGCGAGTTATTTTGTATTCCCTCTACCTGTTTTCTGAAAAGTGCGGCAACTTCAAACAATTTACCCTTACGAGATTGCTTGACACATCCATCGAAAGCGATGGAATCAGCCCTACGCAGATTTTCGGATTGAATCGCGACACCATGGAAAAGATTCTAAACGGACTGACCTTCAACTACCCCGATCTAATTGAAGCACGATTTACCTTGGGCCTCGATAATATCACTTTAAAGAGCGATAAGAGTGCCGAGGAAATACTGAACGAGCTGTTCTGAGGAGGAGATGGAGATGAGTTATAGAGAGTATTTCAACATTGATCCCGAATATTTTCCCCAGGTTGATAAAAAGCTTATAGAAGAAAAGCCGGATCTCTGGAAAAAATTCTGGCCGCATCCCACCTTTGTTCAATTGCTCAAGGCCATGGTGGATGTTCTGGAACGGAAGCAGAAGCTGTCTATGTGGGTAGACGGTGCTTACGGTACCGGTAAATCTCATGCGGTATTCACTCTAAAGAAACTCATCGAAGCTTCCGATGAAGAAACGACTGCCTATTTTGAGGAATATGGACTGGATAATTTCCTCTGCAAGAAGCTCTTGAACCAGAAAAACGAGGGAAAAATACTTGTCTGCCACCGCTATGGGTCTTCTGATATTCAAAGCGATACGGACTTAATAGTTGCTATGCAAGAAGGCATTGAGAAAGCCTTGGCGGAAGCGGGAATCGAAAATACAGCAAATACATCTCTGAAGAATTCTCTGATTCGTTTCTTCGAAAACGAGGAGAACAGGCAGAGCTTTGATATCTATGCCAAAGGGACATACAAAACGGCGCTCGGAGGAGATACTTCAGATAGTGTCCTAAAAAAGCTGAGAGAGTACGATGAAGAAGCTCTTAGAAGCCTTATCAATAAGATTTTCAAGGTTCCGGCAGTTCGAAACGGATTCTCCATGAATACCGGCGAACTTTGCGATTGGATTCGTGAGGTTATTGAGAAGAACAATCTCAAAGAGCTTGTATTTATTTGGGATGAGTTCTCCGAATACTTTGAAAACAATATGCACCATCTGACCGGCTTCCAGCAGATTGCAGAGCTGGCAGCAAGTGCACCGTTCTGCCTGCTGATCGTCACGCATAAGGCAGAGGGCTACTTCTCCGACGGAGACCCGGATAAGAGAAAAATTCTTGACCGTTTTGTTTCTCCAATTCATATCTCACTGCCCGAAAACATTGCCTTTGAGCTCATGAATCAGGCAATGAAGAAAACAGAGGATGAAGATAAGGCGGCAAAGTGGGAAAAGAACAGGGCGAGCCTTGACAGACGTTCTCAAACCAGCCGCGCAGCCGTCAGGAAAGCAATTAATCTTACCGATGAAGATCTGACTAATGTTCTCCCGATTCATCCGTATGCGGCTCTTTTACTCCAGCATATTTCGATCTACTACACATCTACAGCGAGAAGCATGTTCAACTTCATTAAGAACGATGAAGGTAAACAGGTTCATGCCTTTCAGTGGTTTATCGACAACTATGATTTCAAATCTCGCAATCCTTTCCTCACCGCGGATATGCTTTGGAACTTCTTTTATGAGACCGGCAGCCAGAAACTTGCCGACGGAATCAAAGAGGTTCTCAGTTGCTACACCCCTAAGCTTGACAAGGAACTGCTTGAAGATGAAAAGAGCGTCTTGAAGGTAATCCTGCTTCTGCAGGCAGTCTCTGAGCGAATGACCGGCAATCGGGATATTTTCCTGCCAAACAACAGAAATCTTGAACTTGCTTTTGAGGGAACAGACCTTCAGTTTACTGCGCCCAAAATCGCAATGAAGATGCTAAACGACCATGTTATCACAAGGACACCGTTAACCGGCGATGTATTCTCTTATTGCTGCAAAAACAATGGGCCGAATGTCGACTCTACGCCGTTTATCGCTCAAGCCAAGCAAAAATCTACTAAGGACATGACCTTTATGGCCGGCAGTAATCTGCGCAGTACGATTGAATTTACTGGTGCGTTAAGGCTTCGTTACTCGCTTGCTTATGCCACACTTTCTGACTTCGACAGCGAAATCAAAAAGGCAAATAATCCAAGCACAGCTGGAAATAAGCTTTATGTTGTAGCAACTATAGGCAGAGACTCTTCCGAGAGTGGTGCACTGAAAAAGAAAATTGAAAACTTCTTTGAGAGCAATCGCGAAACAAATGCTGTGGTAGTGGACAGTTCTTCCGTGCTCCTTGGTGAGAGCGAATATACAGAATTTGTCGAAAACTATGCAATGGCACTTGCAATTGCAAATAGTGATATAGATCAGCGCAAGACATACGAAGGATATGCCATAGAGGTTCTTTCCAATTGGGCAAAGCGCATTAAGAACGGTGCCTTCTATGTCTACTCTCGCTATGCTCCGAATGGAGAACGTGTTGCGAATATAGCGGATCTGTTTGAAAAACTGATGGATATCGACAAGTTCCATTATCCGCAGTGTTTGGAGGGCACTTTTACAAGTGTCCTAAACACCATGTATGATGCCA
>CALHKP010000022.1 GCA_938034165.1 uncultured Clostridia bacterium | reverse complement strand
GCAGCTTGATTAATTGTTACCTAAAGGAATTTACACACTAATTTATACTTGACTCGTAAAATTTGAAGATGTGGCAATCTGCGCTTAGTCAGCCTCAAAAAAAGACAGCGCAGATTGCTACTATTGAAAAATGCACTGTTTTTGGTTCATTTGTGGTCGATAGCAGTCGACCGAACATGGCTAAAAAGTGACGCTCAGTCGATGACGGTCGACAAAGAAAGACCGAATGCAGGCTAAAAAGTGGAAGTGGTCAATGAATGGGGGAGTCAGAGGCATGCCAAAGTTGATTTAGGTTTAGCATATCAGTGCGGGAAACTTCAGTAATTCAATTGCCGAGTAGGTCACTTTATTGAAGACATTACACGCACAATCCTTCCAGAAACAGGGGCATCATTATCTGGGCATTCTGGCAAAGGGAATAATTTCCGCCGGAAATGCACCACTCATACATCATGCCTCGCTCTAGCATTGCATAAGCTCTTGTTATATCGTTAACTGACAAATTGTCTTTAAAAATTCCGGCTTCTTTGCCTTCTATTGTTATCTGTCTCAGAAGTTTGTAATAAATTCTGTTGGTGTTCAGCAGATGCTTTTCGCCGTTTGTGGTAAGATGCATGGCGAAAAGCCTACTTAATAATTCAATGGAAACAGTATTCTCAATCAGGAGGAACAGCTCCTGATTGATAAACTGTAACTTTTCTATAGCTGACAACTTGGGGTCAATCTGGGTTGCCAGCTCTTCGTATTTTTCATCAAACAGATACGAAAGGGAAGAGAGGAGAGCATCCTTGCCGTCGAAGTAGTGATAAAAAGATCCTCTCGACGTGCCGGATGCTTCTACTATATCTTCCACAGTAGTATTATCATATCCGTATTGATAAAATAGTTTCCACGCAGCGGCAACTATTTTTCCTTTTGTATTTGCTTTTGACTTTTTCATGGCTAAATCCTTTCTTGGTTACGAAAGGCGGCAAAGAGAAGGCTGCGCTACTTTGAACCGGGTTGGCGAGCCGCCACCTGCTGTGTGGACCGACTCGAGTTGGCGAGCCGCCGCCTGCTGTGCGGATCGACTCGGGTTGCTGAGCCGCCGCTTGCCCGCCATCTACCTTGGCTCAGGTTAGAGCACCGGCCGGCTCAGCCTAGGTTGTCGCATCGGTAGGTCGGGCAGCTGCCGGCGGCGGTGGCCTTGGTACCTTGTTCGTAACTTAATTTTGTATTCCTCAAAAATTATTTTTTGTATTTTGTTGTGACTAGAATTGATTCTACTATATTTTTGTTGGAATTTCAATACTTTATCGGAAAATATTCGGAAAATATACAGGTAAGTGTATAAACTTTATTCTGTATTTTATTCTTTGATTTGTTGTGTTATACTCTAGCCATGCTTTAAAAAAATGAGCCGGAGTTCCTGCAAGGGTGGGAGAGCCGGTAAGAGAAAGAGATCTTTGAACGGAGCAGAAAGCTCACGGAAGGAATCAAGTTCCGGCGTGGCTCAAATAGCAAATAAACGAAGGATGAGGAAAAACAATTATGAACGGAGAAGTTTTGGCATTTGCCCTGTATTTTGTGGCATTGATAGCCGTAGGAGTAATTTTCTTTTTCAAAGAGAGAAAAGAAGGAACACAAGCTAACTATTTTCTTGGAGGACGACAGATGGGACCTTGGGTTACAGCAATGTCTGCTCAGGCATCCGATATGTCGGCGTGGCTTCTGATGGGGTTGCCGGGTGCGATTATGGCATTCGGGTTCGGTCAGATGTGGATAGGAATAGGGCTTGCGCTGGGTACAGCTGCTAACTGGATTTTCGTAGCAAAGAGACTCAGACAGTTTTCTAAGGCTGCAGGGGATGCGATTACGGTTCCGCAATATCTTGGAAACAGATTTCTGGCAAAGAGCAATGCTCTTCAGATAATCTGCGCAATAATATTCTTTACCTGCTTCACGATTTATGTAGCTTCGGCTTACGTAGCAGGTGCATCAATTTTTTCAACAATATTTCCATCACTGTCAAATCAGAGCGCAATGATCATCTTTGCTGTAGCAATGCTGGCAATTACATTTTTCGGTGGGTTCAAAGCAGTTTGCTGGACAGACTTTTTCCAGGGACTTCTGATGTTCTTTGCACTTCTGGCAGTTCCTATTATCGTAGTGCTTACAACAGATCTCAATACATCAGCGCTGGCTGCGGTATATTCATATCAGGATGCCGCAACAGGTGAAATGGTACAGTGCTCATTCGGAACAGGCATCTTTGATGCGTCATGGAAAGAAATCGTATCAGGTCTTGCATGGGGTCTCGGTTATTTCGGTATGCCACATATTCTGGTAAGATTTATGTCAATCGAAAAACCATCAATGGTAAAAAAGAGTGCGACTATGGCAATAATTTGGGTTATCGTAACGCTTGGATGTGCATGTCTGATTGCATATATGGGCAGAATGGTTCTCGGCGAAGAGCTTCTTACAACAGGTTCACAGAAAATGGTATTCGTTACCTTTGCAAGAAAACTTTTCCCATCGTTCCTGGCAGGCGTTTTGATGGCGGCAATTATGGCAGCCTCAATGTCAACGGCGGACTCACAGCTTCTCGTAGCCTCAAGCTCTTTCACATCAGATATATATAAACCTGTAATCAGAAAAAATGCAAGCGAAACCGAACTCCTCTGGGTAGGCAGAATTTCGGTAATCGCAGTTGCGGTTATAGCATACTTTATTGCTTCGAGCAAAGGTGCCGGCGCCCAGGCAATTATGAATCTTGTAGAAAACGCATGGGCCGGTTTTGGTTCTTCCTTCGGACCTGTAATTTTGTTATCACTGTTCTGGAGAAGATTCACATACAAAGGAGCGGTTGCAGGTGTTGTAGGAGGAGCTCTGACAGATGTTTTGTGGTATAACTTCTTCTCAGCATCAACAGGAATCTACGAAATTCTCCCTGGATTTATAGCTGGATTCATCTGCGCAGTAGTAATGACCTTAATCGACAAAGAACCTGATGCGGAAATCACAGAGCTTTTCGACAGAGCAATTACCGCAGAAGACAAATAGAAAAGAACAAAGATAACAAAAGAGATGTCGCATATTGTGGCATCTCTTTTGTTATAGGGTTTTATCCTGTTGAGCACGCGAAGTGTGCGAAACATAAAACCACCCGCTATGCGGGTGCAGTTAGTCATGCCTAATCTCAGCCTGGTAGAGTTAGATATGACTAACTCTGCATCTAGAAGCAGTTAGTCATGCCTAGCTCGGTGATTTGGTGTGATTAGTTGCGGCTAACTTGGTTCTCGGGATTGACTAACCTCGTCTAATTCAGCGCTATTCGCGAAAACTCAAAATTGCACTGTGGTTAGAAGCGGTTAGCTCAGACTAACTCAGCGCATATCGAAAAAATGCCAATTTGCGCTTATGTTTTTCGCTCATGACTAAGCGCGAATTTACAAAATCAAAATCTGCGCTGAGAAAAATGTTGGATTTTCAACAAAAATCCTTGATTTTTGTATCCTTACCATCAGATGAAAGGAGAATTTGGCGAGGAAAATAAGCGTGATTTTGCAAAACTTAAATCTACGCTTATTAAAGAGCCAAATTTTACCGTACGATTTGAAGATGTGGCAATCTGCGCTTAGTCAATCTCAAAAAAAGACAGCGCAGATTGCGACTATTGGAATATGCACTGTTTTGCCTTGTTTGCAGTCGATGCTGGTCGACGGAGCTGGGTTGGAAAGCGCATCGTGATCGAAGACGGTCGGTTTCAATCGACCAAGAGGGACTGAGCTGGGCAAAACCAGTGCATATTATAGATATAGGTTGAGCCTGACCTGCCGTGTCAGGCTCTTCACTATTAATATAGAGTTACAGTTCAGCGCCGGCTGTCTTTTCAGACGGAAACTCCAGGTGTCCGGCTTCCGAAACTGCTTCTTTTGTTGCTTCTTTTTCGCCTTCGAAATATTTTTTGGTTTCATCTATAACCACATGGCGAAGACCAATAAGACCGATAAGGTTTGGAACAGCCATGCATCCGTTTACAATGTCAGCGAGGATAAATATAAAGTTAAGTGACATAAAAGGTCCGATTGCAATAAACGCAACGAATACGAAACGGTAAATCGGAATTGCCTTCAGTCCCTTCAGATAATATGTGCATCTTTCGCCGTAGTAGTTCCAGCCCATGATTGTAGTAAAGGCGAAGAATACAAGACCAATGTTTACAATATATTTTCCGATAACAGGTATGATCATTCCGCTTTCAAAAGCAGCTGTAGTCATAGCAGCACCTTCTAGGCCTGTCATGTGTGAGTTTGTAATAAGAATAGCAAGTCCGGTCATAGTGCAGACAACGATTGTATCAATAAAAGTACCTGTCATGGAAATTAGACCCTGTTCAACACATGAGTTAGTCTTTGCTGCAGCGCTTGCGATAGGAGCGCTTCCCAGTCCGCTCTCGTTAGAGAAAATACCTCTGCTGATACCCTTTTGCATAGCGATAACCATTGTGATACCAAGGCTTCCACCGAACATTGCCTGAGGTCTGAAAGCACATACAATAACCATTTTCAGAACTGACGGAATCAGTGTGATATGAGTCAGCAGGATAATCAAAACGCCTCCGATGTACAGCACGCACATAAACGGAATAATCTTTTCTGCCACACGGGCGATGCGTTTGATACCACCGATTGTGATGTAACCAATCAAGGCAGTTAAGAGCACTGATGTTACGATTGGCGGAATGTGAAATGAAATTGTAAGTGCATCTGAAATTGATTTTACTTGGGTAAATGTTCCTATACCGAGAAGGGCAACGCCGATGCCGAATACTGCAAACATCTTTGCCAGGAAGCGGTTGTTAAGACCTTTTTCGAGATAGTACATAGGTCCGCCGGCCATCTGGTTGTTTTCATCCTTCACACGATACACGATTGCGAGAAGTCCTTCGGAGTACTTTGTAGCCATTCCAAAGAAAGCTGAAAGCCACATCCAAAACAAAGCTCCGGGACCACCGGCTACGATTGCAGTTGCAACCCCTACGATATTGCCTGTTCCTATTGTAGAGGACAAAGCAGTGCATAGCGCCTGAAAGCTGGAAATATCGCCTTCTTCTTCTGCCTGATTTTTTGACATAAGGATAAAAGCACGCTTAAGCTTTGTTAGCTGCAGAAATCCGAGACGGAAGGTAAAGTAAATACCTGTACCCAGAAGCAGACAAATGAGTGGAAGTCCCCACACAAATCCGTTAATCTTAGTCAATACCTGTTCTAATAATTGCATAAAAAAAATCCTCCTTAAATTAATAAGTCGGAATGCATAATGAAACATATGAATAATCCACTGTCCTTTTACCTGAGAGTTTCACCCGCATGCGGGTTTGCTCCTTCGGTGCTTAATCTAATAAGTCTCTCCAGAGGCTCGTCCAATAGCGATCCTTTTACCTGAAATCTTCAATTCTTCGGTGTTCTTATAGAATCTCTTTCGCCATTATCATCCGATTTTTATTTTCTTTTCTAGAAAAAGTATACAGATTTTCTTCCGATACGCAAGGAAAAATTGTGATGTATATCAAAAAATACACAAAAAATCGAGCAAAATTTCTAAAAAACAGGGCAAGACAAAGAAAAATACGAACGAAAACTACGAGTTACATAAAAAATAAACGCACTTCCTTTTGCTATCTGAAAATTGCGAACAGACAAAAACCGGCTCGCGAAATTTGCGGCCGGTTTTGACGGCTAGTCGTTTACTTCCTAATGTCTGGTTTTGTTTGAACCGACTCTGTAGAGAAATCCTGTTTAAACCTTTAGTGCTAGGTTGTATCCTGCTTGTGTTGCTTCCCAGACTCTTGCAGGAGTTGAACTGTCACCGATGTTATATATTTCCGGTGCAGCCTGAATCTGAAGTGCCTCAAAGTACATGCTTTGGTCAGGTTTTCCTCCCATGGCCAGAACTACGAGATCTGCATCGAGGGACATTTCTTCTTCCTCAATTTTAATCTTCTTTTCCAGAGGATTAGGTATGTTTTTCGGAAGAAGGGGCTGCCATGTAACATAAGGGTTTGGAACCGTCTTTGAGACATTTTTGATGATATTTACTTTGCCTTCTTCGAAGGATTTTACCTTGGCACAGTTCAGCAATGTCACATCTGACTTTTCGAGATAGTGAATCAAGTGACCTCGGTTTGCAGTGCATACTCCCGTCATAAAATCAGGCAGCATTTCCACAACAGTTACATTTTTGTTGTGTTCATATTTTAACCAGTAAGCTGTCTCGCAGCCAACAACACCGCCACCTACAACTACAACATTTTGGCTGTCCGCTAGAAGGTCGGGTTTCAGAAGAAGGTCAACTCCAAGGACTGTGTTTACAAGATTCATTCCTTCAAAGTTTGGAACTGTTTCTTTGCTTCCATAGGCGAAAACGATTGTATCAAAGCCCTCTGTTTTTAGCATTTGAGGATTTGCGGCTGTGTTGGTGAATACTTTCAGGCCGAACTTTTCTTTGCAGATTTCTATCTGTTTAAGCATATATTTCAGGTAGTTTCTGAAATCGAACTTTATCTTAGGAATACTTCCAGGTATGACTTTTCCACCGAGCTGAGAATTCTTTTCGTAGATTGTGACATCATGTCCTCGCTCTGCTGCAGTTATGGCAAATTCCATTCCCGCAGGACCGCCACCGACTACTGCAATTTTTTTGCTACAGAGGGTTGCTGTCAAAACATCAGGAAGTACATCTTCATATCCTGTTCTTGGATTTACGGCGCATTGAGGGTGACCACCGAGAACAAATTCGTTTATGCAGCCTTCCTGACATCCGATGCAAGGACAGATTTCGTCAACTTTGCCTGCGAAGGCTTTGTTAGGCCATTCCGGATCTGCAAGGAGTGGTCTTGCCAGCATTATCATATCGCAAGAACCTTCTCTCAGGGCTTTTTCGGCAAGGTCCGGATATCCAAGTTTACCTACTGCAACCACAGGAACTTCAACTCCTGCATTAGAAACAATTCTGTTATTTTTGAAATATGTCTTTGCAAGCTTTGCTATATCGAGGAAGCAGCCTGCCGGCATTCCTGAAGGTGGGTGAGGCAGCCACCAGTTGTCGTAGCAGCCAAGGTCCACGTCGAACATGTCAACACCCGTTTGAACCAGATGTTTCATGTATTTCAGGGTATCGCTCATGGTTCTTTCGTTTCGGAATTTCTTGAGGCTGGAAACCAGCGCCATCTTCTCTTTATATGTTTCTCTGAGGGACAGTGAAAGGTCGATTCTGTACATAATAGGAAAGTCCGGTCCGACTTTTTCTCTGATTTTTTCTACCAGTTCCAGGCCAAACCTTTCCGGGTCTGCGTATCGTCCGAGTTTTCTTCTGTTAAATGCAGGGTTTGTCATCTGTTCCAGCAGATATCCTTCGTGTCCGTGAAGATATATTCCGTCCATTCCGCATTCTTTTGCATCTGCCGCAGCCTGGGCGCAGTTTTTGATTATCTTCTTGAGGCTGGCATCCGAAAGTCTGAGACACGGAACTTCCGGCATGTAGAAGTTAGGATTGAAGGATGCCGAACCCGGAAATTTGAACTGGTTTGGCAGACACATAGGAGGACCCACTCTGCCCAGTCCCGGTGTGATTTGTATAAACATTTTGCTTCCGTAGCTGTGAACACCTTTGGCCAAGTCTCTCCATCCGGAGAAGACCGTTCTTGAGCGGTCGATTCTCGGAAACATGGTGAGCTTGCCTAATTCGGTGATGGAATTATCTATTCCGTGGCTCACAGGTATCAGGCCTGTTGTCAGAAGTCCGGCTCCGCCCTTTGCCCGAGCAAAGAAGTATTGGAGCATTTTGTCGTTAGGTCTTCCGGTTTCTTCGCACATATTGATATTTCCCATAGGACCCATGACGATTCTGTTTTTCAAAACGGTTTTGTTGACTCTGATAGGTGAAAAGAGGGTGTTGTAGGGATAAAGCTCGCTGCTCATCTTGGCAGAGGAACATTTTTCGTTTTCCCTGTCGTCTTTAACCCAGTTTCCGAACCTGTCTTCTAATTGTATAAGTCTGGTGTCGTAGTTCAAAGTATTCACCTCCCGGTTTTGCAGATTTCCAGTGCAGAAACTGCTTTTGTTGAATAATTCGATTATTTTTACTATAGTATAGCACCAAAAAAGCGTTTCGAAAAGTATTATCACAGCAAAAACAAGAAAAAAGATATGGGGTTTCGGCAAAAAATAGCTTGATTAGTGATTTCAAAAATAGTATAATAATTTCGTTATAGGCTAAGACTGTTCATAGCTTCATATTTCAAGTTGGTCAGGAGGTGAATTGGAATATGGCACAGGTTATCGTCAGAGAAAACGAAAGTTTGGAAAGTGCTCTTAAGAGATTCAAGAGATCATGCGCTAGAGATGGCGTTATGGCTGAAGTAAGAAAAAGAGAACATTACGAAAAACCAAGCGTAAAGAGAAAGAAAAAGTCTGAAGCTGCAAGAAAAAAGGCTAAGAAATTCTAGTCATTTAGCGAACCGAGGTGATATAAATGACTTTAAAAGAACAACTTATGGCAGACTTCAAGGAGGCAATGAAGGCTCACAATGAGGTTGCCAAGAATACAATAAGTCTGGCTCGTGCAGCTGTTAAGCAGTATGAGGTGGACAACCGAGAAGAATTAGATGACGCCGGCGTAATTGCAATTTTGTCCAAACAGGTCAAAATGCGAAAAGATGCCCTCGCTGATTTTGAGAAAGCGGGAAGAACAGATCTTGTAGATGCATATAACGCAGAGATAGATGTTCTGAACAAATACCTGCCTGAACAGTTATCCAAAGAGAAAATCATGGAAATTGTTAAGGAAACTGCAGCTGCACTGGGAATAGAAGGCGGTAAGCAGAATATGGGAAAACTCATGGGTCCTGTTATGGGTAAGGTGAAAGGCCTTGCTGATGGCAATGCGGTCAGAGAAGTTGTATCGGAATTCCTATCATAAAAATTGTTGAAAAACAGTTGGAGACAGATTTTTATCTGTCTCTTTTTTCGTTTTTGCATTATAGCTCTCGATTAGAGCGGTTAGGCATGCTGAACCCACAGCACCGGGCGGTTAGGCATGCTGAACCCACAGCACCGGGCGGTTAGGTGTGCTAAACTTAGCCCTTGTAATCGGTTAGCTGTCTGAAATTTCTTGTTTCGGTGCGGTTAGTGATGCATAACCGCTTGCCCGGGGCGGTTAACGGCGCATAAGTGCTGATCTCGGGGTGGTTAGTGTCGCCTAACTCAGCGCTATCCGTAAAAATGCCAATTTGCGCTTACATTTTTCGCTTGTT
>CALHKP010000021.1 GCA_938034165.1 uncultured Clostridia bacterium | reverse complement strand
CTTTGTTACTCTTCACTGCGGAATCACAAGAAAGACAATCGACCAGATTAAGAAGCACAAGAGAAAGACAAATATCGTTTCAAGAGGCGGTTCACTTGTATTTGCATGGATGTGCATGACAGGGGAAGAAAACCCATTCTACGAATACTATGACGAAATCCTGGATATCTGCAGAGAACATGACGTTACTATTTCTCTCGGAGATGCGTGCAGACCTGGATGCCTTGCAGACGCAACTGATGTATGCCAGATTGAAGAGCTGGTAAGACTGGGAGAACTCACTAAGAGGGCATGGGAAAAGGATGTTCAGGTAATGGTAGAAGGACCGGGACACGTTCCACTAGACCAGGTTGCAGCAAACATGAAGGTTCAGCAGAGCATCTGCATGGGAGCACCATTCTATGTTCTTGGTCCTATCGTAACTGATATTGCACCGGGTTATGACCACATTACAGCAGCAATCGGTGGAGCTGTTGCAGCTATGTCAGGTGCAGCGTTCCTTTGCTATGTTACACCGGCTGAACACCTTGCACTTCCAAATGTAGACGATGTTAAGCAGGGTATTATGGCATCCAAGATTGCGGCTCATGCGGCAGATATCGCAAAAGGCGTAAGAGGTGCAAGAGATATTGACGACAAGATGGCTGATGCAAGAAGAGCTCTTGACTGGGAAAAACAGTGGGAATGTGCAATGGATCCTGAAACAGCCAAGGCAATCCGTGCAGACAGATCACCTGAACACGATGATTCATGTTCAATGTGCGGTAAATTCTGCGCAGTAAGAAGCATGAACAAAGCCCTTTCAGGGGAATATATCGATATTCTGTAAAAATTTCAAAAAACAGTTGAAGCTGCCTGCCGGCAGCTTCTTTTTTAATTGCTTCTTTTGGGCCTATAGGCCTATTTTATTGAGAAGAATTTCAGAGCGGTCATGGATTCTACCATGATACCGTTTTTCATGGCATCCTCATCAGGATTGAAAAGTTCATTATGAAGTGGATGGAATTCTTCATTTGGACGCATACTTCCCAGGTCGAAGTATGCTCCTTTTATTTTTTGTGTAAAGAATGCAAAGTCGTCCGCGCCAAGGCTAGGCTCAGGCATATACACTATGGACTCTTTTCCGAGAAGTTCTTCTGCGGATTCTTCGATCAGTTTGTTGATATCGTCGTCGTTTACCAATGGGGGATAGCAGTCATCTCCCCACTCAATCTCGCATTTTGCACCATAGGATTCGCATATTCCTGTGGAAATCTGTGCGATCTTTGATTTGATTCCTTCTAGTGTTTCGAAATTCAGACCTCTTGAAGTTCCTCTGAGTACTGCTGTGTCTGCAACTACATTAGGTGCTGTGCCTGCATCAAAGCGACCGATAGAAACTATTACAGGAGTTGTAGGCGAGTTAAATCTGCTGGATATAGTCTGAAGTGCAGTCACCACATTGCTTGCAACCACTATCGCATCGACGCCATTTTCCGGATGAGCTCCGTGGGCGCTTATGCCTTTTACTGTTATTGTAAAGGTTGCGGTTCCGGCATTCATGGGACCGTGTTTTACGACGATTTTTCCGGCAAGATATGCAGGGTCCATGTGCAGTGCAGCTATTCCTTCAACCTTTGGATTTTCCAAAGCGCCCTCTGCAATCATAGGTGAAGCTCCGCCGATGGTTTCTTCTGCAGGCTGGAACAAAAGCTTGACGCAGCCGTCTTTTTCTGTAATTTCTTTTTCAACGGATTTAAGAACCAGAGCCGTTCCCATCAGTATGGATGTGTGCATGTCATGTCCGCAGGCGTGCATAACTCCTTTGTTTACTGATGCGTAAGGCAAATCGTTTTTTTCCTGAATAGGCAGGGCATCAATATCCGCTCTTATTGCAAAACCCTTTGAACCTGTTCCAATCTGTGCAATAACACCGTGTCCTGCCACATTGTTTCTGTAGGGAATGTTGTTTTGGTTAAGAAATTCGCAGATAAATTTTTCTGTTTCAACTTCGTGTTCCGAAAGCTCCGGGTGCTGATGAAGATGGTGTCTGATTTCCAGCACTTGGGGAAATATTTCATCTGCTTTTGTTTTTATATCCATAATCTCCTCCTTGCTTAGAAAGTGCATTTACTTTCGATAGAATTAATTTTATCAAAAAAGCCTCATTTTTCAAGGGTTTTGACCGGAAGACATTGTTTTTTTAATGCTTTTGACGGGAGAGGCGTGCATAGAGGGGTTTTGTAAAAAGTACAAAATTTAGAAAATTTGAAAGTTTGATGTTGATTATGAATGTGAAGTGTGTTATGGTAAAAAAGTAAACAAAAGCGGATAAAGTTTACAAAATAATAAATGAAAATAGTAATTGTTTACAAAAGGAAAATTTGTAATGGAAAAGAAAACAGAAAACAGACTGGATAAGAGAGAAAAATATAATCTCATACTATTTATAGTAAGTTATATCATCAACAACCTGGCAAGCGGAGTTTTGTATGACACCTATGTCAACTACCTGCAGGAGGTATCGGTTTCTATCGCGACTTCCTTCTGGGCATTTTATGGATATGCCACATTTATCAGTGCGGCGGTTCTGCTGCTCATTCCTAAGCTAGGATACAAGAAGATTCTGATTCTCTGTGCAGCAGGTACTTCAGCAGCATTCTTTGGTGCGGTTTTCGTATCCTCGCCATGGATTCTGACTGCAGCGACTTTGTTGGCGCTAACGGGTGTGCAGATTCATTTCATAATTCTGGCTCCTTATGTTTCGGTATATACTGAGTCTATCGGAGAAGAGGGAATTAGATGGTATACAAGAACTTACTACATGGGTTATGTGGGATATTTCCTTGCGACATATCTTGGAGGAGTGCTTGTGGTTAAGGCTTTCTCAGCAGTGTCGGGGCTTACATACAGTGTGGCAAAGCAGGCAACTCGTTTCGTTACAGATATGGGTGCAGCTGAACACAGCGCTTACCTGAAGGGTAACGAATATGTGCTTATTGCAGTGGGCATTCTTGCACTTTTGTCAATCATCCCAGTTCTGATGATCAGAGAAAAGGAAGAGGACTATAAGTCCAAAGAACTTCAGGAAGATTCACTTACATTCAGAGAAAAAATCAGCGGTGCAGGAAAGGCTCTTCTGAACAAAGACGCAGTATTCTATCTGATATTCTGGATGCTGATTTCCTTTGCAATGGGGCTTTTTACATCATATTACACAGTTTTCTTGAACAGAAACCTGCATATTGACAAGGCGACATCATCTCTGATGGTATCGATTTCATATATAGCAATTATCGTATTTATGTTCTTTACGCCATTAGCCGTAAAGAAACTTGGAAAAGTAGGAACTATATTCTTTTCAGTTGCGCTGTCGGTTCCTTTCATGCTCATAATCGCAAACGGAGATAAATTCGGAGATATGATGATTCCGGCAGTCGGAACTGCTCTCTTTGTCAGAGCGGGACTTGCAAATCTGAGTAGCCCGGCGGAAAGCTCTCTTTCAATGAGCGTCGTTCCGAAGGAACTGAGACCTGCGTACACGGCAGTGGTAAACTTTGTTGCGGGAATCGTTTCTATAATAAGCGGAACTTTCACAGGAAAGATTTTGTTCGTGACTCAGGAAGGTTACAGACAGGCTTACTATATTGCGGCTGTGCTCTATGCCATTGCAGCAGTAGTGGTTATGCTGGGACTGAAGAAATACAACAGGGTCAAAGATCCCGAATAAAAATAGGGACAATTAGTATGTCTATATCGGAAAAGAATTTTTCCGTTGGAATTATATATTAATTTTTTAAAAAACAAGAGGTGTAAAAATGAACAAACTTTTACAGAAAATCGGTCTTGGCGAAAAGATGGCCAAGAACTTCTGGGCAATTATCATTATTGCTTTCAGTGGTACTATTATCTACGGATTACCGTACTTCAGATTTGACTATTATGATGCATATCTGGAAACTTATCATCTGACAAACACTCAGATGGGTATTTTCGGAAGCGTACTTGGAGTATTCGGTATGATTTCATACCTGTTCGGAGGCGTTGTTGCTGACAGATTCTCAACAAGAACAATCCTGACTGTATCACTTATCGGTACAGGTCTTGGCGGATTCCTTCACCTTCTGCCACTGACATTTGTACAGCTAGTATGTCTGTATGCATTCTGGGGTGTTTCATCACTGTTTGCTTTCTGGCCTGCATGCGTAAAAGCAGTAAGAATTCTTTCAGGTTCAGGTGACCAGGGTAAGGCATTCGGATTCTTCGAAGGCGGCCGTGGTGTCGGTGCAGCGCTGATGGCAATGGCAGCTGTAGCAGCATTCCGTATCGGTGCAGGACAGATGGAAGACCAGCACAAGGGTATGATTTACGTAATCGTATTCTACTCAGTTCTTACAATAATTATGGGTATCCTTTGCTTCTTCACAGTAAAGGGTGAATCAGAAGAACAGAGTGAAAAGATTTCATTCAAGGGCATCGGAGAAGTTCTTAAACTTCCTGCACTTTGGATTATCGCAATGGTTACTTTCTGTAACTATGTATTTACAATGTCACTTTACTACTTTACTCCATATGCAACAAGCATTCTGGGAGCATCAGTTACTTTCGCTGCATCACTTGCTGCACTTAAGAGATGGTTCTCACTATTTGGTAATGTAGGTGGCGGATATATCACAGACAGAATCGGTACAGGTAACGTAATGCTTGTTTCATTCCTTGCAATGGCAGCAGGTACAGCAGCAATCTTATTCCTGCCTCTGAACACAGGAAGCATTGTGCTGTTCACAATCCTGTTCATTCTGATTTATATCTTCTACAGTGCAAACATGGCTATGACTTGGGCTATGATGGACGAAGGTGCAATTCCTGAAAAATATTCAGGAACAGCTGCAGGTATCATTTCAACTATCGGATATCTGCCTGAAATTTTCTGCTCAGTCCTTGCAGGTGTACTTATTGATAAGAACCCAGGGGTACACGGATACAGATTATTCTTTGGATTCCTGATTGTAATGCTTCTTCTCGGAGCTGTGTTTGTTGCAATCTGGAAAGTATTTCTTAAAAAACAAAAAGCGAAGGAAGTAAAATAACACAAATGGATAGTAAGAAGAACTATATTATCGAAAGAGTTTATGTGGAAACACCGGTTGACACAGACAAAGACGGAAAGTTAGACCTTGTGGCTGTCTATATCAGACGCCCTTTCTCAACTGAAAAAGGCACAAAGGTGCCGGCTCTGTATGTTGCAAACCCTTATATGCTTACATGCAACGAGGATTGGTATGTTCCACACGACGTTAATACAGAAGTAAAAGCTTATGACACTCAGAATATAAGAGAAGAAGATATCCGATACGATTTTTCAGAAGACAGAACAGTGACTCCTGAAATCGTAAGAGAAACAAAAGGTTATGCCGAAAGTGCAATCATAGACGAAGAACCTGCATTTGACTGTATATCAGAACTTTACGATCATTTTATCGAAAGAGATTTTGCCGCTGTATTCTGTGGAGGACTGGGAACACGCGGATCCGAAGGTGTGACAATTACAGGTTCAAGAGAAGAAATCCTTGCATTCAAAGCGGTTATTGACTGGTTAAACGGAAGAACAAGAGCATTTACAGACAAAGAAAACAACATCGAAATCAAAGCTGACTGGTGCACAGGAAACGTTGCTATGACAGCAAAGTCATATCTGGGAACTATGTGTATCGGAGTTGCTGCAACAGGAGTAGAAGGTCTGAAAACAGTAATTCCTGAAGCTGCGATTTCCAACTGGTATGCATATTACAAATGCAACGGTCTTAACCTTACTGCAATCGGCTGGCAGGGTGATGACCTTGATATTCTTGCAAAATATTGCTTCAGCAGAGCGAAGGACGCTGATGATTTTGCAAAGGTAAAAGAAGTATTCGAACAGTCACAGGAAAACCTTCTCAGAGGAGAGGATAGAGAAAGTGGAAATTACAACAGATTCTGGGATGAAAGAAACTATCTGAACCAGCTGGACAACGTAAAATGCTCATTCTTTATCATTCACGGTATCAATGACTGGAATGTAAAGACTAACCAGTGTTTCCCACTCTTTGATGAACTTGCAAAGAGAAATATCGAAAGAAAAATAATGCTTCATCAGGGAGAACATATCTACATTTACAACCTGAAAGAGTCAAACACTCTTCCGATTCTGGAAAAATGGCTCGATTACTATCTTAAGGGAATTGAAACAGGTGCCGAAAAGGAACCTAAGGTCCTCGTAGAAAGCAATGTTGACCAGACAAGGTGGATGACATCAGACATCTGGCCTCCTTTTGAGGACAGACACATGTTCCCTGTAAATGCAGAAGGCGAAGCAGTAATCACAGACGACATTAACAGCACTGTCTATAACAAGGAAAAAGACAACCTGGCTGAATGGCTGAATGAGCTTGTTATGTCAGAAGACGAAAGCTACGCTAACAGACTCAAGTATGTCTGGGATCCTGCTGAAAAGGGAGCAAATGGTGACATGAGATTTGCCGGATACGCTCATGTAAGCTTTGATGCTGCAATCGATAAACCGACTGCAATCTTAAGTGCAATGCTTGTTGACCTCGGAAAGGACAACAGAATCACTGCAGAAGAAATCAAAGATGAAAAGGGCGCTTTCGAATTCGGACTTGAAAAGGAACCATCAGAATTTAAGGTAATTACAAGGGGATGGCTGAACGCCCAGAACAGAACTTGCAATTACAGCAAAGAAAAGATAGAAGAAGGAAAGTTTTATAATTATAAATTTGATATGGTTCCTACAGATTATACTGTTAAGGAAGGTCACAAGCTGGCGCTGATTATATACGGAATCGACGCTGAAGCTACTCAGAGACCGGACACTGTTACACAGATAACTGTAAAACAGGATTCTATTAAGGTAGAATGCCCTATATTGTTATAATACACCAGTGCAAATAAACAGCGAGAGAGGCAGCAAAAGAGCAAAGGGTACTTTGACCGGCTGCCTCTTTTGTTTTTTGACAAATAAGTATATATTTATAAAACCCGGACTTTCTTGCATGGGGCGGTGATGTGTGATAAAGTTTAAGGTGGTATTTGAAGGAGAAGAACGTTGGCAAAGATGAACTCCGAAGAGAGGAGAACGAGGATGGAAAACCAGTTTAAGGATCTGACAGTAACAGAACTGATCAGAGGTTATACAATAGAGGAAGACGGAAATGTGTACAGATGTATATTTTGCGGTGAAAACTTTGAGAAGGGCGTGATTTACACATTTGACGGAAGATCTGTAGATGCAGAGAGAGCCTGTGCCGAACATATTTACAAAGAGCATGAAGGCCCATTTAAGAGCCTTGTTTCTCTGGAAAAGTCGGTTAACGGATTAACGGATATACAGAAAAAAATGATGATTTCCATTCATGATGGGATGGAAAACAGAGAGATAAGCGAGGAGATGGATATAAACTCAGCCACTGTAAGAACTCACAAGTTCAAGATGCAGAAGCTGAAGCGCGAAGCGAGAATTTTTCTTGCGCTGATGGAATATCTCGAAAATGAGGAACTGAAAGCTTTTGAGGAGAGAATTCTTGCAGAGGTTGCAGACAATGAGGAAAAAGCAAAGGCGCCGAAGAGGGAATTTGCCGGAAATACGCTGCATCCGTTTTTTACTAATTTTAATCTGAAATAGAAAGGCTTGTCAGGGGAAGATTTTATGACATACAAGGAAAGGCTTGCGGGATTTCGTGAGCAG
Organism: uncultured Clostridia bacterium; assembly: GCA_938034165.1. Taxonomy (GTDB): domain Bacteria; phylum Bacillota; class Clostridia; order Peptostreptococcales; family Anaerovoracaceae; genus CALHKP01. The sequence continues at coordinate 3,074 of CALHKP010000021.1, read as the reverse complement.
TTAGCCAAAATAGAATATTGCAAATACACCCTGAACGGGCTGATATACTGGGATAAGGTAACATACATGCCGAAAAATTCAATCGGCTACAGAAGTGAAGTGATGTCTTTTATTGCAGACATGCAGTACAAGATGCTTACATCCAGAGAGTTTCTGGATGACTTTGCTTACTTCGAAAACAATCCGAAAAACGACTTTGTGACTGACAGAATGATCAGGCATATAAAGGAGTCGGGTGAAGCCATGAGAGTGATTCCTGAGGAGGAATACGCCGCATATATAAGACTTGTGGCACTTTCTGAGCAGGTGTGGGAAGAAGCGAGAAACGAAGCTGATTTTGACAAATTTAAGGGGAATTTCAGTAAGCTGATAAACACATTCAAAAGCTTTGCCGGCTATTGGGGATACGAAGAAGAACCATACGATGCACTTTTGAATTATTATGTGGAAGGTTTTTCCTGCAAAGACGCAGACAATATGGTTGAAACCATCAGAGAGCCACTGTTTTCTATGATAGAAAACAAGCTGAAGGAACAAAGCAAAACCAAGGACATAGCACCTATTTCCGGGGTTTCCGAAGATGTTCAGATTAAGTTATGGAAGCTTCTTCTGACGGAAATCGGCTTTGACTTTGACCGTGGAAGAGTAGACGTTGGGGCTCAGGCAACTGTCCTTGCGAATTCACCTTCTGACGTAAGAATCGTGAATTACTATTCTGAGGATGACCTCTGTGTCGGCATCTTTAATGTGCTTCATTCCGGCGGAAAGAGTGTTTACCAGCAGAATATAAACAGAAACCTAAAGGGAACTTTGCTGGGAGAAACTCCATCCTTTGCTATGGATGAGGCTGTAGGGCGCTTTTATGAAAATGTAATCGGAAGAAGTTATGCATTTTGGAAGAGGGTTTTTCCGAAGGCGGCAAAGATTGTACCGGAGTTGAGAGATGTTGGTCTGGATGCTTTTTATGACCATATTAACAGGTGCGAAAAAAGTCCTGTGAGAATAAGTGCAGATGAGCTCACATATCTGGTTCATGTTATGATTCGTTACGAAATCGAAAGGGCTTTGATAAACGGGGAACTGGATGTATCTGAGGCCAAGAAAGTGTGGACGGATAAGTACAGAGAGTATCTCGGGGTCGTGCCTTCCGATGATGCCGAAGGAATACTTCAGGATGTTCACTGGGCTGCCGGTTATGTGGGATATTTTCCGACTTATCTGCTGGCCAGCGTTGCTTCGGCACAGTTTGCAAAGGCCATAGAGGCGGAACACGGAAATCTCGATGAGCTGATTCTGAAAACAGGTACATCTATCATCAACAAGTGGATGATAGAGAATGTTTATGAGTGGGGAGCCTGCTACAATACCTTTGAGCTTATAGAAAAAGCCTGCAAAGAAGAACTGAATCCGAATTATTATGTAGAATATCTGAGAGAAAAATTCGAGAAATAAAGAAAAAGAGGGAAAAAAGATGACAGACACAGCAAAAAAATTACTTAGTTTTCTAAGCAAAACACCTTCAGTGTTTCACGTTATAGCGGAAGTAAAAAAAGAGCTTCAGGAAAACGGATTTACAGAGTTATCGGAATCGGAAAGTTGGACACTTGAACCTGACAAGGGCTATTTTGTAACAAGAAACGGTTCGAGTCTGATTGCATTTCGCATTCCGAATGACAGAAAGCCCGGATACAGAATTGTGGCTTCCCACAGCGATTCACCGGGATTCAAGCTCAAGCAGAAACCTGTTATAAGTGTTGACGGAAAATACTCTGTACTGGGAACGGAAAGTTACGGCGGCGGAATTTTTAGCACATGGATGGACAGACCTCTGTCTGTTGCAGGAAGAGTTTTTACCGGAGAAGACGGCAAGCTTACAGAAAAGCTGGTTAACGTTGACAGAGACATGTGCATTATGCCAAACGCACCTATTCATTTTAACCGCAGTGTCAACAAAGGTCATGAATTCAATGTTGCAAAGGATATGAAGCCTATCTACGGTGAGGCAGGTGCAGAGGCTGAATTCGAAGCTGAAATCGCAGCGGCTGCAGGTGTAAATCCTGAGGATGTTCTTGCAAAGGATCTCTTCTTATATGTAAGAGAACAGGGAAGAATCTGGGGAAGAAATGAAGAGTTTGTGTCAGCGCCAAAGCTTGATGACCTGGCATGTGCTTACGTAACTCTCAGAGGATTTCTGGAAGGCAAAAAAACTCAGCACAGTTCTTTTTACTGTGTATTCGATAATGAAGAAACAGGCAGCGGAACAAGACAGGGAGCGGCTTCTCTGTTTTTCTATGATGTCATGAGAAGAGTAAACGAAAATTTGGGATGCTCATATGAGCAACATGTAATTGACGTTGCTGAAGGAATGGCACTTTCGGCCGACAATGCCCATGCATTTTCACCTAACTACAGCGAATTTTTCGATCCAAACGAAAAGGTAGTGATGAACAGAGGTATCGCCCTCAAGTTCAATGCGGCTCAGAAATATTCAACAGACGGCGAATCCGGGGCATTCTTCGCTGAACTTTGCAAAAAGGCAGAGGTGCCTTATCAGATTTATTCAAACAGAGCCGATCTTGCAGGAGGCTCAACTCTTGGAAACATAATGTCCATGAACATACCTGTAAGGGTTTGTGACTTAGGTTTTCCGCAGCTTGCTATGCATTCATCCTTTGAAACATGCGGAGCATCAGACATCGAATATATGAGAAAAGCAATAAAAGTATTCTTTGAGTAAAGAAGCAATGGTTTGCCAAACAAGCAAATGTAAGAAATTTAAAAACTTGGGTCTATAGGGCAAAAGTGTTTTGACTACGCTTGGTTGATTACTATCAACCACAAAATAAGGAAAAACAGCGCATATTCCAATAGTCGCAATCTGCGCTGTCTTTTTTCGCGGTTGACTAAGCGCAGATTGCCACATCGTTAAATCGTACGGTAAAATTTGGTTCCTCAATAAGCGTAGATTTAAGTTTTGAAAAATCTCGCTTATTTTCCTCTCCAAATTCTTCTTTCATTTAGTCAAGTATAAATTAGTGTGTAAATTCCTTTAGGTAACAATTAATCAAGCTGCT
>CALHKP010000020.1 GCA_938034165.1 uncultured Clostridia bacterium | reverse complement strand
ATGTAAAATTGCGCTGAATCAGGGACGAAAAATGTAAGCGCAAATTGCCATTTTTGTGATATGCGCTGAGTTAGCTGTGACTAACTAAACCTGAGAGTCAAGTTTGACATGACTAATCACTCTTTGATGCTAACTTAGTCGAGGCTAACTGCCTTAGAATTGATGCTTAGTCTCCGCTAACCGTGCCGGAGCCTAACCGCTTTTATAGACCACAAAAAAAGGAGATGGAAAATTCCATCTCCTTAAATATATCTTTATTGGATTTTGCGAGATATTATACAATACCCTGAAGCATCATAGCTTCTGCAACTCTTTCGAATCCAGCGATGTTAGCACCTGCTAACAGGTTGTAACCAAGGTTGTATCTTTCGCAAGCATCTGCAGCAAGCTTGTGGATGTTAACCATGATTCCTTCTAGCTGAGCATATACGTCTTCCTTTGAGAAGATGATGTGCTGAGCATTCTGGCTCATTTCGAGACATGAGCAAGCAACTCCACCAGCATTAGCAGCCTTTGAAGGTCCAACAATTACGCCGTTTTCCTGTAGGTAAGCAATAGCTTCGTTAGTTGTAGGCATGTTAGCACCTTCGCAGAGGTATTTACATCCGTTAGCAACCATAGCCTGAGCATCTTCGATACGGATTTCGTTCTGAGTAGCACATGGAATGTACAGGTCAGCCTTAACTTCCCATGGTTTCTTTCCTGCGTGGAATTCTGATCCTTCGAATTTTTCTGCGTATGGTGAGCAGATGTTCTTTCCTGAGTTTCTCAGTTCAAGCATGTAGTCAACTTTTTCTCCGCTTACGCCGTTTGGATCGTAGATGTATCCGTCAGGTCCTGAGATTGTGATTACTTTTGCACCAAGTTCGTTCAGCTTAGTAACTGTACCCCATGATACGTTACCAAATCCTGATACTGCAACAGTCTTTCCTTTTAGTTCTTCACCGAAGTGTTTCAGCATTTCTCTTGCGAAGAATACGATACCGTAACCAGTAGCTTCAGTTCTTCCTGCAAGACCACCGTTCTGAGTTCCCTTACCTGTCCAAGTTCCATCGTATCTGTTAGTTAATTTTTTGTACTGACCCATCATGTAACCGATTTCTCTAGCACCAACACCAAGGTCTCCTGCAGGAACGTCAGTGTCAGGTCCGATGTGTCTGTATAATTCTGAGATAAATGCCTGGCAGAATCTCATGATTTCGCCGTTTGATTTTCCGTTAGGATCAAAGTCTGCACCGCCTTTACCACCACCGATAGGTAGGCCAGTTAAGCTGTTTTTGAAAATCTGTTCAAAACCTAAGAATTTAAGGATTCCAGGATATACGTTAGGTGCGAATCTCATTCCACCTTTGTAAGGTCCAAGAGCGCTGTTGAATTCGAATCTGTAGCCTCTGTTTACCTGAACTTTTCCTTCATCATCAACCCATGGAACTCTGAAGCTGATTCCTCTTTCAGGTTCGATAAGTCTTTCGATAAGTCCTGCTTCAACATATTCAGGATGAGCCTCAAGAACAGGTTCAATTGAAGTAAGAACTTCTTCTACTGTCTGTAGAAATTCTGGTTCTCCAGGATTCTTTTCCTTTGCAATGTCGATGTACTTCTGTACTAAATTAGCCATTTTGATCTCCTCTTTTCTGTTATAAAATTGCAAACTTTAATAAGATTAGCTATTTAATCTCTCTATGATTCCAATATAACACTTTGCCAATTTTTAGTCAACACAGGAAAAAAGTATTTATTTACGAACAAGCTAAACGGTTGCATTGAGAGCGCGGTTTAAGTATAATATAAAGTAATTATAAATTTGAAAGGAAGTGAAAAAGATGGACACCGGGCGAGTCCCAATACGATTGAAAAACAACAGAATAAATGGTGCTTACGCTTTTTCACGTACTGATTTATAGGCTGATTCAAAAAAGGTTCATTGCTTTGATAATTTCCTTCGATGGGTGCGGATGGCGCAGGCTCCAAAAGAAGAAAGAAGGAGAGCAAGAATGGAACCTATATTTGACAGAGACGCGGCAATGGAAGAGGCGTTAGAAAAGATTGTAGCGCTTCTGGAAGAAAAGAAGTACTTCAAGGCCAGAGACGAAATACTCAAGTTCAACTCTGTAGACATTGCCGAATTACTTGAAGACATAACAGAAGAAACAGACATACAGAAGACGGTGATTTTGTTTAGACTGCTGCCAAAGGACGTTACGGTAGAAGTTTTTTCAGAACTGCCATCTGATGACCAAGTCAACATTGTTAACGGAATAACCGATAAGGAAATAGAAGAAATTGTCAAGGAGATGGACTTCGACGACAAGATCGATATCTTGGAGGAACTTCCTGCTAACATAGTTGATAAAATATTGGAAAAAACACCAAAAAACGAAAGAAAACTTATAAACACATTTCTGAATTATCCTGATACATGTGCGGGCAGCCTGATGACACCTGATTACATAAGTCTTCAGAAGGACTGGACTGTCAGAGAAGCTCTTGAGCATATCAAGCGAGAAGGAATGGATGCGGAAACCATCTATACATGTTATGTAAAGGACAGAGGTCGTAAGCTGATTGGTATAGTATCCCTCAGCACTCTCGTAATCACAGATGATGATACGAGAATCAAGGATATAATGCGTACAGACTACGTATATGAGAATGTTTACGACGACCAAGAAGATGTTGCAGACGACTTTAAGAAGTACGGTTTTCTTGCAATGCCTATTGTGGATAACGAGCACAGACTTGTGGGTATTGTTACAGTCGATGACATCCTCGATGTAATGGAAGAAGAGGCAACAGAGGATATCGAAAGAATGAACGGTGTCATTGACTTTGACAATTCGGACAGGGGATATCTTGACATGTCTGTTAAACAGCATGTTCTCAACAGACTTCCGTGGCTTGTCATTCTGATGGTTGCGTATGTGTTTACAGGACTTATCATCACAAGATTTGAAAGCAGTTTATCTAAGGTTATATGCCTTGTTGCATATATGCCTATGCTTATGGGTACGGGAGGAAACACCGGCTCTCAGGCTGCGACGCTGATTATTCGTGGTCTTGCAACCGATGAGGTGGACACTTCCGACTGTTTCAAAATATTATGGAAGGAAATCCGTATAGGATTTGTTCTCGGATTATCCCTGAGTGCAATTAACTTTGTCAGGGTATGCTGGCTGGACGGAAACGGAGCTATGATAGCCTGTACGGTGTGCGGTGCGATGCTGTTTATCGTCATGATAGCAAAGGTAATCGGAAGTATGATTCCTCTGATTGTCAAGAAGCTGAATCTTGACCCTGCACTTATTGCAAATCCGGCAATTTCATCTGTTTCAGATATAATCGCATTGTCAATTTATTTCTTAATGGCAATGATATTTCTTGGGGTGTAGATAATCATGGAAAAGACAGATACAACCAAAATTATAGACAGAGAGTTTGTTTCCGGAATTTTAACCAAGAGGGATGAATTCTCAACAAAGGACGATTTCGGCAGAATTCTTCTGATTGCGGGAAGCGACGGAATGATAGGTTCTGCAACACTTGCGGCAAGAAGTGCCCAGAGAACGGGGAGCGGAATCGTAAAACTTGCCATGCCGAAGAAGGCGATCAGAACGGCATCTGTTTTGAGTCCCGAGACGGTTTTTATCAAAAGAAAAAAGGTCTTTGACGGACTTTCGGAGTTTGATGCCGTGGCAATCGGACCGGGACTTGGGGTGAGCCGAAAAACAATTAAACTGGTAAGATATATCCTGGAAAATTTCGAGGGGAATATAGTTCTCGATGCTGATGCCCTCAATGCAATAGCAGTAAGTCCAAGGCTGAAGGCTTTGATGCGAAAGGCGGAAGGAAGAACTGTTATTACACCTCATCTGAAGGAGGCCTCAAGACTTCTCGGAAGAAATTTTTCGAAGGCAACTGACAGAAGACGGATTGCAAAGGCTTTGACTGATACTTATGGTGCAGTTGCAGTGCTCAAGGGTCACAATACGCTGGTTGCATTCGGAGATGAAATGTATGTCAATCCAACAGGAAATCCGGGGATGGCTACGGCCGGATCTGGTGATGTACTGACGGGAATTATAGCATCGCTCCTTGGTCAGGGGGTCGGTGTTTATGATGCGGCAAAGGCGGGAGTCTTTGTTCATGGATATGCCGGTGATCTGGCAAAGGAAAAATATGGCGAATATGGAGTTATTGCAAGAGACATTCTCAGAATGCTTCCTTTTGCAGTCAAACTTGTAACAGAATAAAATCAAACATCATGAGGAGGAAATTTACTGTGGACAAGAAATATTATGAGGACATCGCCTCAAAAGTAAGAGTTGATGTAGTAAAAGCTATCTATCATGCGGGTTCGGGACATCCCGGCGGAAGCCTTTCCGCAGCAGACATAGTTACTGCGCTTTATTTTAAGGAAATGAATGTGGATCCAAACAATCCTAAGATGGCTGACAGAGATAAGTTCATACTATCAAAGGGTCATGCAGGTCCTGTTCAGTATGCTGCACTGGCGGAAAAAGGATATTATCCTGTAGAGGATATGATGACTCTCAGAAAGCTGGGAAGCAAGTTCCAGGGTCACCCAAATATGTCCAAGGTATCGGGAATCGAAATGTCAACAGGTTCACTGGGACAGGGATTTTCTGTAAGTGTGGGAATGGCTCTTGCCAATAAGATGGATAAGAATCCGGGCAGAATCTATACTTTGCTTGGTGACGGAGAACTTCAGGAAGGCCTGATCTGGGAAGCTGCAATGTCAGCTGCTCATTATGACCTGGACAATATGGTTGCAATTGTTGACTGGAACGGTCTTCAGATTGACGGAAACAACGACGATGTTATGTGCGTAAAACCTGTAGACGAAAAGTTCAAAGCCTTCGGCTGGAACGTGCTGGTTATTGACGGACACAACTTTGATGAAATATTTGAAGCTTTTGATGCTGCAAGAGCATGCAAGGGAAAACCTACTGCAATTATCGCAAGAACACACAAGGGCAGAGGCGTGTCATTTATGGAAGACAATGCAGGATGGCACGGAAAAGCTCCTAACGAAGAAGAAGCTAAGCTGGCAGTAGAAGAACTTGGAGGTGAATGGTAATGGGAAACAATGTAGCAACAAGAGCGGCATACGGAAAAACACTTGTAAAAGTAGGGGCAACTAACCCAAATCTGGTTGTTATGGACGCAGACTTATCAAAATCAACTATGACTAACGAATTCAGCAAAACTTACCCTGAGAGATTTTTCAACATGGGTATCGCTGAACAGAATCTGTATGGAACTGCTGCAGGTCTTGCACTTTCGGGAAAAACTGTTTGTGCATCAACTTTTGCTATGTTCGCAGCAGGAAGAGCTTTTGAAATCATCAGAAACTCAATCGGATACACAGGTGCAAATGTAAAGGTTTGCGCAACTCACGCAGGAATTACAGTAGGCGAAGACGGTGCCAGTCACCAGACATTCGAGGATATTGCTCTTATGAGAACTATTCCGGGAATGACTGTTGTAAATCCGTCAGATGCAGTGAGCACAGAAAAGCTTATGGAACAGGTTATCGGCTTTGAAGGACCTGCTTACGTAAGACTGGGAAGAGCTGCTGTTCCTACTTTCTATACAGAAAATGACGAAATCAAGCTGGGCAAAGCAAACACTCTCAGAGAAGGTGCTGATGTTACTGTAATTGCAACAGGAATCATGGTTGCAGAAGCTATGATGGCAGCATCAACTCTTGCAGAAGAAGGCATCGACGTAAGAGTAATCGACATGCATACTATCAAGCCTATTGACGAAGAAGCTATCATCAAGGCAGCAAAGGAAACTGGCAAAATCGTAACTGCCGAAGAGCATTCAATCATAGGTGGTCTCGGTGCTGCAGTTGCAGAGGTTGTCGTAAAGAAATGCCCTGTTAAGATGGAAATGGTTGGCCAGTATGACACATTCGGCGAATCAGGAAAACCTAACGAACTGAAAGAAAAGTATGGTATGACTGCAAGAGATATCGAAGAAGCAGTTAAGAGAATTTATTAATTTAAAATATTAAACGAAAGCTGCAGGCGGGAGCAAAATCCCTGCCTGCGTTTTTTGGTATGACGGGCATGCCGTCAGTCTGTGGTGAAAGTCCACGCAGGGCGTAGTTGCCGACGAACCTAATAGCGACTCCCAAGGTTTGTATCGCGAGGTACAGGCGAGAAGAAGGGATAGCGAAATCGTAGCCTGACGAACAGAAACCTAATACCAAGGCTAGTATGACGGATAAGCGGGCCAAACGTCGTGAAGTCCAAAAGGCAATCGTAACTCATACTGGTAGATTAGGCAGGTAGACGAGGAAAGACTGACGACTTATCCCGTGAGGTCTCGCAGACAGAATAATCTGTAGTAACAACGAACTGTGAGAAGTCAGCCGAAGCCATAGTAGTGATGAAGTTTCTGTAATGGAAACGGAGCGAAGGGCTGAACAATTCAAGAGTCAAATGGACTCGCAAAAGTACGCACCCATATCCGACGAGGAAGGTAGTAACAAAGACGTAACGGAGTGAAACTTCCATAGGAGGTAGGAGTTAGAGGGTGCGAAGCATAACGAAGAAAGGAGACAATCCAGATGTCTGCACTACTAGAGAAGATACTCAGCAGAGATAATATGTTTGCCGCATTAGATAAGGTAAAGGCAAATAAAGGTGCTGGAGGAATCGACGGAATATCTGTCGATGAAATAGACCAATATCTCAAAGAGAACTGGGTAGATATCAGAGATAAGATTCGAAGAAGAAAGTACAAACCTAAACCGGTAAGACGAGTAGAAATACCAAAGCCGAATGGCGGAGTACGTAACCTTGGAATCCCAACAGTAGTAGATAGAGTTATTGAACAGGCGATAGTACAGGTGCTAACTCCGATAGCAGAACCACACTTCAGTGAGTACAGCTATGGATTCAGACTAAACCGTAGAGCACAGCAGGCAATTATTAAATTGCTTGAGTACTTCAATGATGGATATACCTACATAGTTGATATCGACCTTGAGAAATTCTTCGACAATGTACCACAAGACAAACTTATGACCTTGGTGCACAATCTCATAAATGACCCCGATACAGAATCGCTCATTAGGAAATACCTCAATGCAGGAGTAATGATAAAGGGAAAATATGAAGCAACAACCAAGGGAACACCACAGGGCGGAAATCTATCGCCACTATTAAGCAACATAATGCTTAATGAACTGGACAAGGAACTCGAAGCAAGAGGACTTCACTTCGTAAGATATGCGGATGACTGTGTAATTGCAGTAGGAAGCAGTGCAGCTGCCAATAGAGTAATGGCAACAGTAACGAAGTGGATAGAAAAGAAGCTTGGGTTAAAGGTGAATGCGACTAAATCAAAGGTTACAAAACCAACTAAACTCAAGTACCTTGGACTCGGATTCTGGAAGGATAACAATGACGGACTGTGGAAGGCAAGACCGCACAAAGATTCAATCGAGAAGTTCAAAAGAAAACTGAAACAGCTGACAAATCGAAGCTGGTCGGTAACAATGGACTACAGAATCATGCGTCTAAATCAGGTAATTCGTGGATGGATAAACTATTTTAGAATGGGCAACATGAAAAAAGCCTTAACGAGAATAGACGAACACCTACGGACAAGGATGAGAATGGTGATATGGAAGCAGTGGAAGACAAGAGAAAAACGCATATGGGGACTTCGGAAACTTGGAGCCCCTATGTGGATAGCGAAGCAGTCCGCTGGATTTGGCGACCACTATCAAGCGGTTGCAAAGACAACAGGACTTCTTTGCTGTTTGGATTATTATTTGAATTGAACCGCCGTATGCCGAACGGCACGTACGGTGGTGTG
>CALHKP010000019.1 GCA_938034165.1 uncultured Clostridia bacterium | reverse complement strand
CAGAGTCAAATCTGCGGCGTTAATTATTTCAATGCACGGATGGTTTACCGTTTACGTTTTTACGATACGCGCTGAGTTAGTGCGGTATATCCCATTTCAAACACAACAGAAGCACTATAACCGTTTAAAATTCAACGGTTATAGTGCTTCTTACCAACATTTTTTGTCCTGTAGACCTTTATTTCACTTGTTATTCATTTTTTTCAAGGGAGGCTTCAACAACTCTTATCATATTGGTATTTCCCTTGATATCTACAGGAAGTCCTGCACTGATTACAATCTTGTCACCATCTTCTACAAGGTCTTCTCTTATGGCCTTGCGTGAGAAGTGACCGAAAAGATCTTCTATGTCAGCTCTGTAATTTGCCATTATCGGCTGAACACCCCACATAAGTGCCATCTGATGAAATGCCTTCTCGTAAGGTGTAGCACCGATTATCATGGTATCAGGACGGAATTTTGACATTCTTCCTGCCGTAAAACCTGTCTTTGTGACTGCCATAATCGCAGCTGCCTTGATATCCCTTGCAAGAGTGCACGCAGCATGAGCAATGGCATTAGTTACATCCATAGAATCCATTTCGTGCCATACTTCATCTCTTGCATACCATTTTGGTAAATCGATTTCTGCTCTTTCTGCAATCTTTGCCATAGTGCTGACAGCTTCTACAGGATATTTTCCGGCTGCAGTTTCGCCCGAAAGCATAACACCGGTTGTTCCATCAAATACTGCATTTGCAACGTCTGTAATCTCAGCTCTCGTAGGCATAGGGCTCTCAATCATAGATTCTAACATCTGAGTTGCCGTAATAACAATCTTGCCTGACTGCACGCATCTTTTGATGAACTTCTTCTGGATACCCGGAAGCATCTCATAAGCAACTTCCACACCCATATCACCTCTTGCAACCATGATTCCGTCAGCTGCCTGAAGTATTTCTTCAAAGTTTGCAACGCCCTGGGTGCTTTCTATCTTTGCTATAATCTTAATCTTGTGTCCGCCGTTTTCCTCCAGCAGATTACGTATAACTTTGACATCCTCTGCACTTCTGACAAAAGAAGCAGCTATGTAATCAACATCGTTTTCGATTCCGAACAAAATGTCTTTTCTGTCCTGTTCAGACATGTATTCCATGTTCAGATTCACATTAGGAAGATTGATTCCCTTGTGATTACTGATTTCTCCACCATGAACTACAATACCTACAACATCGTTGTCATCAATCCTCTTAACCTTGACTACAATCTTTCCGTCGTTAATCAGAATAAGATTTCCGGGTTCAAGTTCATTCGGGAAGTCCTTGTAAGTTACAGATACGATCTCCTCTGTTCCTTCAACATCCCTTGTAGTTATTGTAAACTCATTTCCCTCCTTGAGGTACTCTTTTCCATTTACAAAATTCTTTACTCTGATTTCCGGACCTCTTGTATCCAGAAGCACAGCCGCCGGCATACCAAGCTCATCTCTAACCTTTCTGAATCTGGTAATTGTCTCCAGATGATCTTCGTGAGTTCCGTGCGAAAAGTTAATTCTCGCGACATTCATTCCTGCCAGAAGCATTTCACGAATAGTTTCTTCTCTCTTTGATGCAGGACCAATCGTGCATATAATTTTTGTTTTTCTCATATTCCTTCCTTTCTTCTTGGATGATAAAAATCATCATTCTTTTTTGAGGTTCTGAGACCACTTTCCCACTAGTTATTATAAGGAATTTTGGAGAAAAATACAAGACTAACCGCTATGCCACCTGGGGATAATCGATAACTGCAACAATATGCAAAATTCTGCCGGTTAGATTATGTTCCAAAAATAGCAAGCAAGATGTAAATATCTGTCATTTTTGTGATATACTAAGGTATAATGTCTGAACAAAAAAGAAAACATGAAAGGATATAACATAATGAGAATAGAAACTTATACAAATACTATCAATATAGAAACTTACATCAGGGATTTCGTGAATGTGGATGAATTTATACAGTACTGCAAGGAGTGCAATGCTTATGATAAGAAATGGTCTTGCCCTTCTTTTGATTTTGACCCGATTGACTACTGGAGGAAGTTCTCTCAGCTCAAGGTATATGGCAAGAAAATTTATCTAAAAGATGATGATACAATCACCATGGATAATTTTAATGACTATATAACAGAAGTAAAACTGGCGCTGACTGATGAGCTGTATGAGGAAGAAAAGAAAATTCCGGGAAGTGTTGCTCTCAGCGCCGGAAGCTGCATATATTGCGGCGAAGACAACTGCGAAAAGAAATACCACAGACCTTGCAAATTCCCTGAAAAACTGAGATATTCCATAGAAGCCCTAGGCGGAAATGTAGGTATGACTGCCCAAAAACTGCTTGGAATCGAGCTTCTGTGGTGCGAGGAAAATTCCTTACCTGAGTACTTCGTTCTTGTAGGAGGACTGCTCTACTGATACGTTAGACCCATCTTGAAAAAGCAATTTTCCTGTGATATAGTAGGCTTTAGATGTATGGTAAGGAGGTTAATAAGCAATGCAAAACAAGAAAAAATTTTTAACAAAGGATCTGCTGATTGATATTCTCACTGATGTATTTGCAGGTTTTCTCATTGCACTGGGAACATACAATTTCGGCAGCTATGCAAAATTCCCTATGAGCGGGTTCACCGGAATCGGTTTAATATTTTACCATCTGTTTAACTTACCTATCGGTGCTGTTGCACTGGCACTGAATATTCCTGTTGCAATAGTCTGCTACAAAACCCTGGGCCGAGATTTCATGCTTCGCTCTTTGCGCAGTATCATAATCACATCCCTTGTAATGGACTATGTTGCTCCACTCCTGCCGATTTATACAGGAGAAAAAATCCTTGCAATGGTCTGCACCGCTGTTTTGGCAGGTCTTGGATATGCAATGATATTTGCCAGAGAATCATCAACAGGAGGAACTGATTTCATTTCACTAACCATAAAAGCAAAGAACCCTCACCTGAGTATAGGCAGTATCTCTTTCGTCTTGGATGCTGTTATCGTCCTGGTTGGTACAGTTCTCGTATCCAGAGACATTGACGGTCTGATATACGGTTTGATGATAAGCTTTATCTTATCTGCTGTTATGGACAAATTTCTCTATGGATTCTCATCAGGTAAACTAGCCCTGATAGTAACCGAATATGCAAAAACTATTGCACCGATAATAGAAGCAACTACCGGCAGAGGCTGCACCTTCCTAAAAGCCGAAGGCAGCTACACCGAAAACAGAAAAGACGTAATCCTGTGCGCAACCAGCCGCAAAGAAATGTATGGCGTCCGCAAAGCCGTAAGACAGGCAGACCCACAGGCGTTCATAGTAATCGTAGAATCCAACGAAACTTTCGGTCAAGGCTTCTCCGAGAACAAATAAAAAACGCATTATTCGCCGATTAACAAAGACCATCTGAGGCAATCCCAGATGGTCTTTTATCATTTACATATGATTTACTTCTTTTTCTTTTTAATCAGTACAACTATCAGAACAATTGCTGCTACAAGCACGATTAGAGGAACAACAATGTTTGTGCTGTCGCCTGTCTTTACGCCCGGTGCAGGAACAGGTGTTTCTACTACCTTAAATGTCCAATTAAGTTTACCGATTCTGTCCTGAAAATCATTTCCCATTGTTACAGGAACGTTCAGAGCTACATCAAGATTAACATCTGCGCCGGATTTGAACTTGCCCAGGCTTACCCAATCAGTAAGTCCTGCAGTCTGATCTGCCGGAGCATCAAACAGCTTGTTGCCTGACTTATCAGTTACAGTCAGATTCATCTGGTTAAGGAATTCTGCATCCTCAACAGCGCCATCTGCCTTTAGAAATATTTCTACTGTAACCTTGTCAGAAGCTTTATTCTTAACATTAATCTTCTGATTTAACTGATCTCCCGGCATTACACCTTTGAAATCAGCAAACAGGTCTGTAGGTGATTCTTCACTTCCGGGTGCGAAAATGAAGTTTCTTGAGTTACCCTCATATGTTACCGATGCATCCTGCGCATAAACAGCACTGCTCATGCCCATCAAAAGCACCACTATCACTGCTAGAGATGAAATTATTTTACTTACGTTCTTCATTTATTTCACCTCCTGCCAAGTGTTAGGATCAATCTTCCATGCTTCCTTTATTGCTGTATCAGGCTCAGCCTGGATACCCTCTGCAAGAATAGTAACATTGAGTACATATCCATCCTTTTTAACTATAGGCTTACATGAATTAATCAGATTTTCTGTTGTTCCTTTTGCAGGAACCTTTTCAATATAGTAATAGATGTCGTCAATCTTTTTCCATTTATCGCTTCCCATTACCATTTCATAATCACCCGAGCTTGCAGGAAGAACTTCATTTGTACCTTCCTTTACCCAGTTGATTACAATTTTTGCTCTGATATATGCGTCGATATCACCTTTATTGGTTATTTTTACATCTGTCTTTTCGTTACCGTCAAAGTTTTCTTCAATGTCTGTTTCTACCTTTGAAGGTGTAAATGTATTCTCCACTTCAGGTGACTTGTCTGTAAGATATGCTATCGTTACGCCAACTGCTGCAATTACAACAATCATAGCAGAGGCTGCAATGATGCATAAACTTTTCTTTGAAAATTTATTTCTTTTCATTTTACCATCCTCCACTATTAATTAGCTTTAGTAAACAGGTTCTGAACACTTGCTACAAAGTTCAGCCATTTGTTTTCTTTCAGCCTATTCGTTATTGTAACTTCCGCATTATCTTTAGCTGCTTCAAGAGTTTCAGTTTTTGAATCTCCGCCAACTGCTTCATATCTCCATGACCAGTTTGTATCTTCTGTTACAGTATATGTTCCAACAGGAAGCCCTTTAACTGTTGCATGTTCAGTACCTGTTACAAGTACCTCGAAAGGTTCAAAATCAGCCTTTGTATTTCCGGTAACCTTCATAACAAATGAATCTGTGCGGTCACCGCTCTGAAGAGTCTTAATTACGTTCAAAGTACAAGTCTTCTTGTGAACGATAAACTGTCCCTTAGCAGAATCAAATCCGCAGTTTGGAGTGCATGCCTCATGCTTGTAAGTAACATGGTTTGCAATATCTTCACCATTAATCTTGCTTGATACTCTGTAATAAGAATCTTCCGCAGTATTAAATACTCCTTTAGCATTAATATGACTTGTATCAGTTATAGCCGCTGTGCTTACTACAGTTGGAGCAGTTCCCGTCATCTTTGCAGGCTCTGCAACAGTATCATTATGTTTCCATGCGATATTGCCGACTGTTGCTGCTCCTAAGATTGCTGTGTTATCTGCTGCCTCACCGTAATACTTTGTTACATCTCTGTAAGTAAGTTCAGGCTTAAATACATTAATTTTAGCAGTTGCTGTATCTGTCTTAGCAGTTTTTGTGCCGCTTGTCTTTGGTGAAAGCGTTGCTTTAACTGTATAATTTGTATCATTTGCAAGCTTATCAAATTCGTTACCGCTTACAACATTGTCAAAGTTAAGATCAACAAAGTCATTTTCCCAGCCAAGAGCATCGAACTGTTCTTGTGTATATTCTTTTCCATTGATAGTTACTTTCTTTGCATCAGCAAAGTCTTTTTCTTCTAGCTTATTGAAAAGATATACATTCTTATTAGGTGCAGTCACACTGATTTCAGGTAAATCGATATCCACTTCAGGAACTTCGAAAGTACCTACAGGTGTATTATCACTTGCATTTTTATATATACCTGAAGCAGTTCCGTTTGTAGGAACATTGTTACCGCCCATGAAGCCGTCTCTTACTTTTACATCGAATTCAATTATAAGTTTCTTACCGTAAGTTTTATCAGATTTCTCAGTTTCTGAAACGAAATTTTCATTAAAGTCAAATCCTGTTACACTTACAGTTTTACCATTAATTGTTGCTTTAACGTCTGATGTAGCAGGAACCGGAGATTCGAAGCTACCATCAGCCTTTGCATTTGCTGTATAAAGCTTAATATCATTCGCAGTTGCTCCCTTCGGAAGCTCAAAGTAATCAGATACTATATCCTTTACAACAGTGTCTTTTCCAAGTTCAATTGTAGGTGTACCAATGTTGTTAACAATAGTCTGGAAGATATTGTTAAGAGACGTAGAATCACTGGCTGTCAGATAATAGTTACTACCAGTCTTCGCAGGTGGATTAACAGGCGCATATACATAGTAGCCTGTTATGAATCCTGTATATATCCAGTTTTCCTCTAAGTGCATGCTGCTTGCTAATTTATAATTACTTGACATATAGTTCATAAATCTATTAGCAAGCAAAGATTTTGTAGTATCACTTTTTTTCCACTGTTCGTTAGGACCACTGCCTCCATATACTTTGTCTGGATTTGCACCATCGAATATACCTACAGAATATACTGTACATCCTGCGTCCTTTAGTGTCTTGGCATTGGCTATTGCTGCATTAGCGACTTCCATTTCGAAACCCGATGTCTCATTTATGCCGTTAGGATCGCCGTCTGTAAATACAATTACTACTTTCTGACGATTTGTGTTAGGACCATTATAATAATAATCTTGTCCTTCAGTCATAAGCTTTACAGCTTCCGCCATACCTGCATCAGTTCTTGTACCACCTTCTGCTTTCATTTTGCTAACTGTGTTCTTCATACTGTTAGCACCACTTTGATCAACGCTAGTCCAGCCCATAATAGTTTTTGCATTATACCTATATGGCTTCGAAACAGCTTTATGATTTGATCTAAAGTCAACAATGGCAATTCTGTGATCTGCTTCAGTGCTATACTTTTCTTTTACTCCGTCGATAAACCCATTTACTGCTTGCTTCAAAGCATCTTGACGAGTTGTTCCATCCTTCATTTTATCATTCATAGATCCTGACTGGTCAAGTACGAGAACGATATCTACAGGAGTAGTAGTTGTTGTAGTAGTTACATTACCTGTTGTATAAGCATCTAATGTAATCTTATATGTACCATCACTATTAAGTGTAGCAGTTTTATCGAGGTGCAGACCTTCCGGTGTTGAATCTTTCTCACCTGCAAGAGCTCTTTCCCCTGCTCCACTTACTTTCTTCGCAGCTTTTTTCACAATAGTTGCTACGTTTACAGCAGGAAGTAATGGCCCTGCATCTGTAAAGTTTACTGCAGGTGGAAGTTCTCCTTTGCTATTGTCTGCATCCTGTGCGGGTTCTTTTGTTGCTGTATCTTTGATGCTATCATTAGCATCTGTTGCGCCCGGCTGTGGTTCAGCCGCTGCGCTGTCTGCATCCTGATCTTCTGCAGGAGTTACTGCATCTTCCTCCGGTGCAGGTGTTGTTTCCTGATCCCCCGGTGCTGCGATATCTCCTGTATTATCTTCAGTTGCATCCAAAGTTGTCTGCTCGGTAGTTGCCATGAACTCGCCATCTGCAACTGCAAATGATATCGGTGCAAATACTACCATTGAAATGATCATAGAAAGGCAGAGCGCTATTGATAAGATTTTTCTTTTCATGATTCTCTACCTCCTTTATTCCATTTCAGGCCAGCCTAGTGCTGACAAAGCATCTGCTCCATTATTTCTCACCTGAACTGCCTGCGCATCAACTTTTATTGTTGCAAAGCTGTTCTGGTACTCATTGCCCATTGCAGTATCAAAGAATACATTATTGAACAGAGCCGCTGTTTTTTCGCCCGGAGCTAACGGCATTCTGTAATAATAGTATCCATCTTCATATACCCAATTGTTTTCATCAAAGTCTAGTTTCACAAGATCTAAATCCGGTGTAATATCCGAATCCTGATTTGCAAGTGTGATTGCTTTTGTGACTTTGATTCGGATAAATGCTTCATTATCTCCGGTATTTTCAACTCTTACGATTTTGGAAACTTTGTCGCCTGGGACAATGCCGATTGCATTTTCGAATGGAACTTCAGTCCCTTCTGCGTTCAGTGATGTTTCCTGTAATTCGATTTTGATATTACCGGATGTAATTACATTTGTCGCTGTATCCTCATGAGTAAAATATGCAATTGTACCAAGCGAAGTGAGTGCCAAACATACTGCCACCACTGCTCCGGCAATTAGCTTTTTTTTCATAATAATACCTCTTTTAAACATAGGTGTACCCAAAATACGGATACACCCTGCATTACTTTTCTGTTGTATCCGCTATACAACAGTCATTTTATTCGGTTGTTTTTACAGTCCGCAAGTATGGAACCATCCTGCGATTTCTGCTACGTTACCAACTTCACCTGTGAAGCCCTGTGACTGAACTGCTTCAGCACTTACCTTAATCTGCTGAGCTTCGTTGATTCCGTTTTCAGTTTTCTTGTCTGAGCTTTCGAACAAATCCGGCAAGAAGGCAAGCATCACACAAAGTGCTGCAAATGCGATTGCCAAATATTTACCCGGCGAGTTCTGGATATAGTTTACGAAATATCCCAGCTTAGGAATCGTAAATACAGGTTTACCCACCAAATTCTTGAAATATACCGGTTTTGCATCCTTGAACTCGTTTGCATCTCCTTTGGTTATAAAGTTCTGTGAATCCTTATCGATCTCCACTACTCGGTGAGTGGCAACTGTCAGGTTCTCATCCATTACGAATGTAATTGGGTCTCCTACCTTTATATCCTCGGGATCGGTATTCTTAACATAAATCAGAGAACCTACATGATACTCAGGTTCCATAGAACCCGATAATACTACGAAAGGTCTAAGACCTACAACTCTTACTCCCACAAGCATAATCACAGCAATAAGTACAATTACTACTGCAACCTTACCTATATTATTCAATATTTTCTTTCCTGTAGATGCCATATACTATCTATAGTCCTTTCATAATCCATACTGACTGAACGAAATGCGGATAAATATGCATTCCTCATAGTTTTCTTCCAGCTTTTCATTATAATAT
Organism: uncultured Clostridia bacterium; assembly: GCA_938034165.1. GTDB lineage: Bacteria > Bacillota > Clostridia > Peptostreptococcales > Anaerovoracaceae > CALHKP01. The sequence continues at coordinate 836 of CALHKP010000019.1, read as the reverse complement.
CACAAAATCATCAATTAAGCAACGCTATCCACCCAAAACTTTTTGTGAAAATTTTCTTAATTCGGTATTAATTTCACTTTATCTGAGTAAACCACCCTATTTTGTGGTATAATGCTGATATACCACAAATCATACACAAGCTATAAATGAAAGGATAATTAAAAAACTATGGACAGAACTTCCAGAGACTATGAAGTATGCCTTTGTTACCATGTAACAAGAGGCGAAGTAGAAGATGCAATAAAAGAAAAAAACATCAAATCACTAAAAGAATTATGCGAGACAATGAATATCGGAAATAAGTGCGGAGGATGCAGAGAAGACCTTGAGGGGATACTGAATGACGTCCTCGCAGCCGAAGCATAATTCAAAGAATTATAGGAATCAAATGAAGAGCCTGACCTACTCGGTCAGGCTCAACTTATATCATTGATAAACATAGTGAATTGTTTTTGCCCGACTACAAATATGGCAAAAACAGTAAATATGCCAATAGTCGCAATCTGCGCTGCCTTTTTTGAGCTTGACTAAGCGCAGATTGACATTTTGGCGTGGCGCGCTGAGTTAGGAAAGACTAACCGCCCCAAACCCAAAGTTAAACAGCACTAACCGCCCTAGAGTCATGAGGTTAGGCGGTGCTGACTGTCTGACATCGGAAACAGAGCTATCCGCCGTTCTGTTTTAGAGCGCTATAGACTCTTGTTTGGTATTTTAGAAAATAAAAAAACGTTGTAAATGACTGAACTTAGTCAATTACAACGGTTATAATCTTGGTTGCGGAGGGAGGACTTGAACCTCCGGCCTCCGGGTTATGAGCCCGACGAGCTACCAACTGC
>CALHKP010000018.1 GCA_938034165.1 uncultured Clostridia bacterium | reverse complement strand
TCAAAAAAAGACAGCGCAGATTGCGACTATTGGAATATATACTGTTTTTGACTTATAAGTGGTCAATAACAGTCGAATAAAAAAGGGCTGTCGTATTATGCGATAGCCCTTTAATAATATTTTACGTCAGATTAGAACGGTTCTATTCTATAGACTTCAGTGATTCTGTCATGCTTATCTTCTTCAGCTTAAAGTACATTACGCCGGATACGATTATCGTAAACAGGAATGTAAGTGCGAAGGAGTACAGGTAACTCATAGGAAGTATTCTGTTGTCGAAGGATACCATCTCTACTGTTATACTGGATATTACAAATGCATGGAGCAGTTTTCCGAGGAACAGGCCAACGAAGGCTCCGATTCCTGTGAGGAAGAAGTTCTCTCTGAATACATAGCTGCTTGTTTCTCGCGGATAGAATCCCAGAACTTTGATTGTTGCGATTTCTCTGATTCGTTCTGTGATATTTATATTCGTGAGGTTGTACAGGACTATAAACGCAAGAGCGCCTGCTGATAATATAATGAGAATTATTACAGCATTGAGTCTGTTCAGCATGCTTGAGATAGTGTCTTGCATTTCTTCAGTTACTGTTACGGCTGCAACGTTTTCGTTTTTCGAAATTTCTGCAGCGACTTCAAAGGCTTTGTCGTCTTTGTTCTTCGAATTTGCATAAGCCGCATTATATTCGAGAGGCTTGTCGAATACGTCGGTATATGTGCTTTCGTTTATGTAAGCATATGAGCTGATGAAGTTTTCGAATATTCCTGTCAATTTGAGGGTCTTTTCTGCTCCGTCTTCTCTTCTGAGTGTGATTTTGTCCCCCACCTTCAGGTTCAGGAGATTGCAGACTTTTTCGCAGAGTATGATTTCGCCGTCTCCCGGATATTTGATATTTTTGCCGTTTCTGTGGAGGCTGACAAAGTCACTGAGATTTTCTCTGTCTGCCGCAACTAACTTGATGCTTCGTTCATCCTTTTGGCCTATTACATCTACAGCTTCTTCGTTTACGAACTTGATTTTGCCTAATTCTCCGTCTGTAAATTCTTCGAATTCGTTGATTTTTTGATTTGACTGTTCGTCTTTGAATGTTATTGCATAATCATAGTAGGTGATTTCTTTGTATTGGAAATCACCGATATTTGCTATGGAATCGTGAATTCCGAATCCTGTAACAAGGAGAGCTGTGCAGCCGCTGATTCCGATAATCATCATAAAGAATCTCTTCTTGTAGCGGAAAACATTTCTGAAGGAAACCTTATAGAGGAATCCCAGTTTGTTCCAGATGAAAGGAATTCTTTCCAGCAGGATTCTCTTGCCGGCTTTTGGTGACTTTGGTCTTATGAGCTGAGCAGGTGCAATTTTGAAGTCGCTGCTGCAGGAAACCAGTGTGGAACCTGCGGCGCAGGCAACTGCAGCAATTACGCATGCAAGGCAAAGCCACATGTTATATATGTGATTTGTGGAATCTGAGAAGTTGTACAACATACTGTAAGCGTTCCATATAACCGTAGGGAATATGTACGAACCGCAGAAGAATCCCAGTATCGAGCCTATAGAAGCTGCGCTGGACGAGTAGAACAGATATTTTCCCATTATGGAACGGTTGCTGAAACCCAGGGCTTTGAGGACGCCTATCTGGGTTCTCTGTTCGTCAATCATTCTGGTCATTGTTGTCATGCATACCAGTGCCGCAACAAGGAGGAAGAAGATTGGGAATATGGTAGCTACTTTGTCGATGATGCTTGTATCGTTGTCAAAGTATTGATAGCTTCTGTTGCTTGTTCTGTCCAAGACGTACACGTCGGCCTTAGAAGGCAAGTCAATACTTTCTAGCAGTTTTTCGTCGGAAGGCACGAACTGAACCATTCCGTGAGCAGCCTTGAGAGCTTCTTCTTTTGCAGTGTCCAGAGCCTCACTTTTGATATTTTCCAGTCTTTCGGAAGCACCTTTTTCGGCAGCTTCTGTTACAGCATCCTTTGTGTCATCCAGTTCATGGTCGTATGCTGATGAGTACAGCTCGTAAGATTTGCTGAAGCATGCATAAATTTCTGTATAGTAATCAATACCAAAGCCGTCATGAGGAATTAACATAAATCCTTTGATTGAGCCGTTTCCGAGGGATGTGGTTCCTCTGTTGTGGTCCATATAAAGAGGGGTGATGGCATATCCCACGACTTTATATTTTTTGTGGGCGAACATGTCATAGGTATTCTCTTCGTTGTCGGCTGAGACTTCGATTTCTTTTCCAATCATATTACCTCTGGTGAGGGCATAGTTTTCGTCAATTACGCACTCGTTTGAAGCCTTTGGCATTCTGCCTTTGGTTACTGTTATCTTGTTTGTCTTATCCGTTATCATGAGAGCCTTAAGCACGATGTCCTGATCCGAGTCGGAGGATGCCAGAAAATCGCAGCTTATGGAGCCTTCTGCATGGTCTATTCCTTTGACTTTGTCCACTTCTTTTATTGCGGAATCATCAAAGCCTACGGATGAGAGCATGTGATAGTCAAAGAACCTCGTATCCTTGAGGTAGTCGCTTGCAGTGCTGAGCATATCGGGCTGAGCCGTTTTGAGGCCGGAAAAGAAGCCCACTCCGAGGGCAGTGATTGCAAGGATTGCAATATATCGCCCCAGAGAATTTTTTATTTCTCGTAAAGTTGATTTCAGCAGCATAGGGCACCTACCATTCTATATCTTCAACAGGTGTGATATGTGCATTTTTTTCTACAGAAGTGACTTCGCCGTTTTTTACGTGAATTATTCTGTCAGCCATGGCTGTGAGTGCCTGGTTGTGTGTGATGATTATAACTGTCATACCTTCTTTTCTGCATGTGTCCTGAAGAAGTTTGAGTACGGCTTTTCCTGTGTTATAGTCCAAAGCGCCTGTAGGCTCATCGCACAGAAGAAGCTTAGGATTCTTAGCCAGAGCTCTTGCAATGGCAACTCTCTGCTGTTCTCCGCCGGAAAGCTGAGCCGGGAAGTTGTTTTTTCTTTCGGAAAGTCCCACAAGGTCAAGGACTTCGGAAGGATCCATAGGATCTTTGCAAATCTGGGTTGCAAGGGATACATTTTCGAGGGCAGTGAGATTCTGAACCAGATTATAGAATTGGAACACGAACCCAATGTCGTAGCGGCGGTATGTGGTCAGCTCTTTTTCGCTGAAATCCGAGACAACCTTACCGTCAAGAATTACTTTTCCTGCTGTGAGAGAATCCATTCCTCCGAGAATGTTGAGAAGGGTTGTTTTTCCGGCACCGGAAGCGCCGACGATAACACACATTTCTCCTTTTTCTATTTCGAAAGACGCGTCGCGAAGGGCTTCTATAGAAACCTCTCCCATGGTATAGGTCTTTTTCACATTTTCAAATTTTACAAAACTCATATAAGTCCTCCGGTCTAATCAAATGAATGCAATATTCTTACTACTTATATTTTACAATCCTGCGGGAATATTGGCAACAACGGTTTTCAATTTCCGGCAGTTTCGGCTATAATATTTCTGAGCAAAGAAAAAGCGGAGGAAAAAATGGCAAAGGAAAACTATATATACATCTTGAGGTGCAGCGACGATACCCTCTATACAGGCTGGACCACTGACATAGAAAAGAGAACGGAAATGCACAATTGCGGCAAAGGAGCAAAGTATACCAAAGCCAGAAGACCTGTGGAATTGGTTTATTTCGAAAAACTGAAATCAAAGAGCGAAGCTCTGAAGAGGGAAGCCGCAATCAAAAAACTTTCGAGAGAAAAAAAGCTGGCACTGATAAAGGATTTCAAAGCAGAAGAAAAATAAAAGCAGTTTATCTGATTGCAAAAAAACAGATAATTGGTTAAAATGATTTTACTGAAGCGATGCTTTTTGCATCGGGATAGGAGGAATGTTTTGAAGAAGTATATAGCAATTATCATGAGCTGTATGTTGCTGCTGGGAGCCTTTGCAGGTACCGCTGCGACAGTTACGGCAAAAGAGAAAACAAAAGAAGTCGAAATCCTCTTCACTCATGATATGCATTCTCACCTTGAGAAATTCCCAAAGATTAAAACAGTAATCAACGAGAAGAACTCTAAAGGTGGAGATGCTTTTGTGCTTGATGGAGGCGATTTTTCTATGGGAACACCGTTTCAGACAATCTACATGGATGGGGCTGCAGAACTCAGAAGCATGGGATTTGTAGGTTACGATGTGACAACATTCGGAAACCACGAGTTTGACTACAGATCGGCAGGTCTGAAAAAAATGCTTGATACAGCAAAGGCTTCAGGCGAAAGACTTCCGCAACTGGTGTGCGCAAATATAGACTTTGACAGCACTATAAACGATCCGGACCTTGCAAAGGATGGCAAGAAACTCAAGAAATCAATGGAAGACTTTGGCGTAAAACCTTACACTGTAGTAGAGAAAAACGGCTGCAAAATGGCAGTTTTCGGTATCTTCGGAAACGAATCCGCAAGCTATGCACCGGAGAGCGGAACTTTGTTCAAGGATCCTGTAGAAACTGCGCAGAGTGTAGTTGACCAGATAAAAAAGGACGAAAAGGTTGACATGATTGTATGCGTTTCTCACAGTGGAACAAACCCTTCCGACCCTGACAAATCAGAAGACGAAATTCTGGCGCAGAAGGTTGACGGAATAGACCTTATCGTAAGCGGACACAGCCATTCCTATATGAATGAGCCAATCAAGCACGGCGATACATATGTAGTGAGCTGCGGACAGTACAATGACAACATTGGTTCAATCTGCCTGGAACTCAAGGATGGCAAAGTTAACCTGAAAAGTTATGAGCTTATCCCCCTTGATGGCAGCGTAAAGGATGACGAGGCAACTTCTGCAAAAATCAACGAATTCAAAGGTCTTGTTAACCAGCACTATTTTTCAAAATACGGATATAGCTGGGATCAGGTTATTGCTGAAAACAATGTAGACTTTACACCTATCGATGTATTTGGAACAGTACAGGGAGAAGATACGCTGGGTAACTTTATTGCTGATTCATATATTTACGGAATCAAGCAGGCCGAAGGCGATGACTACGAACCTGTAACTCTTTCTGTAGCTCCATCCGGAGTTGTTAGAGGTTCATTTGCAAAGGGTGATGTTACAGTTGCAGATGCGTTCAACGTTCTTTCGCTGGGTATCGGCAAAGACAGAGTTCCGGGATATCCACTGGTAAGCGTGTATCTGACAGGAAAAGAAATCAAGCTTGCTGCGGAAATCGACATTTCGGTTTCCGATATAATGCAGCCTGCAAGACTTTACTGCACAGGAATATCGTACAAATACAATCCGAACAGAATGATTCTGAACAGAGCCTATGATGTGAAGCTTATGGACGAAAACGGCAAGCTGAGCAAAATCGAAGATGACAAACTTTACAGAGTTTGCGCAGATCTTTACTCAGCACAGATGCTGGGAACAGTAAACTCCATCTCCAAGGGACTTCTTTCGGTAGTTCCAAAGGACAAGGATGGCAACGAAGTTACCGATTTCGAAGATCAGATAATCTACGACAAGAACGGAAACGAACTGAAGGAGTGGTATGCTCTTGCAACATATGTTGACTCATTTGAAGATAATCAGATTCCTGACAAATATTCGCAGTTAGAAGGCCGCAAGGTTTTGGAAGATGACAAATCAATCGGAGCATTTTTCAAAAATCCTAACAAATATTTCTGGATAGTTATCGGTGTACTTGCTGCTGTTGTTGCAATAGTTGTTCTGATAATCATTTTGATTGTAAAGCTTGTAAAGAGATCAAAGAGAAAAAAAGCTGAGGCAAAAAGGAAAATGTAGTCTGAGCACAGTCCAAAATCAAATAAAAGATTAGCGAAAACTACAAAGGGTCGCCTGAATTTTAGATTTCAGGCGGCTTTATTTTTTTGTCATTTTTGTCGGATTTGGGTGCATTTGCCCATAATAATGTTGAATTGTGGTGAAAAGTGGTATATAATAGGGATACTTATAAGTAGGTGTCGTGAGGAGGGATGACATATGTTTATGGGCACGTATAACAATTCAATAGATGCCAAAAACAGAATGATCGTTCCGGCCAAATTCAGAGAGCAGCTTGGGACAAGCTGTATAATCACAAGAGGCTTTGACAGATGCCTGTACATATACTCTCCTGAGAACTGGGAGAAACAGGTAGAGAAGATGGAGGATTTGCCTGAGGCAGATTCCAAAGTCAGATCTTTTATACGTCACATGTGCGCCAATGCCGCTGAATGCGAATTTGATAAACAGGGAAGAATAATAATTCCTCCAAACCTTATAGAATATGCAGAAATCAGCAAAGAACTTGTGACTATGGGAGCCTTGAAAAAGGTGGAAATCTGGGCTAAGGAAGTATGGGATGCTCCTGATAATGCAGACAGAATGGACACTGCTGAATTTGCAGAGACACTCAAGGAATATAAATTTTAGCAGAGGGTGATGCAGTTATGGAATTTAAACACACATCAGTTCTCCCGATGGAATGTATAGAAAACCTCCACATAAAACCTGACGGTATCTATGTGGACGGAACACTTGGCGGAGGAGGGCACTCCTCTCTTATATGCGAAAGACTTTCTGAGAAAGGAACTTTGATCGGAATCGACAGAGATACAGATGCCCTGGAGGCAGCTTCCGAGAGACTTTCAAAATACAAGTGCAATAAGATCTTTGTCCAGAGCAATTATTCCGACATAAAGGATGTTTTGGATGCGGAAGGAATAGAATCAGTGGACGGAGCTTTGCTTGACCTGGGAGTTTCGTCATTTCAGCTGGATAATGCTGACAGAGGATTTTCCTACATGCACGACGCACCTCTTGATATGAGGATGAGCAGAGATGATATCCTTTCAGCTTACAATGTCGTAAACGAGTATCCGCAGAAAAAACTTGCAGCAATTATTTCGGAATACGGAGAAGAGCGCTGGGCTTCGAGAATTGCATCGTTTATTGCAGAGGCAAGAAAAGAGAAAAATATAGAAACCACCGGTGAACTGGTAGAGATTATCAAGGCGGCGGTGCCTGCAGCAGCAAGGCGTGATGGTCCGCATCCGGCGAAGAGAACTTTTCAAGCCATCAGAATAGAAGTAAACGACGAGCTGAGCCAGCTGGAACATGCGGTAAGCGAATTTTGCGATGTTCTCGCCCCGAAAGGGAGATTATGTATTATATCATTCCATTCGCTGGAGGACAGAATAGTAAAAGATATTTTCAATCAGAGGGCAAATCCGTGCACATGTCCTAAGGAATTTCCTGTATGTGTATGCGGCAAGAAACCCGATATAAAAAAAATAACCAAGAAACCGATTCTTCCGACAGAAGAGGAACTTGAGAGCAATCCGAGATCGAGAAGTGCCAAGCTTAGAGTATGTCAGAAGATATAAGTTCAATTAAGAAATGTATGAGATTAGTGAGGGAGATAGAGATGCGTTCACATTGGAGATTCATTATTTCGATATTTGTGCTGGGTGGGATTTGCGCATTTATTGTAGTGTTGGGGGCTTATGCCGCTGAGCTGAGATGCGAAAACAACAGTCTGATAGCCGAAAACAAAGAGCTTCAGACTACAATCGATACACTGGACATAAATCTTAAATCAGCAAACAGCGTGGATCATATCGAAAGTGTTGCAACAGAACAGCTGGGTATGGTATATCCTAAGGAAGATGAATGTATTTACATGTCATCAGCAGATTCCCCAAAGCAGAATCTTGCTTTGGAAATAAGAGAGAATGCCTACAACTAGCGTCTTAGAGATTTTAATGCAAAATACAAAGTCGGACAACTGAATATAGTCGTGTTGTCCGCTTTTTAATTTAAAGGGATATTATGGTTAAATTAACAAGAGAAAACAAAATAAGGGTGGCTGTAGCCTGCGGTCTGATAGGTTTTTTGCTGGCTCTTCTTGTATTCAGATTGGCATGGATTCAGATAGTAAGGGCTGACGAATATCGCGAAATGGCAGTAGAACAGCAAATAAGGGATATTCCGATTGAAGCCAAGCGAGGATCCATATACGACACAAACGGCAAGGAACTTGCTACGAGTGCAACCTGTTACAACATATGGGTAAGACCCGGTGACATGGCGGATTATACAAACAAGCAGCTTAAGACAATAAGTGAGAAAATGGCTCTTATTCTCGGACAGGATTCCAAAAAACTTCTAAAAATCTTCAAATCCGACGAAAGTTTAGTCAGAATTGCAGACTATGTGGATATTGAGACTGCCACAAAGGTCAGAGAACTGAAAATATCGTCAGGCAAGGAAAAGAAACTTGTAAGCGGGTTTGAATGTGCCGAAGTTACCAAGAGATATTATCCTATGGGAAGCTTTGCTTCCGTTCTGCTTGGAAGTGTAAATGACGAAGGTGCAGGAAGAAGCGGAATAGAGCTTCAGTACAATGATTATCTCAGCGGAACAGCCGGAAGATGGGTAAAAAATACAGATATCGCCGGAAATACTTTGTCCTATGGAGTTAAGAAATATTACAGTGCTGAAGACGGGTACAATGTCGTTCTTACCATAGACGAAGTTGTCCAGCACTATATGGAAACAGCAATGGAAGAAGGCTTCAAAGAGATTGAGCCTGACAAAATATGGGCGGTTGCCATGAATCCGAAGACAGGAGACATATTGTCCATGGCCACTTATCCGTCTTTTGATCCAAACAATGCAACAACCCCTGTAGGCACAGATGAGCAACTTACGGAATACAAGAAAATGAGCGACAAGGATAAGAGCGCATACATAAGTTCAATGTGGCGAAATCCTCTTGTAAGTGATGTGTATGAACCGGGCTCGACCTTCAAACTTCTGACTGCTTCTACAGTTCTTGAGGAGGGTCTTGCGACACCGAATACGCATTATCATTGTGACGGATATATAGATGTAAACGGTGTCAGACTTAACTGCTGGGACAAGCCCCATGGAACACTGACACTGGCACAGGCGGTTGCTCACTCATGTAACCCTGCTCACGTAGAGATGGCACTGGATATGGGAGTAGATACCATGTACGAATATCTCGATCTTTTCGGGCTGACGTCAAGGACAGGTATCGATCTTCCGGCAGAAGGATATGCAATCATACAGCAGAAGGATTCTATCGGAAACGTAGAACTTGCAACAATGGGCTTTGGACAGGGTATTGCAGTGACTCCTATTCAGATGATATCTGCAATAAGTGCAATAGGAAATGACGGAAAGCTTATGCAGCCGAGAGTGGTAAAAGCTCTCACAGACAAAAACGGCAAGACCGTAAAAACCTTTGACAGCAAATTAGTGAAAAAAGTTCTTTCTGTAAAAACCACAGAGGAAATGAAAAAAATAATGGAAGTCGAAGTTCTGGAAGGAAGCGGAAGCACTGCAATAATTCCGGGCTACAGAATAGGCGGAAAAACAGGTACCGCAAACAAGGCTTCTGCAGACGGCGGATACAGTGACGAGATGATTACATCGTTTATTTGTCTCGCACCTATTAACGATCCGCAGATAGCGGTTCTCGTAATTGTAGAAAATGCAAGAAATGCAGAATTTGGAAGTACGGCAGCGGCGCCTATAGTAAAAGCATTTTTAGAAAAAGCTCTTCCTTACCTTGGAGTATCACCAAAATATACTGATGAAGAAAAGGCTAATGGAAGCGTGAAATATCTGTATGTTCCTGATGTAACAGGAAAATCTTACGAAGAAGCGCAGGCAATACTGGCAGAAAGCGGACTGGATTATGAGGTAAGACCTGCATTTGACGGTGACGAAGAATCCTTTACCGTTGCGGATCAGTATCCTAAGGCAGGAAAGAAAATAAGCGAATCGGAAAAAGTATTTCTTTACAGAGAATAGATTGGAGAAAAAATATGGACAGACTGACAGTTGAACAGATTGCAAAAGCTGTATCCGGCAAAATTGTAAGCGGAGACGGCAGATACGAGGTAAGTGCCGTTTGTACAGACTCCAGAGAAGCCGGTGCAGATGATATCTTTTTTCCTCTTATCGGAGAAAACTTTGATGCCCACAAATTTATACCTCAGGTAGTGGAAAGAGGCTGCAAGGTAATCGTAATGTCAGACGAAAAGCTGGCTGAGGATTACACAGACAAGGACGTGATTCTTGTGGAGGACACTCTGCTTGCACTGCAGGAACTTGCAAAATGGTATATCGAAAAGCTTAACATCAAAAAAATAGCGGTAACGGGAAGTGTGGGCAAAACTTCTACAAGAGATCTGGTATGTGCAGGTATGAGAAAAAAATATGTTACAGGTACAAACCGAAAGAATTTTAACAACCAGATAGGACTTCCACTGACAATCATGGAACTCACATCGGATAACGAAGCTGTTGTACTTGAGATGGGCATGGACAGAAAAGGTGAAATCCACAGACTTGTGGATATTGCAAGACCTGATGTTGCAGTAATTACAAATATCGGAATTTCGCACATTGAGCACCTTGGTTCCAGAGAAGGCATAAGAGACGCAAAATTGGAAGTGACAGATTTCTTCGGCAGCGAAAACACTTTGATAGTAAACGGAAAAGATGATATGCTAAAGGAATATGATTTTCCGGACAGATACAATGTAATAAAAGTCGGAGGAGAAGGTGATTCGCAGTATGTGGAAAATATACAGGACATGGGAGCCGACGGAATCGCCTTTGATCTCTTTGATGGTGAAAAATTGCATAAAGTAAGCCTTGCACAGCCGGGAGCTCACAATGCAATCAATGTAATGCTTGCAGTAAGCGCATGTGCACAGTTTGGTGTAAGCACTGAAGATGTTATAGATGCGGCAAAGAATGTTGCAGTTACAGGAAACAGATTGAGAGTAAAAGAAGCAGGAAGCGTGAGAATCATAGACGACTCCTACAATGCAGCTCCTTCTTCAATGAAGTCTGCAATAGAAACTCTCAGAAATACAAAAGGAGGCAGAAAAATCGCTATCCTTGGAGACATGTTCGAACTGGGGAGCGAAGAAAAACGCCTTCATCGTGAAGTTGGACAGTTCGCAGCTGGGAAAGGAATAGATCTTCTCATTACAGTTGGTGAACTGGGAAAAGAAATTTCAGAAGGTGCAAAAGAAGGCATGCCTGCTGAAGCAGTGATGCATTTTGATTCGAGAGACAAGCTAACAGCAGCTATCGGAGAAATAATCAGAAGCGAAGACGTAGTTCTGCTAAAAGCCTCAAGAGGCATGGAACTTGAACATGTAACAGAAAAGATAATGGAAAAAGAGTACTAAAGGAGCAGTTGGTTTATGGCAAAGATATTTTTAGTAATTTTGATAAGCTGGATTGTGGCAGCTCTCATGACATATATTGAGATTCCAATCCTTAAGAAGAAGCAGTTTAGACAGTATATCAGAGAGGACGGCCCTCAGTCACATCTGAAGAAAGAGGGAACTCCGTCAATGGGTGGAATTGCAATTGTCCTTGCACTCATAATAATCAGTGTGGTTTCCGGATGCTTTTCTGCGGAAACACTCGTTATGCTGACAGTGACAGTGCTGTATGCACTTATAGGTTTTCTGGATGACTATATCAAGGTGGCTCAGAAACACAATCTCGGTCTTAGAGCATGGCAGAAGCTTGTGCTTCAGATTGCTTTTGCAGCAGGACTTGCAATTTATATAGCGAATTTTTCTGATTACGGAACCTCTGTATGGATTCCGTTTCTTGATAAGCATGTTGATTTCGGATGGTTCTATGTGCCGTTTATTGCCTTTGTTGTTGTTGCAATGACAAACAGTGTAAACCTTACAGACGGACTTGATGGGCTTTCATCCGGGGTTACGGCAATCGTTGCATTCTTTTTTGCTGTGATTGCACTTAAGCTTGGAACATTTACAGAGATGCATTTTGCTGCGGCACTTTGCGGAGTATGTCTTGGATTCTTAACATTCAACAGACATCCGGCCAAACTCTTTATGGGTGACACAGGCTCAATGGCTCTTGGAGGAGCGGTGGCATCATGTGCAATTATGATGAAAGTGGAATTTCTGCTCGTAATAGCGGGATTCATATATGTACTGGAAGCACTTTCTGTAATCATTCAGGTTGTTTCATTTAAGACAAGAGGAAAGAGAGTATTCAAGATGGCGCCGATACATCATCATTTTGAGATGTGTGGTATGAAGGAAACACAGGTTGTTCTGATGTTTTATGTGGCTGCAGTGGTATGCTGCATTCTGGGATATATCGTATTTATAATCTAAGATGCAAGAAGGGTATTGCGTGAGAACAAGTTTGGGAGGTAATGTATGGCTAGTAATTTAGATAATATGAGATATAAGCATATTCTTGTTGTCGGAATGGGAAAATCAGGCATTGCGGCAGCACAGGCTATGCTCAAGCTTGGTGCTGTAGTATATATTCAGGATTCAAGAAAAGAAGAAGAGTTTTCCGCACCGGTAGTTTCTTTTTTAAAGGACAACGGAGCAATCTGCTTCTTCGGATGCACACCGCCTGACATGGGTGTATTTGACATGATAATTCTGAGCCCGGGGGTAAGCCCTGAACTTGACTTTGTCAGAGAAGGAAAGGAAAAAGGCGCAGAAATCACAGGGGAATTGGAAATCGCCTATAGAATAGGAAAAGGCAGATATGCTGCAATAACAGGTACAAACGGAAAGACTACAACTACAACTCTTACAGGCAGAATTTTCGAAGCTGCCGGAAGAAGAACTCATGTAGTGGGAAATATCGGAGTTGCTGTAATATCCGCATCGGCAAATGCAAGTGAGCAGGATTGGCTGGTTACTGAAACAAGCAGTTTTCAGCTGGAAACAATCAAATATTTCAAACCACAGGTTGCAGCTATACTCAATCTGACACCGGACCACCTGAATCGTCATCATACGATGGAAGCTTACGGTGCGGCAAAAGCAAAGATTTTCAGCAATCAGACAGCAGATTGCTACTCAATTGTAAATTATGACGACAAGGCATGCTTTGCACTGGCAAAATCATCCAGAGCTATAATAGTTCCTTTTAGCAGAAAAGAACAGCTTGACTTTGGTGCATTTGTCAAAGACGGCGGCATAGTCATAAGAGACAAAGAAAAAGAAGTCGAAATCTGCAAGTTGACAGACATAAAAATCATAGGAGACCACAATGTGGAAAATGTTCTTGCAGCAGCGGCAGTATCATATTTTTCCGGCATAGCACCTGAAATAATCAAAAAGGCTGTATCGGAATTCGGTGGTGTTGAGCACAGAATAGAGTTTTGTGGAGAAATCGAAGGTGTAAGATATTACAACGATTCCAAGGGAACCAATATTGATGCTGCGGTAACAGCGCTCAATGCAATCAAAGAGAATATTATTCTGATTGCAGGAGGCGATGCGAAGGGGCAGAAGTTCGATGAATTCATAAAAGATTTTGACGGAAGAGTCAAGAAGATGATTCTTCTGGGACGTGATGCGAAATTCATACAGGAAGCAGCTGACAGAGCGGGCTTCAAAGATTATGTATTTTGCAAGGACATGGACGAATGTGTAAAAGAGGCATACGCTTCAGCTGTGCCGGGGGACACTGTTTTGCTGTCACCTGCCTGCGCAAGCTGGGATATGTATGACAATTACGAGCAGAGAGGAGATCACTTCAAGGAATGCGTCGCAAGATTAGAAGCTTAGTAAAAAACAAAAAAACAGAAAAGCTAAAATGCGTGAGCGACAGGGTATCTAACTTTGAGCTGCAAAATTATGATTTCACTCTGATAGTGCTGGTAACAATTATCGTTATCTTTGGGGTAGTTATGGTTTTCAGTGCCAGCTATTATGCAGCCATCAATTCGGAGGGTAATCCGTATTCCTTTCTGAAAAAAGATGCAGTGCTTGCTGCTGCCGGATTTGTTATCATGTTTGTTTGTGCTCATATTATTGATTATAGACTGTTCAAGAAGTACAACAGAGTGATAATTGCTATTGCGATTTTGCTTCTGATAGCTGTTATGGTGCCGGGAGTCAGAATAGAAAAAAACGGAGCCACAAGATGGATTTATGTAGGATTTACTATAATGCCGGGAGAGCTTGCAAAACCTGCTGTTTTGGTATTTACGGCTTCAGTTTTTTCAAAAAACGCAAAGAGAATCAAACAGTTTAAGTATATAGTTCCGGTTCTTGCTATTGTTGGTGGTATGGCAGTTCTCATAATAATGCAGCCAAACCTTTCGACAGCAATAACTCTGGTATTACTGTGCGGTGGAATTATGTTCATAGCAGGACTTCCATGGATATATGTGGGCATTTGTGCAATAGGCGGAACTTGTGTTGTTGCAGCAAAGATAATAAGCGAAGGCGGATACCAGCAGGACAGAGTGATTAGTTTTATGGATCCTTTTGCCCAGATGGGCGGAGACGGTTATCAGGTAGCGCAGTCCCTTCTTGCCTTTGGAACAGGCGGATTTACGGGAGTTGGCCTAGGAAAGAGCGTTCAGAAAAATTTATATCTTCCTGAAGCGCAGACTGACTTTATATTGTCGATAATCGGAGAAGAACTGGGATTTGTAAGAGTTTTGATTTTGCTGGGACTTTTCTTTATGATAGTATATAAGTGTTTTTCAATTGGTGTTAGAGCACAGGACAGATTCGGCATGCTGCTTTGTTGCGGAGTCGGTATTCTGATTGGTGTGCAGGTAGTGTTTAATCTGGCAATCGTTACATCGTCAATGCCTCCTACAGGTGTTGCACTTCCGTTTATCAGTTATGGAGGCAACTCCCTTTGGATATTCATGGGCCTGATAGGAATGGTTCTGAATGTTGACAAGCAATCGAAAGAGGCAGAAAGGAAATTACAATGAGAGCAGTAATGACAGGTGGCGGCTCAGGCGGACACATTTATCCGGCTCTGGCCATTGCAGACAAAATCATGGAAAAGGCACCTGGATCTGAAGTTATATATGTTGGCGGAAAGATTGGTATGGAAAGTGATATAGTGGCCAAGACGCCATATGAATTTAAGAGTGTTTCGTCTAGATGGGTTGACAGAGTCGGAAACCGATTCATAATGTTTTTTCAGCTCATATGGACCGGAATAGTAACGGCATATGGACTTTTGCAGGCATACAGGATTATGAGAAAGTTTAAACCTGATGTTGTAATAGGCACCGGAGGATTTGTATGTGTGCCTGTGGTTCTTGCCGGAAAATTATACGGTGCAGACACCTATATTCATGAACAAAACGCTTTTCCGGGACTTGCAAACAGACTCCTTTCAAAATACGTCAAGGGCATACTTCTCGGATTTGAAGATGCGAGGGAAGTCTTTGATTACAAGGAAAAGCAGACTTATGTGGGAAATCCTGTAAGAAGCTGCTTCTATGAGGCAGACCGTAGTGCTGCAAGAAAAAGGCTGGGGATTCCGGAAGAGGACTTTGTTGTATTCTCCTTTGGCGGAAGCCAGGGAGCCTTGACTATAAACGAAATAGCATATGAATATCTAAAAAAAGTAAACGGAAAAAAAGGAAATACCCTTATTTTCGGAACAGGATCTCAATACTTTGATGATGTGAACCAAAAAGTAAGTAATGACGGCATAGAGCTTGCGGATAATGTGAGAATCATGAGTTACATAACTGATATGGAAAACTATATCGCAGCGGCAGATTTGATTATTGCTCGTGCGGGAGCACTTTCCATTGCAGAAATTACAGTCAGCGGACGGGCTTCTGTTCTGGTTCCGCTTCCGACGGCCAGGGACAATCATCAGTATTACAATGCAAAAGCCATAGCAGACAGGGGTGGTGCAATTCTAGCAGAAGAAAGCACACTTGACATACCTGAACTTCTTGGCATGATTGAGCAACTTTCGGCTGACATAGAAAAACTGAAAAGCATGGAAGAAAACAGCAAAGGCGCGGGTCCGTTCAAAGCTTCGGATAATATTTATGATGTAATCAGCATGAAATAATCAGGGGAAAAGAATTATGATGTATGATAATTTTGATGGGATTGAGTTTAAATCCGTTGAGCGAGAGCGAATTGTGCGAAAGAAGAAGCATTACTTTCGGAAATTTCTGCTGCTGGTACTGATATGTACGGGAATATATTTGTTTCTGGCATCGGATTACTTTGCGGTTGAGCACATAAGCGTGCAAGGAAATTCTTATTATACAGAGAGTGAAATAATTTCTATGGCAGATGCCCGAAAGGGCGGCAATCTCTTTTTTGATGACAATATCAAGAAGATGGAAAAGCGGTTGGAAAAAAATCCTTATTTTGAGACCGTTAAGGTGAAGAGAATTCCTGCAAACAAGCTCAAGATTATAGTTACAGAACGAAAGCAGACGGCGGCAATTTTGTATGGCGACCGCTATGTTGTGATAGATGATGACGGATATGTTTTGCGAAAAGCTGAAATAGATCCGAAGGTTACTGTTCTGACGGGTCTCACCATAAAAAAGATGAATGTCGGAAGCGTTTTGGAGACAGAAGAGGATGACATCCTAAAAAATACGCTCAAGATGATAAGCACCATGAAAAAGGGTGATATATTCTTCAAAAAAATCGATGTGAGCAAGGTTATAATCAGGGCATATATTTATGACAATTTGATTGTAAAGGGAACACCGAAACAGATAATGAGCGCAATAGAGTCGGGAGATCTTCAGAAGGTAGTAAGCAATCTGTTCGAAAATGATATAAACAGAGGTACAATCAACATGGGTGGAAGCGACTATATGTCATTTTCACCGGAAATACAATAAAACCGTTTAATATATGATTTATCTCGAAAATTTTCGTGCAAAGTGAAATTTTGTATGATAGAATAAATGTATATATACATTGGGTAGTAAGGAGGCACGTAATGCTGCAGTTTGAAACATTACAGGATAATTCAGCTGTAATAAAGGTAATTGGCGTAGGTGGAGGCGGATGCAACGCTGTAAACAGAATGATAGAGGCAGACCTGAAGGGGGTTCAGTTTATCGCAGTAAATACTGATAAACAGGCGCTGTCCAAGTGTAATGCAGACACTAAATTACAGATAGGTGAGAAGTTAACAAGAGGACTCGGAGCAGGCGGTAATCCGGAAATCGGACAGCGTTCTGCACAGGAGACACTCGATGACATAAAGAATAATTTAGAAGGTGCGGATATGGTATTCATCACTGCCGGCATGGGCGGCGGTACAGGAACAGGAGCTGCACCGATTATAGCAAAAGTTGCCAAGGAATTGGGTATTCTGACAGTTGGCGTTGTTACAAAACCTTTCAGATTCGAAGGCCGCAGAAGAAGCAAGCAGGCTGAACTTGGAATCAAATTCCTCGGTCAGTTTGTAGACTCACTTGTAATAGTTCCAAATGACAGACTTTTACTGACAAGCGACAAGAACACTACAATGATCGAAGCCTTCAACATGGCTGACGATATCCTGAGACAGGGTGTTCAGGGTATTTCGGATCTGATTTCAGATTATGCTCTTATCAACGTTGACTTTGCTGATGTTAAGTCAGTAATGACAAACAAGGGTATAGCACATATGGGTGTCGGAAGAGCTTCCGGAGACGACAGAGCAACCAATGCTGTTAATGCAGCAATCGAAAGTCCGCTTCTTGAAACAACAATTGCAGGCGCAAGAGCTATACTGCTATACGTTGTGGGCGGTTACGATTTGGGTATGTTAGAAATCGAAAAGGTAGCATCTGTTGTACAGGAACAGGCTGATGAGAATGTGGTTATGATTCTCGGTGCAGCAGTTGACGAATCAATGGAAGACGAAATTTCACTTACTGTAATCGCTACAGGATTTGATGATGACAGCACAGGAATCGATCTGGATTATACTATCACAAGAAGCCCTGAACCAAAAGAAACAGTAACAACTACAGAAGACGGGCTTTCAGCAGTAGAGACAACTCTGGATCAGATTTACGAAGCATCAAGAGACGAAAAGCCGGAAGATTCCATATTCGGAGTTCCTCCATTTCTAAAAAAATAAATTGAAATTTGCTTAAAAGCCGGCCATTTTGCAACCGGCTTTTTCGTGGTTTATAGATACGCGAAAAAAACAAATATTTTGAAAAAAAGTTGTTAGGAAAACTAAAAATTGATAACCAAGATTAATTCATCCGAAAACAAAAAATACAAGAAGTGGCAAAAGCTTCTGAAGAGAAAATACAGAGAAAGCGAAAAATCATATATCATAGAAGGATACAAGCTGATAGAAGAAGCTCTGATTAACGGCAAAAATATTGTCGAAATTATGGTAGATGAGGAAAATGCTTCTAGGGTGCTGGAGGAGATAACTCCATTGCTGGGCGAGAGAAAAATCCCTATATATATGCTGGGCTCAGGACTGTTCAAGAAGATAACTCAGCTTGAGCACAGTACGGGAGTGATGGCAGTTACCGCTATGGATATGTTCACCGAAGATGAGTTTTGTAAGCTCTTTGAGGGCGAACGGGGAGTAGCCGGAAACCTTATAGTTTTAGACAGGCTTCAGGATCCCGGAAACATAGGAACCATCATCAGGACAGCGGATGGTGCAGGATTTGGGGGGATTATCGCCGTTAAAGGAACAGCCGATATATTTTCACCCAAGGTTGTAAGATCTGCAGTGGGCTCCATATTCAGAATGCCGATTTTTTTCGTAGAAGACAATGCACATTTAATTAGAATTATAGAAAGACTCCAAAAGAAGCTTGTGGTTACATGCTTTGAAATGGATTTCTATCACTTTGATGCGCCTCTTTCAAAGGATGCGGCAATAGTTATAGGAAACGAGGGGGCAGGGGTCAGCAAAGAGCTGATTGACCTGGCCGAAACAAAAGTAAAAATTCCAATGTCAGGCAACATAGATTCACTGAATGCATCGGTTGCTGCAGGGATTTTGATGTACGAGGCCGTAAGACAGGCAAGTGCAGAAGAATAACCGGACATTGACAGCCCTTTCGGGGGAGAAAAGAAATAAATTTAAGAGAGGTTTAATAAAAATGCAGGAAAAATTAGCAAATATGCTGGAAGAAGCGAAGCAGCAGCTGAGCAAAGCAGCATCTCTGTCAGAAACAGAAGAAATCAGAGTTAAATTCCTCGGAAAAAAAGGACAGATAACAGAAGTTCTTCGTTCAATGGGAAAACTTGCTCCGGAAGAAAAAAAAGCACTCGGACAGGCTGCAAACAAAGTTAAGGCAGAAATCGAAGAGGCTTTGAACGAAAGAGTAAGCGAAGTTAAAGCAAAAGCAAAAGAAGCTAAGTTCAGAGCAGAAAAGATTGACGTTACTGAACCGGGCAAAGAAGTTAAATACGGCGTTAAACATCCTGTAACTCAGGTTATAGAAGAAATCACAGGAATATTCCGTTCAATGGGATACTCAGTATACGAAGGACCGGACATCGATACAGTCTTTAATACTTTTGATGGTCTTAACGCACCTGAAACTCATCCTGCAAGAGACCTGAGCGATACTTTCTATATCAGCGAAAATGTAGTTCTTCGTCCTCATACATCATCAGCAGAAGTAAGAGCGGAAAAAGAACTTGAAACACCATACAAGATAGTTATTCCGGGAAGATGTTACAGATGCGACACTCCTGATGCTACTCATTCACATACATTCCACCAGATTGAAATGATGGTTGTAGGCGAAGACATTACAATGGCTGACCTCAAGGGTTCACTTGACCATATGGCAAAGAAACTGTTCGGACCTGAAACCAAGACTAAGTTCAGACCACACCACTTCCCATTTACAGAACCTAGTGCCGAAATGGACGTATCATGCTTCAAATGCGGCGGAAAAGGCTGTAATGTATGTAAGGGAAGCGGCTGGATAGAAATCCTTGGTTGCGGAATGACTCATCCGAATGTACACAAGGCAGGCGGTATTGACACAGAAAAATACACAGGCTTCGCAGTTGGTATGGGTGTAGAGAGAATTGCAATGCTCAAGTACGGCATTGACGACATAAGACTTCTCTACGAGAACGATATGAGATTTATCGAACAGTTCAAATAACAGGAGGATTTTAGATGTTAGTATCACTAAACTGGTTAAAAGATTATGTAGACATAAATGTGACAGCAAAGGAATTCTGCGACAGAATGATTATGTCAGGCTCAAACCTAGAAACCTGCGAAGAAATCGGCTGCGGAATCAAAGATGTCAAAATCGGAAAAATTGAAAAAATAGAAAAGCACCCTAACGCTGATAAGCTGGTTGTATGTCAGCTGAACCTGGGCGGAGAAGAGCTTGTTCAGATAGTTACAGGCGCATCAAATGTATATGAGGGAGCATATGTTCCTGTTGCAGTTGACGGAAGCGTTGTACCGGGTCCGCTACATGGACAGCCAAAGGTAGAAGGCGGAGTAACAATCAAAAACGGAGAACTCAGAGGCGTAACTTCTAACGGAATGCTTTGCGGACCTCAGGAACTGGGTATCGGAGACAAGGTTGCACCAATGAACTCCAAGGACGGAATCTGGCTTCTTCCGGGAAACTGGGATGAACATCTCGGAGAAAACATCGACGAAGTTTTGGGACTTCACGACTTTGCAATTGACTTCGAAATCACTCCAAACAGGCCTGACTGCCTGTCAATGCTTGGTATGGCAAGAGAAGCTGCAGCTACTTTCGGCGAAAAGATGAAATATCCTGAACTGGAATCAAGCAAGCACAGCGAAAAAGCAGAAGATTACATCCAGGTAGAGGTAAACTCACCTGTATGCCCTAGATATACAGCAAGAGTAATAAAAGACGTAAAAATCGAGCAGTCACCATGGTGGCTCCAGAAGAGACTTATTGCCGCAGGCATGAGACCTATCAACAACATGGTTGATATCACAAACTTCGTAATGCTGGAATACGGTCAGCCTCTTCACGCTTTTGATATTACCAAGTTAGAAGGCGACAAAATCGTTGTTGACATGGCAAAGGGCGGAGAAAAGTTCGTTACATTAGACGAAACAGAAAGAACTCTCGAAGATACAATGCTTATGATTAACGACGGCGTAAAACCTGTTGCAATCGCAGGTGTTATGGGTGGCCTCAACTCAGAAATCACAGAAAACACAGAAACTGTAGTAATCGAATCCGCAAACTTTGAAGGATCATCAGTAAGACAGACATCCAAGAAGCTTGCTCTGAGAACAGAAGCCTCAAGCCGTTACGAAAAGGGAATCGACCCTAATCTTTGTGAAGCTGCCGCAGACAGAGTATGTAAACTGGTAGAAATGCTGGGATGCGGAACAGTCCTCGAAGGTTCAGTAGACGTATATAAGGAACCTAGAAGTGCAAAGACTGTAACTGCAAGAGTAAGCAGAATCAACAAGGTTCTGGGAACAGATATTTCAAGAGAAGAAATGGTTAAGATGCTGGAAAGCCTAGAAATGAAGGTTGAAGGCGAAGGAGATGAACTTGTTGTTACTCCGCCTACAGTAAGACAGGATCTTCTGGAAGAAGTTGATTTTGTTGAAGAAGTTGCAAGAATGTACGGATACGACAATCTGCCTATGACACTTCCAAATGCAAACACAAAGGCAGAAAACTCAAAGAGCTATGATCTGAGAACTTATACACGTGATCTTCTATGCGGAATGGGTGCAAACGAAATCCAGACATTCTCATTTATAAACAACAAGATTCTCGATGCTGTGGGAATTGCAGATGACGCATGGGAAAGAGGACTTGTAGAGCTTATTAACCCAATGGGAGAAGACACAGCTGCCATGAGAACAATCCTGACACCGGGAATGTTAGAAGTGCTTGGCAGAAACTACTCAAGAAACATCGAAGCCGTAAGAGCATTCGAAATCGGAACTGTATTTGCGAAGAACTACATCGATCCAAACGGACTTCCTTTCGAATCACTGGATTTGACTATCGGACTTTACGGTAAGGACGAAGACTTCTTCACGCTCAAGGGAATGGTTGTTGCTCTTCTTGACAGACTGGGAATCACAGATGTTGAGTTCACTGCAGAATCAGAATATCACGTATATCATCCGGGCAGATGTGCGGTTCTTACTGCAAAATCACCTGCAGGAGAAGAAGTTCAGCTTGGTATTATGGGTGAAGTTCATCCTGACGTAAGCGAAAACTTCGGAATCGGAACAAGAGCATACTGCTGCGAACTGTTCTTTGATGTTCTTGTAGAACTTTCAAACAAAGAAATTCAGTACCACCAGCTGCCAAAATATCCTTCAACTTCGAGAGACGTTGCTCTGGTTGTTGACGAAGACTGCACAGTTGCGGAAATCGAAAAGATAATGAAAGAAGCAGGCACAGAAATCCTCAGAAGCATCAAGCTCTTCGACGTATACAGAGGAGAACAGGTAGAAGAAGGAAAGAAGAGCGTTGCATTCAGTCTTACATACAGACACGACGACAGAACTCTGAAAGACGAAGAAACAGAGAGTGCACATCAGGCAATCGTTGCAGCTCTGAGAGCTAAGCTGGGGGCAGCCATAAGAGATAACTAAAAACATCGGGAGGAAAGTTATGGCAAACAAAACAGTGGTAAGAATCTTTGGACATGAATATACGGTAATTGGCGACAAGTCCGAAGAAGAAATCATAAGCATTGCAAATCATGTGGATGAACAGATGAAGTATATTGCAAATTATGTAGATGACAAATCTGCTGTTAGTGTTGCTGTACTTTCTTCTGTTAACATCACAGAGGAGTATTTTGAGGCTCTCAAGCGAATCACTAAGATAGCTGACGAAAGAGAAAAACTCCTGAAAGAAAGAGATTATTACAAGAATCTGTTAGAAGAATCAAAGAAAACAAGCGTCAAATCCATGGATTCTCTCGAAGAAATGAAGGCAAACATAAAGGATGCCAACGAAAGAATGCGTAAACTCAGCGAAAAATGCAGCGAGTACGAAAACAGTTTCTTTGATCTCCAGATGGAAAATATTCGGCTCAAGAGTGAGCTGGAGAAGCTAAAACTGCAAAACAGATAAGGAAATCAAAATATGAACAAAAGAGCACTTATTGTTTTAGAATACGAAAAAATAATAGAGCTTTTGAAGAACGAGGCCGGTTCGGAACTTTCGAGGAAAGTGGCATCTGAGCTTAGACCTTACACTGATATCCATGTAATTTCAGAAGAACTAAGGTCAACTACGGAAGCAGTTGACCTTATTGTGTGTAAAGGGGCACTGCCAACAGGCGGAATTTATGACATAGAAGGGAACCTCCACTTTGCAAAAAAAGGCGGAACTCTCAGCATGAAGCAGCTTCTTCAGGTACTTTTCAACCTGAACATAGCAGCTTCTGTTTCAAGTTTCATGAAGTCACCCGACTTGCCTGCTTTGCCGCTTCTGAGATCTTTGACTGAACTCATAGCACCGGTTCCGTCACTGGCATCCGAAATCGACAGATGCATACTGTCAGAGGACGAAATGAGCGATACTGCCTCCGGCGAGCTCAGGGATATCAGAAGAAGCATAGGAATGCAAAACGAGGCAATCAAAAATAGACTGAACAGAATCATCAATTCATCGGATAACAGAACATATCTTCAGGATGCCATAGTAACTGTACGTGACGGCAGATATGTTATCCCGGTTAAACAGGAGCATAGAGCCAGATTTCCGGGAATTGTCCATGACCAGTCCAAGGCGGGGGCAACTTTGTTTATAGAGCCTCAGGTTATAGTTGATTTGAACAACAAGCTGAGAGAACTGGAAATCGCAGAGCAGGCCGAAATTGCAAGGATACTGGCAGAGCTTTCTTCAAGAGTTGCAGAACATTTTCACGAAATAAAAAATAACCAAGAGCTCCTTCTGAGACTTGATTTTATCATGGCAAAGGGAAAACTGTCTCTCAAGATGGAGGGCAGCGAACCTGCAATCAATGACGAAGGAATCATAAGAATCATAAGAGGAAAACATCCTCTTCTAGACAGAAAAAAAGCGGTGCCGCTGGATATTACACTGGGGGAAGATTACAGCACCCTCATAATCACAGGTCCAAACACAGGCGGAAAAACAGTCAGCCTCAAGACCTGCGGACTCCTTGCACTTATGGCCCAGAGCGGACTTCATATCCCGGCGTCGGAACGAAGCACCCTACCTATATTCAGTAATGTCTTTGCTGATATAGGCGACGAACAAAGTATAGAGCAGAGCCTTTCTACCTTCTCTTCTCACATGAAAAATATTGTGGAAATACTGTCAAAAGCAGACGGAAATTCCCTTGTTCTTCTTGATGAACTTGGAGCAGGAACCGACCCTACAGAAGGTGCAGCTCTTGCAATTTCAATATTGGAAAACCTAAAGGCCAGAGGCACTTGCACTATGGCAACGACCCACTACAATGAGCTGAAAAAGTATGCGTTGTCCACTTCCGGTGTAGAAAACGCTTCTATGGAATTTGACATAACAACGCTAAGTCCGACATACAGACTGGCTATAGGAATTCCGGGTAAATCAAATGCCTTTGAGATTTCCAAGAAGCTTGGAATTGACGAATCCATAATAGATAGAGCTTCCGAACTTATCGAAGGAAGAGATATGGAATTCGAAAACGTCATCAGCGCCATAGAAGCCGACAAGAAGAAGGCTGAAGACGAGCGTGACGAGGCCATAATGATAAACGCTTCCATGAAGAAAAAGCAGGAAGAGTTGGAACGCCGTACAGAAGAGCTGAAGGAAAAGAAAGAAAAAATCATAGCAGATGCGAGGGAAGAAGCAAGAAGCATCATCAGAGATGCCAGAGAAACAGCAAAGGAAGTTCAGAAAGAACTCAGAGAGCTTTCGAAGGTTGACAATCTCGCAGAGCGAAACAAAAAACTCGCAAAGAGCAAAAAGCGCCTGAAAGAAGGCGAAGATAAATATGCTCACAGAGTAATAAAGAAGGTTAACAATAATCCTGTGGACGCAGACGAGCTCAAAATCGGAGACAGAGTCAAAGTTCTCACGCTGGATCAGAACGGGGAAATTTTGTCCCTTCCTGATGCAAAAGGTGAGGTTCAAGTTCAGATCGGTATAATGAAAGCAAACATAAATATCAATGACCTGATGCTAATTGTTGACGGAACCGAGAAAAAAAGAAAGCCAAAGCCTGCAAAATATGGTAGTATGTATAAGACGAAGCTTTCGAATGTTTCGGCTTCCATCAATGTGCAAGGTCAGAATCTTGATGATGCGCTGATTGAGGTTGACAGATATCTTGATGATGTGTTTATAGCAGGTCTGGAAACAGTCACTATAATTCACGGAAGAGGCGAAGGTATCCTGAAAAACGGCATAAGAGCTATGCTCAAGAAGCACAAGTCAGTTGCATCTTTCCATGCCGGAAAGTATAACGAAGGCGGAGAAGGTGTCACTATTGTAACCATGAAAAAAGGGTGAGAAAAGTATGTATATAATCAGCAGATGTCTTTTGGGCGAGGCATGCAGATATGATGGGAAAAATAATCGGAACGAGAAGGTGCTTGAGATTGCAGCCGGAAAGAACTATATCGGGGTTTGTCCGGAATGCAGAGGAGGTCTTCCTACACCGAGACCGCCGTCAGAGATTGTAAATGACGGAAGCGGCAGAGTTGTTTCCTGCGAAGGAAAAGATGTGACTGCAGAATTTGAACTGGGAGCAAAGCTTTGCTACAGTGATGCTCTGCAAAGAGCCGAAGAACTCGAGGAGGAAATAGAAGGAGCTATACTCAAGGCCAAAAGTCCATCCTGTGGAAGCGGTTATATATATGACGGAAACTTTTCCCGCACACTGATTCCCGGCGACGGATGCTTTGCCGGATTGTTAAAAGAAAAAAACATTAGAGTTATATCTGAAAAGGAGCTAGAAGATGATAAATTTTAAAAAAGAGATTGCTGAACTTATAGCTCAGCAGGATTGCGGTCTTACCGCAGCTGAAATCGAAGAAATAATAGAGGTCCCACAGGATCCTAAGATGGGAGATTACGCTTTTCCATGTTTCAGACTGGCAAAGACTCTCAGAAAGGCCCCACCTCTTATTGCAAAGACAATTGCAGAAGGCATAG
Organism: uncultured Clostridia bacterium; assembly: GCA_938034165.1. GTDB lineage: Bacteria > Bacillota > Clostridia > Peptostreptococcales > Anaerovoracaceae > CALHKP01. Next base: position 5,382 of record CALHKP010000018.1, on the reverse strand, counting down.
GCGAAGCTGATTTGTTCGAAAAGGTTGAACAGGTAAATGCATATGTAAACATGTTCATTTCTAAGGAAGCCATGGTTAAGGACACAGTAACAGAAGTTCTTTCTAAGGGCGAAGACTTCGGCAGAAGCGACCTGGGACAGAAAAAGAAGGTTATCGTGGAATATTCTTCACCAAATATCGCTAAGCCTTTCCATATCGGTCACATCAGAAGTACTGTAATCGGTAACTCACTTTACAAGATTTATGACTGCCTCGGATATGATGTATTCAGAATCAACCACCTGGGTGACTACGGAACTCAGTTCGGTAAGATGATTTGCGCTTACAGACATTGGGGAAACAAAGAAGACGTAATCAAAGAACCAATCAAAACTCTTCTGAGCTACTACACAAAATTCCACGTAGAAGCAGAAGAACATCCTGAACTCAACGACGAAGCGAGAGCTATCTTTGCTCGCCTGGAAAAACAGGAACCTGAAGAAGTTGAACTTTGGCAGTGGTTCAGAGACGAAAGTCTTAAGGAATTTACAAGAGTATATGACATGCTGGGTATCAGCTTTGATTCATACAACGGCGAAAGCTTCTACTCAGACAAAATGCCTAGATTCGTAAACGAACTGAAGGAAAAGGGACTTCTGCAGGAATCACAGGGTGCAAACGTAGTTGACTTAGAAGAATACGGTCTTGGAACTGCACTTATCACAAAGTCAGATGGTTCAACTCTCTACATCACAAGAGACATTGCGGCAGCAGTATACAGAAAAGAAACTTACGATTTCTACAAGAACATCTATGTAGTTGCCTCACAGCAGAACCTTCACTTCCAGCAGTGGTTCAAAATCGTTGAACTTCTCGGATATGACTGGGCAAAAGACTGCGTTCACGTTCCTTTCGGCCTCGTAAGCTTAGAAGAGGGAACTATGTCAACAAGACACGGCAGAGTCGTATTCTTAGAAGACGTTCTGAACAAAGCTGTAGAAAAGACTAAGGAAATCATTCTCGAAAAGAACGCAGACGCCGAAAATGTTGACGAAATCGCAAAAGAAGTCGGAATCGGCGCAGTAATGTTCCAAGAACTGTCAAACAACAGAATCAAAGACTACACATTCAAATGGGACAAAGTTCTCAACTTTGACGGCGAAACAGGACCTTACGTTCAGTACACTCATGCAAGATGCGCAAGCGTGCTGAGAAAAGCAGGAGATGATGTGGTTGCAAAAGCGCAGGATGCAGAAAACATTGACTACAGCTACCTGTGCAGCGAAAGCGCATACGAGCTTGTTAAACTTCTGTACAAATTCCCGGCAGTTATAGTTGACGCAGGGGAAAAATACGAGCCTTCAATTGTAACAAGACACATCGTTGACATGGCTCAGGGCTTCAACAAGTTCTACCACGATGAACACATTCTGGTAGAAAACGAAGACGAAAAGGTTGCAAAAGTTGCACTTGTACTTGCAGCAAAGAATGCAATCAAGAACGGACTTGCTCTTCTAGGAATCAAGTCACCTGAAAGAATGTAATTTTTAAAAAATCAAGAGGGATGGTACCGCTAAACTGCCATCCCTTTGTTAAATAGGAGGAAAAATGAGATACGAGGGAAGCATATACAGACCGCCCAGTGAGGCCTACAGTTTGCTGGTTCAGGTAACTATAGGATGTTCTCACAACACATGCACATTCTGCGGCATGTTCAAGGACAAGCAGTTTCGCGTCAGAAATGTGGAAGAAGTTATAGAAGACCTTCAGGCAGCCAGAATGATGTACAGAAAAGTCGGCAGAATTTTCCTCTGCGACGGCGATGCTCTATGCTTATCAAACAGCAAGCTTAGAGTGATTCTGGAAAAGATAAGTGAGCTTTTCCCCGAATGTGAACGCGTTGGGGTATATGGTTCGGCAAAAGACGTACTGAGAAAAACAGACGAGGAACTGAGAGAACTTGCAGAGCTGGGAATCGGAATCATTTATCTGGGAGCGGAATCAGGAAGCGAAAAAGTCCTGAAAGACATAAACAAAGGCGTTACAGCAGAGGAACTTGTGGGAGCCGTAAATCGCGCCGAAAACTGCGGCCTCAAAACTTCTGTAACTTTCATATCCGGAATGGCAGGAAGAGCAGGCTGGCAGGAGCATGCAATAGAAACAGGCAAAATCATAAGTAGAATGAATGCATCGTATGTAAGCCTTCTTACACTTATGATTGAGCCGGGCACGCCACTTTACAGAGATATACAGGAAGGCAAATTTGAAGTCCTGACAGGAGAAGAGGTTGTAGCAGAAACTTATCTGATGCTGAAACACATGAACCCGACGAAAGAGTGCGTGTTCAGAAGCAACCACGCTTCGAACTACATATCTCTCAGAGGAAACCTTCCTCAGGACAAAGAGAGAATGCTTAAACAGCTGGAAAGAGCTATGGAAAATACCGGTCTTCTGAAGGATGAACGATTCAGAATGCTGTAACAGGCACCAAAAGGATGCCAAACAAGGAGAAAAAATGAAGTTATTGCTAACAACATTAAATTCAAAATTCATACATTCAAACCTTGCAATCAAATATCTGTATGCCCAGGCAATGCAAGAAGTTCCGGAACTTTGCCGAAATGTTACTATGACAGAATTTACCATAAACAACGAATACAGCTATGTTTACGGAGAAATTCTGAGAGGAAAGTACGACGTTGTATGTTTTTCCTGCTATATCTGGAATATCGAGCAAATAAAAGGGCTGTGCGAAGACCTAAAAAAGGCCCAGCCAAATCTTTTGATTGTTCTGGGTGGCCCGGAAGTCAGCTATGATGCAAAAGCCTTTCTGGCAAAGCATCAATGGGTTGATATAATAATAAAAGGTGAAGGGGAGAGAACCTTTACAGAGCTTCTAAAAGCCTTTCAGGAAGTTGCAGCCGGCATTGTATGTACGGAAAACTGTGAGCTTGTTAAATCAACAGATGGGTCTCAGGGAGATATTTTAGCCGGTTTGCTTGACGAAAAGCTCTCGGGAATCGGTTCTCTGGTATATCGCAGCAAATCGGGTTGCGTGATTTCGGAAACATTGAACTATCCGCTGCCTGCAATGGAAAACATAGCTTTTCCATATGAGTATATAGATGTAGAAAAGGACAAGGTTATATACTACGAGTCTTCCAGAGGCTGCCCTTACAGATGCAGCTACTGCCTCTCGTCAATAGACAAGAGTGTGAGAGTTTTGCCTACAGAGGAAACCAAGAAGCAACTGGACTTTTTCTTGGCAAGGAACGTAAAGCAGGTTAAGTTTATAGACAGAACCTTTAACTGCGACAAAGACAGAGCTTATGACATCTGGGAATATCTTATAAGAAATGACAACGGAACAACAAATTTCCATTTTGAGATATGCGCAGAGATAATAGAAGAAAAACATTTGGAACTTCTAAAAAACGCAAGAGAAGGGCTGTTTCAGTTCGAGATAGGCATACAGAGTGCAAATTCGCAGGTGCTTTCGGAAATAGACAGAAGTCCTAAGACGGAGAAACTCTTCGAAAATGTCAGAAGGCTGATTGCCATGAAAAATTCCCATATTCATGTTGACCTGATTGCAGGGCTTCCTTATGAAGACTTTGATTCCTTCAGAGAATCCTTTAACAGTGTTTACGCTCTTGAGGCAGACAACCTGCAGCTGGGCTTTTTAAAAGTCCTGTGCGGCACAAAAATGCACGAAAAAAGGGAAAAATACAACATAGTCTACAGAAACAAAGCTCCTTATGAGATAATTTCCAACAAATTTATCAGCCCTTTAGAAGTTGCGAGACTGAAAATGGTGGAAAATGTTCTGGATTTGTATCATAATAAAGGAGGGTTTGCTGAATCAACAGCTTTCCTTATATCAAAGGAAAAAAGTGCCTTTGATTTTTATGATAACTTGGCGGAGTTCTTCTACAGAGAGGGATTTCAGCACAGATCACACAAAAAAGAGGATTTGTACAGGATTTTACTCAAGTACGTATCGGAAAAAACAAACCTCGAAATGTGCTCCGATGACTTTTATGATTGGGCAAAGGAGCTGATAGAAAAAGACCTTCGGGAAACGATGAATTTTGATGCAGTGAAAAAATTTATGAGAAAAGGATGGGATATATAATGAGCGAACAGATTTTGCAGGATAGAATTGGGGAATACCTGATTTCTCGCGTAAATAATTATTTGTTTGATGAACTGTCACCGGCATATCTTGAAAAAGCAGGAGTTGCCGATATTCTTACAGGTGTGCCGGTTCCGGTAAAAACAACTGAACTGACAGGCCTTACAAACCTTAAGATTGCAGAAAATATGGCTGTTATAATCGGCTGTGATATCAATTTTAAGTACAGAGAAAATTATATTGAGTATATTGTAAGAACTTTTACAAAGGATTTTGTTAAGCCACTTATCAATGAAGGTATTGACGCGGCGGCAAAAGAGGATTATAATTATGCGTGCGTCTGCTTTAGGGCGGCGCTTTTGATTGACCCTGAATCCGTGGATGCGCTTTATTGCTACGGCCGCGCATGCAAGGACTCTTATGAGCATGGAGAAGATGAGGAATATATCGGAAGATATAAGGCTGAATCATTGGAAGCTTTTGAGAAGCTGACTATCAAGAAACCTGACTTCGATATGGGATTCTATTTCCTCGGATATGGTTATCTGAACCTGGGCCTTTATATAAAGGCTAAGCTTACATGGGAAGAATTCCTTAAGCTCTCAAGCAATGCTGAGCTTATAGAGGATGTTAACCAGTGGCTGAGAAAGTTAGAAGAACCTGTAAAGATTGAGCAGGGATACAATGCTATCCTCTCAAGCCGTTTCGACGAGGGTATCGCAATCCTAGAAAATTACAGAGATGATGACAGATTTAACACCTGGTGGCCTCTGTGGTACTATCTAGGCGTTGCATATAAGAATATGGGAGAACTAGACAAGGCTCAGGAAGCATTGCTGAAAACTCTACAGCTTTCACCTAGCAACACTGATGCAATGGAGGAGCTTGTTGAGATCTATAGTGCGAACAATGATGTGGAAAAAGCGAAGAAATATTCAGAAAAAATAGAACTGATAGAGAGAAGCAACCAGCAAATCAGAAATGAAATGGGTAATCTTTTGTCATAAACCGATAAGTTTTTTCGAAAAAGTATTTTGAAATGAGATTTTAAAACCTCGCAAGGCATTGGAATTTCAATGCCTTGCGGGAAACAAAAAACTTTTAAAATAAATTTGAAAAAAGTGTTGACAAAAACTCTATGCTAATATATAATAATTATTGTAGTCGCGAGTGAGTAACAAACACGAACGAAACTCCGACAGGTATTCCGAGATAGCTCAATGGTGGAGCAACCGGCTGTTAACCGGTAGGCTGTGGGTTCGAGCCCC
>CALHKP010000017.1 GCA_938034165.1 uncultured Clostridia bacterium | reverse complement strand
TGTATATTCCCAGATGGTTGCCGGTGCTGATGCCAAATTCTTTGGTGAGGCTAAAAACAGCTGGCTGACCGGTACTGCTGCATGGACCTTCGTCAATGTATCCCAGTACATCCTCGGTGTATATCCTACTCACACTGGGCTGAGCATCAATCCCTGTGTTCCCAAGGGCTTTGGTGCTTTCGAGCTGACAAGACAGTTCCGTGAAGGAAGCTACAACATCAAGGTCGTAAACCCTGACAATGTAGAAAAGGGCATCAAGAGCATCACCGTTGACGGAAAGCCCGTTGAAGGCTGCGTTATCCCTTATGTAAAGGGTAAGGAAACCTATGATGTTGTTGTAACAATGGGTTAATATTAATGTTTTTCAGGTTAGAAAAGAGGATCGCCGCGGCGATCCTCTTTTCATTTCCATATTCAGCTTCTGCCTTGCAGACAGCTGCTTATCTCTGCTGTCCACCGGGCTGCCTGACAGCTTTACATCAGCGGTGCAATCAGCTTGAACAGTGTACCGATCAGCTTCTGATACAGTGGCAGCTTCTTATAATATTCCATCGTTACTTCCTGACAATCCTCCAATGTTCTCTGGAAATCGGCCTCAATATCCTGTATGACACTACTGTCATAAAAATAGCAGCCACATTCAAAATGGTGATAAAAGCTTCTGTAATCCAGGTTGATTGTACCTACAACAGCTCGCATATCATCACTGACAAAGACTTTTGAATGGACAAATCCCGGCAAATACTCATATATTTTCACGCCCGCGTTCATAAGTTCCCTGTAATAGCTTCTTGAAAGCATGAAAATCGTTTTTTTGTCAGGCTTGTGAGGCATAATTATACGAACATCCACACCTCGTTTTGATGCAAGTCCAAGAGCGGTTATTATCTCGTGGTCAAGGATGAGATAAGGCGTCATAATGTAGACGTAGTCCTCAGCGTTATTTATTATGTCAAGATATACCGCTTCACCTACAAGTTCACTGTCAAGAGGGCTGTCCCCATAAGGTATGATATAACCCCGCTCCTTTTTTTGAGGCGGTAGAATTGTGTTCATAAACTTATCGTAATCAAGATTTTTCTCGCCGATATTCCACATCTGCAAAAATAAAAGCGTAAACGATTTTACTGCGCTGCCTCTGAACATTAAGCCCGCGTCTTTCCAGTGGCCATGGACTGTTTTCATGTTTATATATTCATCAGCCAGATTGACTCCGCCGGTAAAAGCGGTGTGGCCGTCAACTATGACTATTTTCCTGTGGTCCCTGTTGTTATAGTGAGAGGAGACAAAAGGAAGAATCGGGGAGAACATTTTACACTTAATTTTCAGCCGGCTAAGCTGGTGGGGATATCCATAAGGGAGATTTGTAAAGGCGCAGGTGCCGTCGTAGAGAACTGAAACTTCCACACCAGCCTCTGCTTTCTCCTTTAATATTTTAAGTATCCGGCCCCACATATATCCCTCGGATATTATGAAGGTCTCGATGAATATGAATTTTTCAGCCTTCTGCAGCTCTTCGATAAGACGTTCAAAGAACTTTTCGCCTGAAGGGAAGTACTCCATTCCGGCGTTTTCATAAATTGGGGCATAGCCATACTTTTCCATATAACTGCTGAGATTATATAGATGTCGTGATTTGAAGTATACCTCTTCGTGTAGATGATGAGTGTTTGGCATGTATTTTCTTGTCTTCATCAGGATGTCTGACAGATTGCTTTTTACCAGCCTGAAACCCACATCATTTTCAATATACACATAGAAAAGTATCGCCAACGCCGGGAACAGGGCGAAAATTGATATCCAGGTTATCTTTACAGCCGGATTTGAGGGGCTGTTTACTATTTTTACTATCATGAAAGAGGATATCAAAAGGGATACAACAAAGAAGGACAACAAATATTCGCTGAATTTGTAAAGTGCAAGAAAGACAATTACGGCCTGAATGGCAAACATCAGGAAAATAAAAGTCGTTCTACTAAAGAATATTCTCCATATACCCTTTTTACCTTTGCCTAACAGAAGGAGCACATCTTCTTTATCAATTGTTCTGCTTTTGCTTTTTTTGGGCATTAAATATCAAATCTCCAATTTATTTATCATGTTTCGTATTTCTAGCATTTTAACATCAACATCATTTATGGTCTCAGCGCAGGAGCTGAGCATCTCAGCGATGTCTTCGGGATTGTCAACCTGCTTTTTGTACTTCAAAGTATGTTCCAAACTGGCCCAGAAATCCATAGCTATGGTGCGGAACTGAATCTCAACACGCATGGGCTTTTTCTTGTGGGACAGAAAAATAGGAATCTCGATTATGAGATGTAAGCTTCTGTAGCCATTTGGCTTTGGATTCTGTATGTAGTCTTTCACCTCTAGGACAGTAATATCATCCTGTTTAGCAAGAATTTCTGCAAGTTTATAAATGTCATCTTGGAAGGAACACACAACCCTGACACCGGCAATATCTGACAGATTTTGCTCAATGCTCTCGATAGTCAGAGGAAAACCTTTTTTCTTCAGCTTGTTTATAATACTCAGGGGCTTTTTTATTCTGGTTTTAATTGATTCAATAGGGTTCCTGTTATAAACAAGGCTGTACTCGTTATTTAAGACGTTCAGCTTGGTTTCAACTTCCTGTATAGCGCATCTATAATGCATCAT
>CALHKP010000016.1 GCA_938034165.1 uncultured Clostridia bacterium | reverse complement strand
GATTCGCTATCAGAGAAGGCGGAAGAACAGTAGGTTCAGGCGTAGTAACAGAAATCATCGAATAATTGCAAATAGTGATAAATCGATTCAAAAGACCGAAGCATAGGCTTCGGTCTTTTTGTATCGACAACTGTTGGCTTTGGTGGTAAAATGAGAGGGCAAATTTAACAAGGATTGGGGATTAATACTAGGATGAAATCAGAAAGAAAAAGGATGATTCAAGAGCTTAAAAGCCGTAGATTTAACAAGTTTACTCACAGATGGTCACTGTTGTATCTGTTGATTACAGTAGTCTTTTGCGGATTGTTGTTTACTTCGGGGCTTCTGGCTGTGAAAATAATGATTGGGGCCGGGGCGATAATCGGATTTATAACACTTTTGCTTTTTCCGGCACTTTTTTCCTGGAGATTCAAAAAGGGAAGGAAGGTTCTATGTTTCGTGTTGTCGCTGGTGATGACATTTGTTTACGGAACCGGAATTGCTTACCTTGCGGGAACTTTGGATTTTTTTTCCAAGATAACAAGTATAGCTTCTGCTGTTGAGGAATACTACGTTGTGGTCAGAGATGACGGCGAATTTGAAAAAATCGGTGATATAGAGGGACAGGATGTTTTTGCTTTTAAGAGCGGAGAAGGGTATTCGAAGGCTGTGAAAAAGCTTGAGAAGAAGGTGGATGTCAATGTGGTTGAAGCAGATGACCTTGATACTACAGCCGATGACCTTCTGACAGGAGAATGTGATGCAATTTTCCTGAATTCGGCAAATTATGTGACTGTTACAGACCATTATGACGGCTTTGATGATTATACAAAAATCCTGTACAAAATAAGGATTATAACCAAACCTGAGGACATAGCGAAACGAGTAAATGTAACTAAGAAACCATTCAACGTTTATATCACAGGGCTGGATACCGACGGAGATATTTCTACTCAGTCCAGATCTGATGTGAATATGATTGCAACAGTAAATCCAAGAACCAAAACAGTGCTTTTGACATCGATTCCGAGAGATTATTATGTGGAAGTCGACGGAACAGACGGCGAGTTCGACAAACTTACGCATACTGGGCTTTACGGGGCAAATAAGACTGTGAATACTGTGTCGAATATGCTTGGAATAGACATGAACTATTACGTGAAGGTGAATTATGCGACGGTTGAGGCTCTTGTTGATGCTATGGGGGGAATAACTGTTCATTCTGACTTTGAGTTTACTACTCACGGGCAGGGAGTTTACTATGATTATTATGTCGGAGACAACGAGCTTGACGGGGCGCAGGCACTTGCCTTTGCAAGAGAAAGATATTCTTTTGCTGACGGAGACCTGCAGAGAAACAGAAACCAGCAGGCTGTGATGAAGGCCATTCTGAAAAAAGCTACAGGAAGCACGACGATTCTGACAAAGTACACTTCCATACTCAACGCTATTGAGGATTACGTGGAAACAAATTTCACTTCTAGAGAAATAAAGTCGCTCGTTAAAATGCAGATGAACGATATGACCGGATGGAAGATAAGGACTCAGAGCATTACCGGAGATGTATCTCCCGACTTCATGCCTTGTTATGCACTCGGCGGAAATTATGCCTCAGTTGTAATGCAGGATCAGGACAGTATGGACGCAGCTGTGACAAAAATAAAAGAAGTTATGGAAGAATAGCAAAAAAATATGTCAAGGGATTCTGAAAATGTCCCGAAAATTTTTAAACATTAGCACC
>CALHKP010000015.1 GCA_938034165.1 uncultured Clostridia bacterium | reverse complement strand
CATTGGGACATAATCAGTTTCGTTATACTAAGACAATATCACATTTGATACATAGAAAATCTTTTGACACGAGCTCGGGGGTTGACAATTCGGTGACAATAGGGTATGATTTTAGGAGAGATTTTTTGATTAAAAAAAGAAAATAATATGAATTTGAAGTGTTAATGTACTTAATAAAGGAAGCCGGTCGAAGTCCGGCACGGTGCCGCCACTGTAGGTGAGGAAATGATTGATGGATTCCTCATAAGTCAGGAGACTTGCTTCAGAATTGTTCATAGGGGACGTGTCATCCTGATGTGAATTTGTAGTTAGCTTTATAAACGGACTGTTTTACGGTTCGTTTTTTATTTTTTGATTTTTAGCCGGAGGTTATATTTATGAAAGGCAGCGCAGAGGCAATTAAAACAGAAGTTGGTAAGGTAATAATCGGTAAAGACGATGTTATAGAGACAGTACTGACTGCTATTTTGGCAGGCGGACATATTTTGCTCGAGGATATACCGGGGGTTGGAAAGACTACCATGGCACTTGCTTTCAGTAAGGCAATGGGGCTCGATTTTAACAGAGTTCAGTTCACACCGGACGTTGTTCCGTCAGACATAACTGGTTTTACCGTATATGACAAGAAAAAAGATTCTTTTGAGTACAGAGACGGCGCAGTAATGTGTAATTTCTTCTTGGCAGACGAAATTAACAGAACATCCAGCAAAACTCAGTCAGCCCTTCTTGAAGTTATGCAGGAGGCAAAGGTTACTGTTGACGGAGAAACACACGAGGTTCCTACACCTTTTGTTGTTATGGCTACTCAGAACCCTCTGGGAACTGCAGGAACTCAGCCTCTTCCGGAAGCACAGCTGGACAGATTTATGGTCAACATTTCAATGGGATATCCTGATACAGAAGCGCAGATTTCTATTTTGAAGGACAGAGCAAAGTCTGACCCTCTTGACAGTGTGGTTCAGATTGTAAGCGGCGAAGACATCACAAACATGCAGAAAGCAATTGATGAGCTGTATGTGGATGACAAGATTTACAGATATATCACTCTTTTGTGTGAAGCTACAAGAGAAAACGAATATATTAAGCTGGGGGTTAGCCCTCGAGGCGCAATTGCCATGTGCAATATGGCAAAGGCAGCGGCTTTTATTGCAGGAAGAGATTATGTAATTCCTGAAGACATCGAAAAACACTTTGCTGCTGTATGCGCTCATCGTCTTGTTCTGCATCCAAAAGCAAATATTGCAAACCTAAATGCAAAGAAGCTTCTTGAAGAAATCCTGAAGAATGTGACAGCACCTAAGCTGTAATCTTAATCGCAAGGAGAATTATCTTGAAAAAAACAAGAATAACATTTTTTACACTCTTTTTAATAAGCGTTTTGCTGTACTTTCTGACTGACTCGGATTTTGCTTTTTATTTCATGATTTTCGCAGCAGTTTATACGCTGATTGCACTTTTGATTGTAAAAGCTTCGGGCAGAAACTTGACCTTTTCCCTTGAGGGGGTAAGTCAGGGCATGAAGGGGGAACCGGTAAACCTCAAGACAGTTATGGAAAACAGAAGCCTTCTTCCGGTGCTTTGCTGCAGAGTCAGAATCAAAACTGAGAACATACTTCTCGGAACCGAAGAGGTGCAGGAACTTGTCACTTCCATGTGGCCCATCGAAAAGAAGATAACAAATCTTGATATAACAGAAAATCATATAGGCTGCGTCAGAATTTCGGTTGAATCTGCAGAGCTTAGGGATTCTATAGGGTTGTTCAGAAAGGATTGCCTAAATACAGCTTCTGCGGAATATTTGATTTTCCCTCAGATGTCTGAGCTTCAGATTTCGAGAGAAATGTTCCTTTCCTACGACATGGAAAGTTACAAGTATTCCAAAACCAAGAAAGGTGCGGATCTTAGCGAAGTCTTTGATGTCAGAGAATATATGCCCGGTGACAGCATAAAAGCTATTCACTGGAAGCTTTCTGCAAAGACTGATTCCATGATGATAAAGGTACCGAGTCTTCCTGTGGAAAACAGTCTTATGATTATACTTGACAATAATCTGAATGGATTTGATTCTGAGGCGGACAGGGGAGATAAGATAGAAGAACTTGTGAACATGTTCATGTCTGTTTCATATACTTTGATTAAACAAGGGCTTCAACATTCTATGGGATGGTATGACCTGAATGACGAAAATTATGAACATCACAATATAAGGCATAACGACGACTTGTACAATACTGCGGCACTTGTGGTTAAATCTCCTTTTGGAGAAGATAAGATATGCGCAGCAGAGAGATTGTTAAATGCCGACTTTGATAAGCCATATGCGGCATACATATATGTGACACACAGCGGTGAGGCAGAAAAAGAAGTTGAAAGGCTAAGAGAATATGGGGAAGTTTACATTTACAGACCGGACAATTACAAATAAGAAAAAAGATGTGATTCTGAGCCTTGCTGTTTCTATACTACTGGCATGCAGTTTCATTCTGTGCATAAATGATATGTTCGGTTTGTCATACGGAATCAAAGATGCCTTCTCGGGAACTATCGGAGAAGGGCTGATTTGCTTCAATAACAGAGTTGCCTCGGCACTCGGAAATTCGGACTACATACTGATAAACAAATTGAAAGGTGATGCAGATACTACAGGAACTTTTTTGACAGTTATTGCGGTTCTGACGGCGGTATACTGTTACGGAATACTGAAGAGCAAGAAAAAGCTCGCGATTCTCGTCGTTTTGATTCCTGCAATTTTGCCTGCAGTATTGTTTAATCTTGACATATCTATAATGTCTTTTGCCATGATGACTCTGTCAATTATTACAGCAATTGTTTACATGGGAGGAGATTTGTCATCTGTAATCAAAAGTTTTGTCTTTGTTCTTGCTGTTACAATTATATCTCTGGGCATACTCAAGATACCGCAGGTTTCGGGTTTTGCAAACGGAAACAAATACGTGACTGCGGAACGAGAGGCTGTTCAGGAAAAGATAGCAGATATATATTACGGTGAAAATCTTCTGAAAAGCGGAGACCTAACGCAAAGAGAAAGAGCGAAAGGGGATTCTACGGCACTGGAAGTAACCATGCAGGAACCTCATTCCACTTATTTGCGAGGTTTCATAGGAGAGAAATATACATCCAAGAGTTGGGAGAGCTTGACTCCTTCAAATCATTATTCGGATCTGGATACGATGCATTGGCTTTCAGATTCCGGATTCAATGCTCTGGGACAGCTGGGACAGACCCGGGAACTGACTGATTCAGCAAAAGAAGAAACAGGAAAAGTTGAAATATCCGTAAAGGGTGCAGATAAGCGAATTGCATATATTCCATACGAAATCAAATCTGATGTGGAAAAGGGTAAGTCGTGGGGAGGCAGCTTTGTCACTTCGCACAAATACAGCAAGCTAAAGAAGTACACATACGAAGCAGGAGAAAATCCTGTAGAAAACTGGACTACAACAGCAGCAAAGCTGTTTACGGAAGCTAAAGGGGAAGATATTGACAAATATATGTTGTCGGAGAGCTATTATAACCCGATGATATATAAGAATTATACATTTGTATCTCCGGATGAGAGAAGGATTTTGAGAGATAATCTCGGTGCAGATTCAGAGAACCTTACCTCTCATATGGAGTACAAGAAAGCCATAAAAAGCGTAAAGGATTATCTGAGCTCAAAGTTCATCTATACAGAAGTTCTCGGAGATGCAGAAGACTCCGATATGCTGAAAACTTTCTTTGAGGAGAAAAAGGGATATGATGTTCAGTTTGCTACAGCTGCAACACTGATGTTCAGATATTACGGAATTCCTGCAAGATATGTGGAAGGATATCTCATAACACCGCAGGATGCTGAGAAAATGAAAGCAGATACTGCTTATTCGCTGCCTGAGAGCAGGGCTCATGCATGGACAGAAATTTATGTGGACGGCATTGGATTCGTTCCTATAGAAGTTTCACCTGCATACGAAGGGGTTATGAAAGAAGCTGATATGAATATCGGAATTTCAAACGACTCCCTTAAGTCTTCATTTGAGGAACAGGGCGGAAGCAGTTTTGATACTTACGAAACAGGCGGAGACGGCAAAGAACACAAGAAAATCGATGTAATGATTCTGATGGCACTGCTGGTTCTGATACTGATACTGGCATCCGTTTTGTCAGCTCTTATCAAGAGAATATTCGGATATGCAAAGGATGCATACGAAAGACATAAACTATTTGTAAAGGCAAAGCCAAACATGGCGGTAAGTGCTATGTTTGCATATCTCGAAAAGCACAGCTATCCTATCTCAGGCGAAGTCAGAGACAAGGGTAACAGAGCTGCGTACAGCAGAGAAACTCTGGATGAGCGGGACAGAAAAGAAATGCTCCTGTACGTAAAAGAAGTAAAAAAGGAGAGAAGAAAAAATGACAGAAAGAAATTATTCAAAAAGAATAAAACTGCTGGTAGCTCTTCTGGTAATGGTAAGCATGGTCTTATCAGGCTGCGGAGGAAAGAACGCAGAAGAGATTCTTGATGATCAGATTCAGGAAACATCACAGTATCTGGTACACGAAGTCAGAAATCCACAGGCTGCATCTATAGGCGGTGACTGGTGCGTTACAGGGCTTGCACGTTCCGGAACAAGCGCTGCGGATATGATGTATTTTGAAATTTATTCAGACAATGTCAGAGCAAAGGTAAAATCATCAGACGGTGTGATTGACGAGGAGTATGTAAGTGCTTATGCGAGAACTGTAATCGGACTTTGTTCTGCAGGAAAAGATCCGAAAAACGTTGAAGGATACAACATGGTAACACCACTGGACAATTACGATGAGGTGACAGAACAGGGTGTGAATGCAGCTGCGTATGCTCTTGTGGCATCCAATGTTTCGGGAGTCAGACTGGCAAACGAAGACAGATATATCAAATATATTATTGCTAATAAGGATGATATGATTTCTTCAAAGGATGGATACATATCAGATTATGTTTCAATGGCAATCCTTGGACTGTCTTTCTATGAAGACAGAGATGATGTGAAAAAAGCCATAAAGGATTATGTCGAAATTCTTTCAGATATGCAAAATGAAGATGGCGGTTTCGGAAACTGCGAATCTGATTCAGAGGCAATTGTTGCACTGACAAGTGTTGGAATTAATCCATTTGAGGACAAAGATTTTACGAAGAAAGATACTCTTGCAAATTCTTTGATGCGCTACAGAGCTGATGACGGAGCTTTCAATCATAAGCTGAAAGACAAAAAGAGCGATCTTATGGCTACCGAAAAGGCACTTATCGCAATGGATGCGCTCAAATGCATGAAGGATGGTAAAAAACTTTATGAAAGTGAACTTTAATAACATATTGGTTAAAGTGAAAAAAAATAAAATACTTCTGATAACACTGAGTTGTATCATTCTGACTGTTGTTTTGTCTATGGCTTTTCTGAATTCCAAGTCAGGATACTACGGGAAAAATCCGATAAAAGAGGTTAACGAAAACCGTTCTCAGATTCTTGTAACCGGAAGCAAATATGCAATGGATTACAAGCAGGAAGAGGAATATATCGAACAGGAACAGCAGAGAGCTGAAATCCGAAAAGAAAATCAGGAAAAAATCGGAGAACAGACTGGGGTTGCAAGCGCTGAGAATTCCAAGACGGAAAACGGAAAACCGGGAGAAGGTTCAGATGGTCCCGGAGGTGGCTCGGGCGGGCCCGGCGGCAATGTCGGCGGTGACGAGGATGAATCCAAGAAACCGAAGATAGAATGTACTCTGACAAACGGTCAGAATGTAAGTGGAAATTATCTGAGCTTTGATGCTCGTGCAACCAGCTACAAGCAACAGATAATAAGTTCCTTTGATATGTATGTGACTATCAACGGAACTAGAGTTACAAGTTCAGGAACGGATGCAAGAGGATGGGTTACATATAAGGATGACGGAACTCTTGTTGACGGTTCAAATGTTATCGTAATAAAGGCAACTGATGCAGAAGGTTACACAAGCGGCGTGAAATATGTTGTAAATGTAAACCTTTCTGGCGAAAGACCAAAGGAAGGATTTGCATATATTATAGTAGATGCACCTTCCATTGGTATAGGAACTATTTTCTCCAGAAAAATAGAAGTATACGAAGGAGAAAATGTATCCAGTGTTCTTTTGAGAGCTTTTGACGGAACTCCTATAACTGCATCATTTACAGGAAGTATAAATCACGGATTTTATCTTAGCAGAATAAGGTCTGCGAATATTCTGGCAGACTGGTCAGTTGATAGGATAGAACCAAGAGTGAAAAAACGACTTGATGATATGAATGCATCCTTTATGGGTCTTCCCAATGATGTGAACTCTCTCGGAGAAAAGGATCTTTACCAGTGGTCGGGATGGGTTGTTGCATACAACGGAATATACGGAGACGGAATGTCTACGCAATCAGTTTTAAACGGAGATGAGATCAGATTATCTTTTACTCTCCATATGGGTGATGAATATAACGGAACATGGCCGGAATGTTGCCTGTAATTTTGGCCAGTCGTTATAGATAAATATTTTTAAAGAAGGAGGTCAATATGAGAAAAGAGAAATTATTCAGCAGGAAAACACTTTCCTTAGCAATAATTCTTGCAATGATTATTTCCATGATGCCGTTTTCTGCATATGCAGGAACTATACCGCAGGACACTAACGGTGTAGACCAGGAATGGTACAATCTGAAAAATAATCAGGAAAACAACGGAGTAACTGACAGACCTACACCGATTGACAGCAAGACTGCATCACTTAAGTGGGGTGTTAAGTACGGTACAGGTTGGGCTGCTGCTCCAACGCCACCACTGATACTTAATGGCAAACTTTACATAGGTGTCGGAAATAAGATCCTGGAACTTGATAAGGAATCAGGAGAAAAAAGTCGCGAAAGTGACGAAATGGTTGGCAACGTAGGATATGCCATGAATCCACTTGTATATGCTGACGGTCTTATCTTCGTTCAGGTAGGTAACGGTGCTATACAGGCTGTTGACATCAAGACTATGAAGTGTGTATGGTACACAGAAAAAGTCGGAGGTCAGACTGTATCACCAATCAGTTATGTCAAGGCAAAAGACGGCAAAGGCTACGTATATATAGGAACATGGAGCGGTGAAAACAGAGACGGTTTCTTCGTATGTGCCACAACCGGAAAAAATGACAACGTTCTTGACAAGAACGAAGGCGGAAAAGGCGGATATGTAAAAAAACTTACATGGAAGTTCCAGCCTTCAGGATCAGACAAGGACACAGCAGGCAACGAAAATCTGACATATGACAAGGATCTTAATGATACACTCAGTCAGGAAAAGAATGTTGCAAAGAGAGGTTTCTACTGGGCAGGCGCATATACTAACGAAAACTATATTGCAGTCGGTTCAGATGACGGAACAAGAGAAGGAGATTATTCAGCAAATGCAGTTTTCTATACTTTGGATCCTACTACAGGTAAGATTATAGACAAAGTCTCAGGAATCAAAGGTGACATAAGAACTACAACTGTATATGATAATGGATATCTCTACTTCAGTACTAAGGGCGGACAGCTTCACAAGATTTCTGTTGATGCAAAAGGTAAACTCGGTGAAGACAGCTATATAGATCTTGGTGGCATGACTACAGCATCACCTGTAGTATACAAAAACAAGATTTATATCGGAGTATGCGGACAGGGCGGACAGTTTAATCCTGACGGAGGTCACGGATTTGCTGTAGTTGATAACAGCACAGAAAAGTTGAGCAACACTTCAGAGCTTTATAGAATTCCTATCAAGGGATATCCTCAGGCTTCAGCTCTTGCAAGTACAGCTTATACAGGCAGAGACTTTGATGGTGATGGAAAAGCTGATGGCAGAGTATATATTTACTTTACATACAACGCAATGCCGGGCGGAATCTATTACACATATGATACGCAGGATCAGAAAAGTGCAAGCAAAGAATCAAAGGAACTGTTTGTACCTGAAAAATCAATGCAGCAGTACTGTATAAGCACACTTTGTGCAGACAGAGAGGGAACTCTCTACTACAAGAACGACTCATGCAATCTGATGGCAGTTGAAACAAACGAAGCATTTGTTACAGGCGTAAAGGTTACTGATGATACAGGTAAAGTAGCATCATGGGACAAGACATTTGATCAGACCATGACAAAGTATGATGTTAAGGTTTCAAAGAATGCAAAATCCGTAAATATCGAACTTGAAGCTCCTGAAGCAATGAAGACGACTGTTAACGGAAAAGATTACACTAAGGGCATGAAAATTGATCTTGGTGATGAAGAGACTACAGTAGTTGAGGTTGTTGCCAAATTAGGCAAATACAAAAAGACTTATAAATTGAATGTAAGCAGAATGAGTGTAAACACAGCTCTTGCATCATTAAAAGTTAATGATACAAACAATTCATCAGTAGCAGGTCTTCCAATGACACCTGAATTCTCAAAAGCTGTAACTGATTATACAATTGATGTTACAGATAAGACACCAGCCTTCAACTTCTGGAGAGTATGGCCAAAAGCAGATGCAAAGGGTGCAAAGGTATCAGCTACAGGTATCAGCAACATAAGAAGTATTGAAGATAATTACAGCAGTAGGGGATACTATGGTATATATCTAAATGATATTGACAAGACTGCAAAGCTGAAGATTACCGTAACTTCAGAATCAGGTGACGAAAGCACAGATTACACTATCACACTTCTGAAGAAAGTCAATGCAACAGGAATCAAACTTGACAGAGACAATCTTGAACTTGATGTTACTGACGATCCTGTTAAACTGACTGCAACAGTAACACCTGATGATGCTACGGACAAATCAGCTACATGGTCATCGTTAACTGAAGAAGTTGCAACAGTATCAGAAGACGGAACTGTTACCCCAAAGAAAGCAGGAGAAACAAACATTGCTGCAATCTCAAACAGCAATGTTAACCTGATTGCAAACTGCAAAGTTAAGGTTACAGACAAAGCTGCAGATGTTGATGCAAAGATTGATGCAATTGGTAAGGTAACACTTGAATCAAAGGCAGACATTGACGCAGCAAGAGCAGCATACAATGCACTTAACGAAAAGCAGCAGAAGAGAGTAAAGAAGCTTGACATTCTGAAAGCAGCTGAAGCTGAGTACAAGGATCTCAAGGATAAACCTGCAGGATATGTTTATCTTTCAGTAGATAAAGCAACTATCGGACAGGGATACCTTGTTGTTCCTGAAAAAGTTCCTTTTTACTATGGTGAAAATGCAGCTCAGGTTCTGAAGAGAGGGCTTGAAAGGAACAATCTGAAACTCGACTATTCCGGAAGCATTGAAGATAGTTTCTACATGAGAGCTATTTCTAATGCCGGAGGAAATTTGATGGCTACATTCCCTAAGTATCTTCAGGATTACATCAACGATAATAATGTTAAAGTTAAAAATCCAAGATCAAGTGAATCTTTAGGTGAGTTTGACTACACAAGTTATTCAGGTTGGGTATTCAAATATGATAACATCCATGCACCTGTGGGTGCGTCAGGCATTAAATGCAAAGACGGAATGGTATTCAGATGGGCATTTACTGTTTGCGGATTCGGTTCAGACTGCTGGGATACAGGATGGGGAGAACCTATTGTTCCATATGCGGTAAATAAGGACTCTCTAATCAAGTATATTGCTGATTTCAGAGCTCAGGATAATTTTAATGAGCTTATGGAATCAGAAAATGTTAAGGATGCATATCTTGAATTACTCGATGCTGGAACAAATAATGAGATTACTCAAGGAGTAGTCAATGCTAAGGTTAAAAAGCTTGCTGTAGCTATCAAGGCAGAAAAAGAAAACATCGAAGCTGCAGCAGCAGTTGATGCGAAGATCGATGCAATCGGAGAAGTAACACTTGACAGTGAAGCAGCAATTAAGGAAGCAAGAGAAGCATACA
>CALHKP010000014.1 GCA_938034165.1 uncultured Clostridia bacterium | reverse complement strand
TTTCTCTCAGCGCAGATTTTGATTTTATCAATTCGCGCTTAGTCACGAGCGAAAAATGTAAGCGTAAATTGGCGTTTTTTTAATATGCGCTGAGTTAGTCACAACTAATCGCCTCTAAGCACTGAGTTAACGCGGCTAACCCCTCTTAGCGCCGCCCCAAGCGTCACCCAAGTACCCCTCTGAGCGCCGCCCTAAGCGTCACTCCAAGTACCACTTTGAGCACTGAGTTAGACGAAGCAGAGTATTCTTGGTTGACGGGCGGGCGAGAGGCTGCTTTATCAAATAAAAAACCTCCCGGATTTCTCTGAGAGGTTTGAATTACATTGGTTATTTTGCCTTTGCTGATTTGCTTCCCTTTGATACGATGATGCTTACGATTCCGCAAACTGCCATCAGGTAAGGGTAGAACAGGTATGGAATAATATCAAATGATGTAAGGCCTGTTAGTGTTGCAGCTGAAAGCAGCTGAGCTCCGTAAGGGATGATTCCCTGGAAAACAGAAGCGAACATATCCAGAAGCGAAGCACTTCTTGCAGGTTCAATGTCGTAGTTTTCACTGATTTCCTTTGCGATAGGGCCTGCGATTACAATTGCGATAGTGTTGTTTGCTGTTGCAGCGTCAACAAGAGCGATAAGAGCGGCGATGCCGACTTCGGCTCCTTTGTAGGAGTTGATTCTGCTGTGGATCTTTTCTAGGATGAATGCGAATCCGCCATTTTCACGAACCAGTGCACTGATGCAGGCAACCAGAATTGAAATAACTGTGATGTCATACATTCCTGTAACGCCTGTTCCGATAGAAGTGAAGATATCTGATGCAGCCATAGTTCCTGTTGCAAGTCCCACGATTACAGACAGTACAGTTCCGCTGATCAGAACCACGAACACGTTGATTCCAATAACAGCAGCGATGAGTACGAACAGATAAGGGAGTACCTGCCAGAAGTTATATGAGAGATCCTGGTCAAGAACAAAGTCACCACCGCGCGTCATTATGAAGAGTATAATAACAGTTACAATTGCGGCAGGCAGTACAATAAGAAAGTTTCTTTTGAATTTGTCCTTCATTTCGCAGCCCTGAGTTCTTACGGCAGCGATTGTTGTATCGGAAATCATTGAAAGGTTGTCACCGAACATAGCGCCGGAAACAACAGCACCGATACAGATTGCCATGCTGAAGCCTGTCTTGTCACTTATCTGAACTGCAATAGGAGCCAGTGTTGCGATGGTTCCCATAGAAGTTCCCATAGAAATGGAAATGAAGCAGCCGATAATGAAAAGTCCGATTACAGCAATCTGCGGAGGCAGCAGTGAAAGTCCAAGGTTAACAGTACTTGAAGCACCGCCTGCAACAGTTACAGCACCGGAAAAGGCACCTGCGGCAAGGAAGATAAGGCACATTGTAACGATGTTTTCGTCGCCTACGCCTTTAGATACGATTGTAAGTTTTTCTGCAAATGTCTTTTCTCTTGTCTGGAAAAATGCGAAAGCAAGAGCGATAAGAAATCCAACAACAGCAGGCATTGTATAAAAGTCATTGTTGATTATGCCTGTGCCGATGAAAAGCACGAGAAAAACGAGAATTGGTAGTAAAGCCCATCCGTTTGGCTTTGGAGAGTTTGGTTCCATAATGTCCTCCTAAGTTAATATGATATTTTCGCTAAAAAAGCTGACCTTAAATCAAAGGTCAGCCTAAAGTTCGCTTTGTAACAAGTATTTTATCAAATATGCGTTGAAATATCAAGCAATACAAAAACTTTTCTAAAAATTTTGCTAAAAAATCTCCGCGCCTGCCGTCTGCAGGTTACCTGTCAGGCGGCTGGGCAGGTGGCTTTTTATTCTAGCACAAACCTGAATTCTGATATATGTCTGCATCGTTCATTTGCGTTCTATGCACCGTGATGTGTGGAAAGTTTTTTCAGTTTGTGGTTTCTGACGGGAGTGTACAGGAAACCGAGGCTCCTGTTATATGCTTTGAAGCTCCATGTAGTATAAAAAGCATTTCTTAGCTTGTGCTTTTTCAGGAACTTTCTTTCAATTCCACCATAAGCCGCAACACCGTGTTCTTTTACTGCTTTAATTAAATCGTCATTACACGATATATCTCTATCAAAGACAGTATAAGCGGTGCCTACATACTTTTCTCTGTGAGAATCAGAACCCGCAAAGCATTGCAATCCGTAGCGTCTTGCAAGTGTCTGCGCAATACGGTTTGCTTTTTCCTTTTCGCAGGTATTGAATCCTTCTAGAAAATCAAGCTCTCTCAAAATCTTAGGATTTCTCTTTAGCTTCTTGAAAAACATGGCACTGGCGCTTCTTACACCAAAAGGATGTGCCGGGCCGAGAACGCCGCCGAAATTGTGAACTATCTTAATAAGAGTCTCCAGAGACATTCCTCTCATCTTGAGAACCTTTAGGTCTACACCATCCGGCATGATTACGATGTAGTGCCCCGCATCTTTGGTGTCATATTCTATACCTCTCAGAACCGTGAAGTTTTGGGGCATTTCGCTCTTATGCTGCTTCCAGTAGTCATAGCCTTTGTATGAGTTGTGATCTGTTACCAGCATACCGCCAAAGTCCTGGGCCTGCAGAAGCTCAATATATCTTTTTATAGAAACTGTAGAATCAATAGAGCCTTCCCTTGTATGGCAATGCATATCAAATTTCATAAAATCACTTCCTTCTAAGAATGTTATACCACCTTTTTGCAAAGATGTGTCAAGAACATGTGAAATTTAGCAATTTAATTTGAACAAAGCAGTGCAGGCGGCACTACCGAGGCTGACTGAACCTGTCAACCAGTGGCACACATTTCAGCATCATTTCACCGACTGCCCCAACTGAACATGCTTTGCGAGCTCTGCTCGGTCGACCACCATCGACTGCACCGTGCTTTTCGAACTCGCTTGGTCGACCAACATCGACGTCCAGCCTCGCTCGATCGATTGCCGTTGACGCTTGGGTAGCTTGGTCGACCACCATCGACTGCAGATTGGCCAAAAACAGCGCATATTCCAATAGTTGCAATCTGCGCTGTCTTTTTCAGAGCTTGACTAAGCGCAGATTGCCACATCTTCAAATTGTACGGTAAAATTTGGCTCTTCAATAAGCGTAGATTTAAGTTTTGCAAAATCACGCTTATTTTCCTCGCCAAATTCTCCTTTCATCTGATGGTAAGGATACAAAAATCGGGGATTTTTGTTGAAAATCCAACATTTCACTCAGCGCAGATTTTGATTTTGTTAATTCGCGCTTAGTCACAAGCGAAAAATCTCAGCGCAATTTCAAGATTTTGTAATATGCGCTGAGTTAGGAGTGGCTAACCGCTTTTGAATACTGAGTTAGGCTCAACGAACCATATCCAAATGCCGAGTTAGGTATGGCTAACCTTCTAAATGACTTTAAGCACTAAGTTATGTGCGCCTAACTGCTTCGAAACAATGAGTTAAGTACTACTTTACTCGCATCTGAAGCAGAGTCAGGTATTCGGATTCCAGTGAGGTGTCGTGGTTATCTATAATGTAAAGCTCAATTGGGTCATCGCAGACTATGAGCTTTTCTTCGTTTGCCTTCTTAAACATTTCTTTCCAGTGAGACAGAAGGTCTGAGTAGGAGCCTTTGACGATTCTCGACAGATATTCTCCGGCAGGGAGCACATCGTCCCAGTCTTCGGTAGCATCATCTACTATGCAAAAGGCTCTGGTGAAGCAACCGTAGTGACCGCTTTTGATTGTCTGAAGTGGGATAGTTGCGCCGATGTGACCATTTCCTATGAGACTCAGACGGCTTTCTGTTTTTTTCTGAAGCTTTTTGATTGTGAAATCCAGTTCTTCGTCTCGAGTTACATTGTCGTTGAGAGTTATGAGTTTTCGCTCGGGGGACTCAACAACTCGTATTTCCGGTGAATTGTCGCGAAAAGCGATTCCTTCTTTGATGGATGCGATTCTGTAATTCAGTTGCTTTTTCAGATCTTCCAGTTCCTTTTGTTTGGCATTGATGTGGCTGATTTCCTTTTCGAAAAGCTCCATTGTGGTGGACAAGGTAAAGCCGTTTAAATGATCTTTGATTTCTTCCATGGAAAAGCCAAGGGAGCGGAGCTCTCGCAGAATGTTCAGGGTTCTGATTTCGCTGATTCCGTACATCCTGTAGCCGTTTACGTCACGGGCAGGGGAGAGGATGCCGATTTCTTCGTAATATCTCAGGGAATCCGGGCCGATATCGTACAGATTCGAGATTTCACCTATTTTATAGTAGTCTTTCATAAGTTTTCTCCTTTCGTGCCGGGATGCGGGGTTCAGGTCTTGCCGGTGGGTTCGAGCCGGGCTGCGGGGTTTCGGTCTTGCCCGGCTGCGGTTTCGGTCTTGCCCGGCGGTTTTGTGTCCGCCTGTGGTTCAGGTCTTGCCGGTGGGTTCGTGCCGGGCTGCGGTTTCAGGTTTTGCCGGCGATTCGGGGCTGCGGGGTTTGATTTTGCCCGGGCTACCTGTTTAGGTTGGGGTTAGCAAAATATTTTGCAAAAAACCTCTTTACATTGGTATTATACCAAGGTTTATACTGAAACAGAAGAAAAAGTTAGAACTAAAGAAATGAGGTAGAGAAAATGACACTTCAAGGAAACGACTTTAACAAAAAGGAAGTTAAGAAAACCCTACTACATTATGTGCTTTCATCTGTGGCAGCTATGTGGGTTTTCACAATTTATACTATGGTAGACGGAATGTTCGTTGCTAGGGGCGTGGGACCTGATGCGCTGGCAGCAGTAAACTTGTCAATGCCTTTGATCAACACATCTTTTGGTATCAGCATTCTGTTTGCAATCGGAGCGAGCACAAGAGCTTCCATATATAAGGGAAGAGGCGAATTCGAAAAAGCGAGCCATGTGTTCACCATGAGTACCATAACCGTGTTTGTTTTGTCGCTGATTGTAACGGTAATTTGCATAACTAACCTGAGTACGGTTGCTGACATTCTTGGGGCAACGCCGGAAACAAAGGGATATGTGATGGAGTATCTTCATATTATTCTGTTCTTTGATGTTTGCTACATGACAGCTTACAATCTGGAAGTTCTTGTGAAGGCAGACGGCTATCCTCAGAAGGCGATTTACACGCCGTTAATCGGAGCGGTAATGAATATCGGGCTGGACTACGTGTTTATCATGCACTTCCACTGGGGAATCAAAGGTGCTGCGTGGGCAACAGGGATTTCGCAGCTGGTGACTTTGATCATCTTTACTCAGCATTTCCTGTCAAGCAAGTCGGGATTCAAGTTTGTAAAAATCAAGTATTCGGTGAAGGAAGCACTTCATACGGCAAAGCTTGGAATCTCAGACTGTGTTACGGAGCTTTCGATGGGTCTTGTAATATTTATGTTTAATAATGCGCTTATCAGAATTTCCGGAAACGACGGAGTCGTTGTATATACAGTAATTTCATACGTTTCGCAGCTAATCCTCATGACTATGGTTGGCCTGAACCAAGGTATGCAGCCACTTGTCAGCTTCTATTACGGCAGAGGCGAAATGCACATCAAAAGATACATTTTCAGACTTTCGGTTATGGCAGCGATATTCTTTTCACTGTTGGCCTTTGTTCTGGGGGTTACTTATCCAAACCCTGTGGTTGCAATGTTTATCGACCCTACCAAAAATCCGGAGCTGTTCATCCACGGTGTAAACGCGTTCAGAATCTTCTCTTTCTCGTTTATTCCGATTGGACTGGTTGTAGTGATTTCGGGCTATTTTACGGCAATGGAAATGGCAAAATCAGCCATGACAATCTCACTTTGCAGAGGTCTGATATTTGTAATCTTGGCACTGATGATTATGTCAACGCTGTTCGGCGAAACAGGCGTATGGCTTACAATGACTGTATCAGAATCCCTTTCACTTGTAGTTGCACTCGTCCTTTATAAGAGGCATAAGAGAGTAGCTCTTCAGGAAATGAGAGAAACTGAAGAGGCTTCATGCGAAACAAAGTCTAAGGCAGGCGAGCTTCTGAAGAACTAAAAAACAGCACCTGACTCCGGAATTGTTGACGGATTCAGGTGCCGTTTACGTAAGAATGTACGGAAGGTCGAAACCCGGGATGCGCATCGCTCGCCTCCGGGTTCAGGTTTTGCTGCTCTTATTGATATTTTTCGTATGTCACATACTGTCTGTCTTTTCTCGATTTTCCTCCGATTTCCGAAAGGAGAATTTTTCCTTTTCCCCGAAGGGTTATTTTGTTTCCTTCGCAAACTACGTAATCGGGTTTTAGGATTTCGAGGCTGTCGACGAATACTCTGCCTGCCTTGATTGCTTCTTGTGCCTTACTTCTCGGCAACCCGAATGCAGAGGCCACTATGCTATCAAGGCGAAGGGATGCAACAGTATCCGATACTACTTTTCTGGGTTTGGAATCTACAATTAAATCAGAAGCAGAAAGCTCCTCCAGACTAAGCTGGGCTCGTCCTGCTTTCGCGTAATTAGTCATAAGAAACTCTACAATCTCACGCAGGACGATAATGTCTGCGCCATTATCCCTCACCAGGATGTCCCCGATTTTGTCACGTTTGAGGCCAAGTCCGGTGAGGGAGCCCAGGTAGTCACCGTGGCTGAGCTTTCTGCCGCCATCTTTTACGCTTACGCGTATGACCGCCAGCGGATCTGACTCCTCAAGAGTCGTATAATCCGGGACACAGAGAAGAATTGCTCTTTCGGCGTCCTCATATCCTCCCCAGAACATGAGCTCAATATGAGATCCCGGATTATTTCTTTTGATAACACGCTCCGCAACAGCGCGAGCGTGAGCATCCAAAAATCCGGAATATGTAACGATATATTTGTCAGCTGCAAGTCTTATCTTATCCTCCAGCTGACCTTCCAAAAATTTATCATCTTTCATAAACAAAAAATCCTTTCCTGAGATTGTGAAGTGCTCGGTAATTGAATTGCCGAGTACCTCCGCGCATGTGTCCTAATATGTTCAGATTTAGTTGTTGATTTACAAGTGTCAAACTCCCGCGTCCTAAAATGATTTTATTGAGAAACCGTAGTTTTGTCAAACTCCCTTTTGGATGAACTTTGTTTGAAACTTCTGTTGCTTTAATGTGCTAAGTATGATACGATATGTGTTGGAAAAATGAATTTTCCGAAAAAACTAAATAAACCTTTATGTTGCACCTCAGGGGCCGCTTCGGTTAAACTTTGCCGGGGAGAGGTATGAGCTCTGCTGATAAGGAAAGGGGTGAAAAGGCCCCACGGATGCCGCCACCGTAATGGTTGTGCTGTAAATTGAGGCGAAAACCGGTCATTTTGCATTCTGCGAGAGAAGACCTGATTTACAGAGATAGACCTAAGTCGGGATACTTGCATAAAGGATAGGAGTGATTCGACGCATGAAGAATCCTTCAACGGTTGCAAGTGCTTCATTTTAGCATGCGCAAAAACAGAAAAACGGAACTGTATCAGCAAGTGATGCAGTTTTTTGTTTGTTTTATTTAGTAAAAAACGGTTGTGAAGGCAGCAGCTGAAGAAAGGAGTCTTGTGTCTTGCGTTTTACACTACTCATACGAAAAGAGAGGTAAGATGCATCAGAAAAACAATCCGTTATTTCTAATGTTTTTGAGTGAGGAAAGAAAGATGAAAAAAACATTTAAAAGATTAACAGCCATATTAATGGCAATGGTAATGGTATTTGCGATGAGCTCAAGCGTATTCGCAGCAGGAGAAAAAGATGCAACAATTAATTATTATATTTACGATGATAAAGATGGAATATCATGGAATGTTGATAAGGTTAGTGTGGCATCAGGCCAGAGCGTATTTGATGCACTAAAAAATTCCGGAGCACCTTATGAGCCGGAATGGGATACAGGAAAAGACGTTTTTAATGGGGAAACTGTGAAATATTTGACTAATTTTATGGGTTATCAGAGTAACATAAATGTAGATCACCAGTACAATGCCGATAACAGTGGATGGTCAATAGACTGGGGCTGGCTGTACACTGTGGGTCCAGACCATGTAATGCCATCATTTCCAGGCGAACCAAATCATGGTATGGCGATGAATCAGTATATTATTAAACCCGGTGATAGCATAGATGTTGTATATACTTTAACAAGAACTGAATGGGATGCACAGTATAATACTACATTTGAAATTTTACATCCGTGGTATTAATTTGCTTAAAAAATGTTAATGAAAGTGGAACTTGGATATGTTTGAAATGAAAAAGAAATTGAATAATGCAAAAAAGCTTTTGAGCTTCTTACTGATTCTAACGCTTGTTTTTACTATGTTCCCGATGAATGTTGCAAAAGCATACGCCGGCGAAACAAAAACAAATGGTTTTATAGACGAAGTTTTTTTGTATGAATATTACAACAACAAGGGGCCGGGAGTTAAGGACTATACTTTTGATAAAGGAATAAAAGAATATGATATAGTATTTCCTGATTCAAAGCCGTTGAACTCCAATATAAGGGTAACAGTACCACATGAGAAGGTTAATAACTGTTACTTTGCTGTTTTGATTAACGGCGAAGAACAAAAAGTACAGTCAAGAGAAACAAATAAAACGCAGAATGTTCATAGAATAGAAAATGATACAAATCATTATGGGTGGTTTCAGCTGTTTAACACTCGTAATTTTCCAATAGGAGAAAAGAGAGACTTTTCTATTAGAGTGGGTGAGTATGACGGAGAAAACCAAAAATGGGGTGTGTATGATGAGTATACTTATCACGTTACAAGAAGCCTGACTCTTAAAAAAAATGTTGGAAGCTTTACCGACTATGGATTTCTTGTGATGGCTAATGGAAACAATGCATCACCTGAGTACGATCCTACAGAAGACGCATATTTAAATGATTATACATCAATAATTGGTGATGCAAAAGAAATTAGTTTAACGCTCAGACCTACGACTAAAAATTGTAAAATTTTTGTAGGAAGTGGTTCAAACAGAATGGAAGTTGAAGCCGGCGTTGAAACAAAGGTTGATCTTACAAATTATTTTATAGGAGACACTAAAAAAGCAGAAATTCCAATAACATTGGAATTTGATGGCAAAGATGGGAAACTAACAAGGACATATACTCTTCATACAGATCCAAGCAGTTATCCTCCGATAATCAAAAAGGATCCTCAGGATACAACGGTTGATAAGGGAGAAAATGTTCCGCTAACGGTGGAAGCAGAATTGCCAGAGGGGTCTGATGGAAAATTAAGTTATCAGTGGTATGAAAACGGCAATAAGATAAATGGAGCAACAAGCGCTTCTTTTGTACCACCATCTCTTTATGCAGGAAGCAAGAAATATTATTGCAAGGTAACGAATACTGTGGGAAAGGTAGAATTTTCTACAACATCAAAGACAGCAACTTATACTGTTAATTTGAACAAGCTTACAGCTCCTGAGTTTGTTAAGCCTTTGGTAATTGAAGGCAACAATGGAAGTCAGTTTTATGTTCAAAATCAAAAACCTGTTTTTTCGTGTTTTTTAGCAGCCGGTAGATATGGCGAGCCTATTGAGGGCGCTGATTATGAGTTTAAATTGTATCGCAACAAGGAAAATACAACAGATATTTCGAAAAGTGAGCTTGTAAAAGCAACTGTTGCTACAGCCCCGGTGCAATCAAGTGGACAAAAATACAATGCATATGTAGAAGAATCTCAGGATATAGTGGGAACATATTACTATTTCTTAGTAGTAACAGCTAAGAAAGATAAACTTGAACCTGATTCTAGAACAAGTAACACAGTGAAAACTGTGTTTAAGGCATCTAAGGACGTTGTTAAAAATCTTGAGGGATCGGGTTCTGAAAAGGATCCATACTTGATAAAAGATATGAACGATCTTAAATATGTACGAGATCTTGTAAACGGTCTGAATGGCAATAAACCTTTCAGTTTTGAAGGACAGAATCTGAAACTTACAGGAACACATTATAACCTTGGAAAAGATTGGGTTCCAATTGGTACACTAAAAGAAGGTGCAACAGATCCCGGAAATGGGAAGAATATTCTGCCGTTCAGCGGGACACTCGATGCAAATGGTGCGACTGTTTCCGTTGACTACCGAGACGGAAGAACATTATTCGGATATTTGAGAAGAGCCACTGTTAAAAATATGAGCATTTTTGGCATGAAAATTAAGGGGTATGGCCTTGTAGAAAACTATGTTGTTGACTACGGAGAAGACGGCATATATTCAAATGACCCTATCAAGAACAGAATCGTTGATATAGAAAATGTCAAAATCAAGGGCGGCAGTAAGGTCTTGAAATCTGGCTTTATAGGCGGATATGCATCAGGAGTGAATGTCGTAAATATTCGTAATTGTGTTATCGAAAAAGGTGTAACAATTGGTGATGATGGCAGTTGGGGTGACCTTGGTGATACCGGATACGGATACGGTTTTGTAAGTGACTGGTTTAACCATCAGGATAATATCGGATCATTCGGAGGAGCGTTTAACGGAACAGTTACAAACAGTGTAAGCTATGCAACTGTCTATGGCCGTAAAAATGTTGGAGGTTTGATTGGTATGAAAGGCCAGTCAATGGGATCTTGTGACATTATCAACAGCTCTTTTCAGGGTAAGATAGTTGCAACAGGCGATAAAGTTGGAGGCCTTGTAGGTGCAGGATATATTTCAGGAAGTGCAACAGGTACGCCTACTGTGGAAATTCATAACAGTTTCGTAGCTGCTGACATTGAAGGAAATGACAAGGTCGGAGGTCTTATCGGATCTGAAGAAGGCCATGTTAACTTCAACGATACAGGAGATAGCTATGGAGTAAAGGGGGCACTTTCTGTATCCGATAACCATTTTTATGGAAATCTGACTGCAAACGGAGAACATGTTGGTGGAATCATAGGTTATGTTCATGACTTTACTAAGAAAAACGGTGATGCAACTAACTATTACTTGGATGAAGAAGGAAAAATTCCTGCCATAGGTGGTGCAGTTGCCGGTGAAATGACAGGCCTTGAAAAATATGCAGCACCTGTTAATGCAGAAGGCTTTGCAGACGGAACTGTATTAAATAAGCTGAACTCATCAGAAACAAGTAACCAGAACTGGGAACAGAAAGAAAAGTATCCTGTAATAAGTGACAAAGCTGTAGTTACAGGCTTAAGCATTGAAGGCGAATACAAGACTGATTATGTTCTTGGAGAAGACCTTGATTTAACAGGACTCAAGCTTTATGCGAACTTCTCAGACGGAAGTAAAAAAGAACTTGATATCGAAAAAGATGGAGTAACAGTAAGTGGATTTGATAAGAATAAGCGCGGTCAGCAGAAGATAACACTTCAGTACAAGGCATTTAAGGCTGAGTTTGGAGTTAAGGTGCTTAAGAAGGTTGATCCTAATAATCCGGCGAAAATTACTGTAACATTTACACTTCTTGGAGATAAGGTTCATGGAGCATTGAATGAAGGGGATACTTCTCATACACTTACAGACAATAATCTTGAAACATGGATTAAAGAAGAGTCGGTTACAGTTCCTGAAAACTCAACAGTATGGGATGTAATTAAAGCTGTTGATGAAAAGAACGAAGATGTTAAATTCAACAACAAGGGAAATTACATTGACTATATTGAGTACAAGGGAGTTAAACTAGCAGAATTCACAAACGGTGAAAACTCAGGCTGGATGTATACTTTAAACGATAAACATCCACTTCTTGGTATAGAAGAGCAGTATCTGGACGACGGAGACAATATCGTATTCCACTATACAGATGACTATACTAAGGAAGAAGGTACAGATGAATGGGGACCAAAACCTGATCCGGGTGAAGGTGAAAACCCAGGCGAAAATCCTGGAAACAAACCTGGCGGAGAGAACCCACCAACCGACAAACCTGGTGGTGGTGACACCCCAACAGATAAACCTTCTGATAAACCAAGTGATAAACCTGCGGCTAAACCGGATGCTGGTGACAAACCGGCGGCAGAAAAACCTGCTACACCTAAGACAGGTGACGAAAGCAATGTAGTTCTTCTCGGAATGCTGCTTCTCGCATCAGTAGGAACAACTGCAGGACTTGCAAGAAGAAAAAGAAACAGCTAGTAGGATGCATTATCCGGAAATATATTAATCTAGCTGAAACAAACAAGACAACTTAATAACATGCATATACGAATCGCTGAGGCGGATGCGGCATCATCCGGCCTTGGCGATTCAGTTTTTTGGAATCTGCCTCGGCTAGGGGCAGTTTTGTTCATCTAGCGCTTTTGCACCCTCTTTACATGGGGAAAGGCGCGGTATATAATAAATAAAGTATTTTTGCTGATTTTGCAGCACGAGGAGATGGGGATTATATGAGAAACAAAAGCAAAAAACAAATTTCGGAATCGCTGACATGCGGAATCGTTCTGGCTCTTTCCGGAGGCAGCATGGATGCTTATTCATACATTTTCAGAGGTGAGGTATTTGCAAATGCTCAGACCGGCAATATGCTTCTGTTTGGGGTCTTCCTTGCCGAAGGCAACATGCAGGAGGCTCTCAAATATCTTTGGCCGGTAATAGCTTTTACCTTGGGAATTTTGCTGGCTGCAATAATGAGAAAACACGACGACGAATACGGCGAAATTCACTGGAGACAGATTACGGTAGCCATAGAGGCAGCCTTTTTGATTTCGGTTGCATTTATACCTCAGTCACTTAATCCGCTGGCCAACGGAATCATTTCCTTTGTTTGCGGCGTGCAGGTTGAGAGCTTCAAAAAAATCCACGGAAGCAGCATTGCGACTACTATGTGCATCGGAAACTTGAGAAGCGGAACATATAGCTTGACGGAATATCATCACACAAAAGACAAGAAATACCTGAGAAAAGGCCTGCTGTACTATCTGATAATCGGAACTTTCGTTATGGGCGCTGTTATAGAGAGCCGAATGATCAAAATCTTTGGCGAGAAGGCAATTCTTGTATCGTGTATTTTGCTGATGATTGCCCTGGTTCTGATGTTTCAGGCGCCTGCAGAGGAAGAAGAGGATTTCTTTGTGGAAGGCTAGAGTATGGCCGACCAAAGTCACTGGCATGAGTTAATATGAATCGCCGGAGAGGATGTAGCATCATCCTGTTTTGGCGATTTTTTTGTTTTTTGAAAAAATTATTGATTAGGACAAAGGTAAGTGATATACTGATAGCGTAAACAGAAAACAGACTTAATTTGAATAAAAGGGAGTAGCTGGCAGCCTAAGCTGCAGTACTTGCGTCAGTACGATTATTTATTTTATATAATCCGCATTTACTTGAAATAGCGAGACTTTTAGGATGCTTTTTTGGTGTCCTGAAAAGTCTCTTTTCTTTTTGCAAAAAAGCCGCGGTGCAAATCTTCTGAGGCAGCATACAGAACCGCATCAGGATCTCACAGGGCGCCGGCGCACATGCTGGAACCGAGTTTGGGATACTCGGATTTTGGGAGCGGCAGAGGACAGCTGACATGAGGAAACCGGATTTGGGATACTCAAGTTCAGGCGTCGGCTGACACCGGAGATGAAAAGCGCGTCGTTTTACAAGTTTACATAGGAGGGAGTAAGATTATGTATTTTAACAAGACAGGTGAGGACACTCTGCGAGAGTTTGGTTCTTTGAGAACGGGGCTGGACGAAAAAACTGTAGAGGAAAACAGAGAAAAGTATGGGGAAAACAAACTGGAGGAAAAGAAAAAGAAGCGCACTTTCGTTATATTTCTGGAACAGTTCAAGGATCTTCTCGTAATAATTTTGATCATAGCTGCGCTAGTTTCCATGGCAACCGGAAACGTAGAAAGTACTCTTGTAATTCTGACGGTGCTTGTGCTGAATGCGATTCTTGGAACGGTTCAGTATATAAAGGCGGAGAAGTCGTTAGAAAGTCTCAAGAGCCTTTCGTCGCCTGTAGCAAAGGTGCTGCGAAACGGACAGGCTATGGAAATCCATGCAGACGAACTTGTTTGCGGTGATATTATAAGGCTGGAGGCCGGTGATATTGTTCCGGGGGATGGCAGACTTCTGGAAAGCTTTTCTTTAAAGGTGAACGAGAGCTCTTTGACCGGTGAATCAGAAGGGGTTGAAAAATATACAGATGTTATTGAGGGCGAAAAGGTTGCTCTCGGCGACCAGAAAAACATGGTATTTTCCGGTTCTCTCGTAACTTATGGAAGAGGAACCGCTGTGATAACAGGGGTCGGTCTCGGAACTGAGCTTGGCAAAATTGCTGATCTCATGAACAACACAAAAGAAAGAAAGACGCCGCTTCAGGTTACCATGGACAATTTCAGCAAGAAGTTATCTATAGGGATTATCCTTATCTGTATCCTTGTTTTTGGGCTTAATGTTTACAGAGGAATGCCTCTTGCGGATTCCCTGCTCTTTGCTGTAGCCCTTGCGGTTGCTGCAATTCCGGAGGCTCTTTCTTCTATTATTACGATTTCTCTTGCTATAGGAACATCCAGAATGGCAGATCAGAATGCTATAATCAAGCAGCTCAATGCGGTGGAAGGCCTAGGATGCGTATCCATTATTTGCTCAGACAAGACAGGAACTCTGACACAGAACAAAATGACTGTGGAAAAAGTTCTTCCGGAAAGTGATGAAGAACTTTTGATACAGGCATCGGTTCTTTGTAACGATACTGCAATTGTTGACGGAGAAACTGCGGGAGACCCTACCGAGACGGCTTTGGTGGACTATATGATGGCTCATGGCGGCGATTATCAGAAGATGAAGACAGATCTTGCCAGAATTTCGGAGCTTCCTTTTGACTCTGACAGAAAACTTATGAGTACTCTGCATAAGATTGACGGCCAGTATATTATGTACACAAAGGGTGCGTTGGACGTGATTCTGGAGCGAACTGTTCACATGAGTGAGGAGAGAAAAGCCGAAATCAGGAAAGAAAACTTTGAGCTTTCAAATCAGGGGCTTCGTGTTCTTGCTTTTGCACGAAAGGTGATGGCTTCTGACAGAAAACTCTTCTTTGATGATGAATGTGATTTTGAATTCTTGGGAATGATGGCTGAGATGGATCCGCCTAGAGAGGAATCCGCAAAGGCTGTAGAGGACTGCAAAAAAGCGGGAATCAAACCTATCATGATTACCGGAGATCACAAGGTTACTGCAACTGCCATTGCAAGACGAATCGGAATCTTTGAGGAAGGTGACATGGCTCTTACGGGAACTGAGCTGGATGCTCTTTCTGACGAGGAACTCAAGGAAAATCTAACAAAGATAAGTGTTTATGCCAGAGTCAGCCCGGACAACAAAATCAGAATCGTTCAGGCTTGGCAGGATCTTGGAAATATAGTTGCAATGACCGGTGACGGTGTAAATGATGCTCCTGCGCTGAAGAGTGCGGATGTAGGTGTTGCTATGGGCATTACTGGTACTGAAGTTGCAAAGGATTCAGCTTCTATGATTTTGACGGATGACAACTTTGCTACAATTATAAAATCGGTGCTCAATGGAAGAAATATATACGAAAACATAAAGAACGCTATCAAGTTCCTGCTTTCGGGTAATGCTGCGGGAATTCTGGTTGTACTTTATGCTTCGATTATGGCGTTGCCTACACCGTTTACGGCTGTACAGCTTTTGTTTATCAATTTGATTACAGACAGCCTTCCTGCTCTTGCAATTAGTATGGAACCATCAAATCCACATCTGATAAATGAAAAACCAAGACCAAGGAACGAGTCAGTACTAACAAAGCCTACGGTTATCCAGATAGGCCTTCAGGGTCTGATTATCGGAATCTGCACAGTAATCGCGTTCTATATCGGACTTGAAACAAACCATTCAGCAGCTTCGACCATGGCATTTGCAACCCTTTGCCTTGCGAGACTGTGGCATGGATTCAACTCAAGAGGTAAGGAATCAATCTTTGAACTGGGTCTTACAACAAACATGTACACAATCGGCGCCTTTGCAGTAGGTGCACTGCTCCTTGCAGGAATCTTACTTGTACCGGCATTTTCAAAAGCCTTCTTCATTGCAACCCTTACAACAGCACAGCTGGGCAAAGTAGTCCTGCTGTCATTCATACCAACTCTGATAATTCAGATTGTAAAAGTAATCAAATACAGAAAAGAAGACTAAACTACTCGGCAATTGAATTACCAAGGATTCGCGCACTGATATCCTAAAATGGTTAAAAAATAAAAGGGGAGAAAGCCTGCAATTTGCTGCAGGCTTTTTCTTTTCAGGAGAGGTTAGTCGCAACTAACTGCCTAATTGACACTAGTTAGCTGCAACTAATCGCCTGTTTACCATTGGTTAGCTATAGCTAACTTTCTACTTGCTATCGGTTAGCCGCAACTAACTCTCTACTTGCTATCGGTTAGTTGCAGCTAACTCAGCGCATATCGAAAAAATGCCAATTTGCGCTTATGTTTTTCGCTCGTGACTAAGCGCGAATTTATAAAATCAAAATCTGCGCTGAGAAAAATGTTGGATTTTCAACAAAAATCCCCGATTTTTGTATCCTTACCATCAGATGA
>CALHKP010000013.1 GCA_938034165.1 uncultured Clostridia bacterium | reverse complement strand
TTGGGACATAATCAGTTTCGTTATACTAAGACAATATCACATTTGATACATAAAAATTAACAAATTTGTTCCGATAGTGTTGACAATGTGTTGAAAACATGATAAAACGATTATGTTGGATTAATTACTCAATTTATGAGGGAGGATTTTTATTATGAAGAATCTCAAGAAGAGATCCGCGCTCATCATGATGGCAGTAGCATTATTCGTTATTTGCTGCCCAATGATGGCATTCGCAGCGGAAGAAGAGTACGTACCATCAATGTACGCTACTTGGATGTCTTTACTTCCACCGGTAATCGCTATCGGACTTGCACTTATCACTAAAGAAGTATACAGCTCACTGTTCATCGGTATCGCTGTTGGTGCTGTTCTTTATGCAGGTGGAAATTTCGAGGGTACTTTACAGCACTTACTGACAGACGGTATTATTGGAAATTTATCTGATTCTTACAACGTAGGTATCCTTGTATTCTTAGTTATCTTAGGCGCTATCGTTTGCCTGATGAACGCTACAGGCGGTTCAGCTGCATTCGGTAGATGGGCTCAGACAAGAATTAAGACAAGAGTTGGTGCACAGCTTTGCACAGTTGCTCTTGGATGCTTAATCTTCGTAGACGACTACTTCAACTGCTTAACAGTTGGTTCAGTTATGAGACCTATCACAGAAAGCCACAAGGTATCAAAAGCTAAATTAGCATACCTGATTGACTCAACAGCTGCTCCTGTATGTATCATCGCTCCAGTATCATCATGGGCTGCTGCTGTAAGTGGATTCGTAGAAGGTCAGGATGGATTCCAGGTATTCCTAAGCGCTATCCCTTACAACTACTATGCACTTCTGACAATCTACTTCATGATTGCTATCACAATCATGAGAATCGACTATGGTCCAATGAAGCTTCACGAAGAAAACGCTATCAACGGCGACATCTACACAACTGCTGAAAGACCATATGCAGAAGCTGAAAAAGAAATGGAAACTGCTAATCCAAACGGAAAGGTTATTGACCTTGTATTCCCTGTAGTAGTTATCATTATCTGCTGTATCGTTGGTATCACTTACTCAGGTGGAATCTTCGAAGGAACAAGCTTCATCGATTCATTTGCTAACTCAGACGCAGCAGTTGGTCTTTCATTCGGAAGCTTAATCGCTCTAATCATTATTGTAATTTACTACATGATTAGAAGAGTTATCTCATTCAGAGATGCTATGGACTGCATCCCAGAAGGATTCAAGGCAATGGTTCCTGCTATTCTGATTCTGACATTTGCTTGGACTCTGAAGACTATGACAGACAGCCTTGGTGCTGCTCCATATGTTGCAGGTCTTGTAGCTGCAGGCGCTGCATCATTTATTAACTTCTTACCTGCAATCGTATTCCTTGTAGGATGCTTCCTCGGATTCGCAACAGGTACATCATGGGGTACTTTCGGAGTACTTATCCCTATCGTAATCGCTGCATTCAGTGATGACCCACAGATGATGACTATGTCAATCTCAGCTTGTATGGCTGGTGCTGTATGCGGAGACCACTGCTCACCAATCTCAGATACTACAATCATGGCATCTGCAGGTGCACAGTGCTACCACATCAACCACGTAAACACTCAGATTCCATACGCAGTAACAGTAGCTGCTACATCATTTGTTTCATACATCATCGCTGGATTCGTAAGATCGGCATTCATTGCTCTTCCAATCGCTCTTGTACTGATGACATTAGTTCTTCTCGTTATCAGAAAGAAGTTTGGTGTAGAACAGAAAGGCGTATAAGAATTATCACTGATAATTATCGCCAAAAAATATTATTGCAGTATAACAATTTGAGAATAATCCTAACACACAAAAAAGGCTGTCTTGAACACGAGACAGTCTTTTTCTATTGAATGTATTGAAAAAAATATTTCACAAACCCCTTACATTTGTTAAAATAAAGGTTTATAATAGTAATAGAGTTTATTACTGTTGTGTGTGAAAGCGGGTGAATTATGTTTGATATAAATCAGCACGTAATGTATGGGGCAACGGGGGTATGCAGAGTCCTCAAGATTGGAAAACCTGATTTTTCCGATGACGAGGAAAGATTGTATTATTTTCTCGAGCCGGTTTATCAACAGGGGATAATATACGCTCCTGTGGACAGTGACCGGGTTTGCATAAGACCTGTAATCTCAGGAGACGAAGCCAAGGAACTCCTTGACAGCATAGATGAGATTCACACAGAAATTTATAAAAGTAGCAGTATGCAGCAGTTGTCTGCTCATTACCAGAAGATTATAGATACACATTGCTGCAGAGATTTGCTTTCTCTGACCAAGTCACTGTATTCCAAACATATGGATGCGCTGAGAAATAATAAGAAACTGGGTCAGATAGACAAACGTTTCATGAAAAAGGCAGAAGATCTGCTATACGGAGAAGTGGCCGTGGCTCTTCATGTGGAAAAAGCAGAAGTGGAAGAGTATGTCCATAACAAACTGGAAGAAGAATAAGATTTGAGACAAGTGCGGCTTGCTGATTCTTAGTGCAGAATCAGGCGAGTCGCTTTTTTTTAAAAACCGAATTTTGTGTTCGGTTTTTTTCTTATATGTATTGACTTTTTTAGCTAATGGTATATAATCATTCTTGCTGTAGTTTACTAATACTAAACTGACAGTTTACAAATTTTACTATTTATTTGAGAATTAAGGGAAAATCATGGGTATAGATATAGGCAAAAAAATCAAAGAACTCAGAATAGTTAACGGGCTGACTCAGGAGGAGCTGGCGGACAGAACGGAGCTTTCCAAGGGCTTTATTTCTCAGCTTGAGCGAAACCTCACATCGCCGTCAATATCCACGTTAGAGGACATTCTACAGACTCTGGGAGTCACTGTAGGAGAGTTCTTCTCTGAATCTGTCGACGAGCAGGTTGTGTTCAGCGAAGATGACTATTTTGAGAAAATCGACGGTGAAATGGGAAACAAGATAGAATGGATTATCCCAAATGCGCAAAAGAACGCTATGGAACCCATCAGACTTACGCTGAAAAAAGGCGGCAAAACTTATCCTGACACTCCACATGAGGGGGAGGAATTCGGTTTTGTTCTGAAAGGGGAAGTGACAATTCACCTAGGCAAGAAGAAGTTTATAGCAAAAGAAGGAGAAGCTTTTTACTATACACCGGAAAAGACTCACTACATTTCAAGCGTCTGTGGTGCAACTCTTATCTGGGTTAGTACGCCTCCGAGTTTTTAAAGAAAGGACAGAGCATGTCATCATTAATTGAGCTTAGAAATATCTGCAAATCATACGGAGAGACAACAGTACTTGATGATTTTAATCTGACTGTTAATACAAACGAATTCATAACACTGCTCGGTCCGTCAGGATGCGGCAAAACCACTACATTGAGAATGGTTGGTGGTTTTGAAAAACCTGATTCGGGAAGTGTTTTATTTGAAGGAAAAGATATCACAAATGTGCCTCCTAACAAGAGACACATTAATACGGTATTCCAGAAATACGCTTTGTTCACTCACATGAGCGTGGGTCAGAACATCGCTTTCGGTCTGAAAATCAGCGGCAAAACAGATGCATATATAAAAGACAAAATCAAATATGCACTGGAGCTTGTTAACCTGAAGGGATATGAGAACAGAAGCGTGGATTCTCTGTCTGGAGGTCAGCAGCAGAGAATTGCCATCGCAAGAGCCATTGTAAACGAACCTAAGGTTCTTCTTTTGGACGAACCTCTGGGGGCACTGGATCTGAAACTCAGGCAGGACATGGAATATGAGCTTATAAGGCTCAAGAACGAGCTAGGCATAACATTTATCTATGTAACGCACGATCAGGAAGAGGCTCTGACCATGAGTGACAAGGTAGTTGTTATGAATGGCGGATATATTCAGCAGATGGGAACTCCGGAGCAGATTTACAATGAGCCGGAAAATGCCTTTGTTGCAGACTTTATTGGCGACAGCAATATTGTAGACGGAATTATGGTAGAGGACTATGTCGTAAAAATCTGTGATACAGTATTCAAATGTATCGACGACGGATTCGGCAGAAACAAGCCTGTTGACGTAGTTATCAGACCTGAGGATATTATAATCGGAAAACCGGGTGCAGGTACTCTGGACGGAGTTGTTGTTCACAATGTATTTATCGGTGTTCACTACGAAATGGAAATCGAAGCAGGTGGGTTTACATGGCTTGCTCAAAATACCAAGAGTTATCAGGTGGGCGAGCATGTAAGTATTGATGTGACTCCGGAAAACATCCAGATAATGCACAAGCCTCAGACAAAAGAAGAGGAGGCTATGGAAATCGATGTCTAAAAAATTACTGGCCAGTCCTTTTATCCTGTGGATTGCCTGTGGAACTCTAATTCCTATGGCTGTAATCGCATATTACGGACTTACTGACAGATCAGGTGCTTTTACATTTGAAAACGTAAAGGCTATATTCGGTGCGGATCATGCCAAGGCTTTGTGGCTTGCTCTTGCTCTTGCACTCATAAGTACTTTGATCTGCTTTATCCTGGCATTTCCTCTCGCACTGATTTTGCGGGAAAGTCATCTGGGGCAGAAGGGATTTATGATTTTCTTGTTCATACTTCCTATGTGGATGAACTTCCTTCTGAGAACTATGGCATGGCAGGTGCTTCTGGAAAGAGGCGGATTTATCAACGGCTTACTGACTTTGATAGGGCTTCCGAATGCGGAGCTTATCAATACTCCGGGGGCAATTGTCCTAGGTATGGTATATGACTTTTTGCCATTTATGGTAATGCCGATTTACAATACTATAGCAAAGATTGACCAGAATGTAATCGAGGCGGCCTATGACCTGGGCGCAACCAAAGGTAGGGTAATCAAGAGCATTATTTTACCTCTCAGTGTCCCGGGGATTGCAAGTGGCGTGACTATGGTATTTGTTCCTTCACTTACTACTTTTGCTATTTCAAATATGCTTGGCGGAGGCAAAATTAACCTCATCGGTAACATTATCGAACAGGAATTTACTACTTCGGGGAACTGGAACCTGGGCTCAGGCCTTTCCCTTGTAATGATGATATTTATAGTTATAAGCATGGCAATGCTGTCAAAGCTTGATAAGAACGGGGAGGGCAGTCTGATATGAGCAAATTCTTTAAGTGGCTGTACCTTATACTTATACTGATATTCCTCTATCTTCCAATAGGAACCCTTATGGTTCTTTCATTTAACGAGAGCCGCTCCATGGCGGTTTGGGGAGGCTTTTCCACAAGATGGTATGAGGAAATGTTCAGCAATCCTATGATGCTTGAGGCTATATGGAACACATTTACTATAGCTCTTGTGGCGGCAATTGTTTCGACTCTCATCGGAACTCTCGGCTGTATCGGTATTCTCGGCATGAGAAAAAAGACAGAAAATATCATAATGGGACTTAACAATATTCCTCTTCTCAATGCTGATATTGTAATTGGTATCTCTCTTATGATGACATTCTTGGTGTTTGGGATATCGCTTAATTGGGGAACTGTACTTATGGCCCATGTGACATTTTGCATTCCTTATGTTATTTTGTCAGTCATGCCAAAGTTCAAACAATTGACAAGCAATGCCTATGAGGCGGCGCTGGATTTGGGAGCCACACCTTTTTATGCTTTCAGAAAGGTAGTTCTTCCTGATATAAGACCGGGAATAATTTCCGGATTTTTGCTGGCATTTACCATGTCGGTAGATGACTTTGTTGTTACGCACTTCACAAGAGGTGTCGGAATCAATACGATATCAACGCTGATTTATTCGCAGGTGAAGGTGGGAATAAAACCTACGCTCTTTGCGCTTTCAACGGTGATATTTGTAACTGTTTTGATTGTACTCGTTATTTTTAATATGATTTCGTCAAAAGGAGAAAAGAAATAATGAAGAAAGTTTTGGTCTTAGCCCTGACTGTGGCAATGACGCTAGGTATGTGCATCGGGCTTACATCCTGCGGTGGTA
Source organism: uncultured Clostridia bacterium (assembly GCA_938034165.1). Taxonomy (GTDB): domain Bacteria; phylum Bacillota; class Clostridia; order Peptostreptococcales; family Anaerovoracaceae; genus CALHKP01. The sequence continues at coordinate 4,987 of CALHKP010000013.1, read as the reverse complement.
GCGGTGGGGAAAATGGTGAAGTGAGAGTTTACTGCTTCGGTGATTATCTTGACCCTGAGCTGGTATCGGAATTCGAAGAAGAGACAGGAATAAGAGTTGTGCTTGATACATTTGATACAAATGAGGAGATGTATCCCATCGTTCAGAAAGAATCTGCATCATATGATGTTATCTGTGCATCTGACTATATGATAGAAAAGATGATTTCCGAAGGATTGCTTTCAGAAATCGACTTTGGTGCAATCCCAAATACCGAAAATATTGATGCAAAATACATGGATATAGCGAAGGGTTTTGACCCTGAAAACAAATATGCCATTCCTCACACTTGGGGAACTCTGGGGATCATGTACAATACGGAGGACATCCCAAAAGGCGAAATTACCTCATGGAACGATCTTTGGAACTCAAAATACAAGCAGCAGATTGTTATGCCTGACAGCCTTAGAGATACACTTGCAATCGCGCTGAAAGCAAAGGGATATTCAATCAATACTACTGACGAGGCACAGGTTCAGGAAGCTGCAGATTATCTGAAAAAGCAAAAGCCACTGGTTTACAAATATGCAAATGATTCAGCAAGAGACCTTGCAATTGGCGGTTCCGCAAGCATCGCAGTGGTTTGGAATGGCGAAATTCTTTACAGCCAGGCCGAAAATGACAAGTTAGACTTTGTTATTCCTGAAGAAGGCAGCGAAGAGTTCATGGACGCATGGGTAATGCCAAAGAACGTAAAGAACAAAGAAAACGCTCAGAAATGGCTGGATTTCCTGCTTAGAAAAGAAAGTGCAGTCAAAAATTACGAATATCTGACATACTCAATCCCTAACGTGGGAGTTATCGACAAGGTAAAAGACGATTCAAAGAAAATGGGATATCTTTTCCCTTCAGATGATGTGATTTCAAAATGTGAAATTCTTCAGCCTCTCGGAAGCGAGGGTGACGATATGTATAGCAGAATCTGGAAGGACTTCAAGTCAAAATAATGCTGGGATATGTAGTTGTCAAAAGAAGCGAGCTCAAGGTGCGTGAGGATGAGCTCTACAGAGGTTATTACTGCGGACTTTGCAAATCCGTGGGAAAACGGCTAGGACAGGTTCCAAGGCTTGCTCTGAGCTTTGATTGTGTTTTTCTTGCCATAGTTTTGGCTTCTCTGGAGGAAGAACAGGAACAGGTAAAAGAAGAGCATTGCGTAATTCATCCCATAAAAAAGAACTATACTGTGTATTCGAACAAAGCTTTGGATTATGCTGCTGACATGATGCTGATTCTCGCTTATCACAAATTTGCCGATGACAAAAATGACGAAAAGAAGCTGAGAGGTTATGCGGGCAGCATGGCACTGGGCAAGTCATACAAGAAGCTTCAGAAAAATTATCCTGAGATTTGCAAAAAGGTTGAGGCATCACTTAGCGCCCTGTCAGAGCTGGAAAAAGAGAAGTCCCCAAGCATTGATATGACTTCTGCAGCCTTTGGCGATACTCTTGAGGCAGTGTTCACAGGATATTTTGATGATGACTCTGTTAACAGAATCCTTTCTCACATGGGAAAGAGTCTGGGGAAATGGATATATATCATGGATGCCATAAACGACTATGAGAACGACATAAAGAACGGATGCTACAATCCTTTTATCTACCGAAAGGGCGGTCTTGAATATATGGAGCCGGTAGTGTACAATAATATGGCAGAGACACTTAATGCCTTTGATCTTCTGGAAATCAAGAAGAACAGAGGAATAATCGAAAATGTCTTGCTTTTGGGAATGAGAGAAAAAACAGATCTCGTACTAGGGAAAGGAAAAGAAAATGAAAAATCCGTATGAAGTATTAGGCGTAAGGCAGGGGGCTTCTGATGACGAAATCAAAGCAGCATACAGGGAACTGGTGAAGAAGTACCATCCTGACAAATATCAGAACAACCCTCTGGCAGATCTTGCAGAGGAAAAACTACAGGAAATCAATGAGGCATATGACGAACTGACCAAGAAGAATTCGTCGACATACAATGCTTCTTACAGCTATGGCGGAGGCTCGGCAGATTCGGGTCAGTCCTATGGTTATAACAATTACAGCTCCGGCTCCGGAAATTCGGCCTATTACAGCGTAAGACTGGCGCTTCAGAGGGGCGATGTGATTACTGCTCAGCAGGAACTCATAAACATGAGAGGAAGAGATGCCGAATGGTATTTCCTGAGTGGCGTAGTTGCATATAAGAGGGGATTCTATGATGATGCTCTACAGAATGTGAGACAGGCTGTTGATATGGATCCTAACAATGTAGAATACAGGCAGGCTTATCAGCAGATGACAATGTCAGGAGGCATGTATAGAAGCAGAAGTGCGGCAGGAGACGGAAACAGCGACTTTTGCACAAGCTGTCTGACTTTCTATTGCCTGACTTCATGGTGTTCACCTTGCTGGTAAAATAATATTGAAAGAAAAAATGAGGCTCGGACGGAAACGTCCGAGTCTTTTTGTACAAAGAAAACGGTTAGTGAATACTAACCGTTGTTATAGTACACTATGTAATTTGCTTTGTCAAGAGAAATGGAATTAGATTATATTGATATATTCCATAAGTTCTTTTTCCATTTCAACTCTGTGATGGAGTGTGTAATTGCCTGGGAATCCGCCTGTGTGAAGCATAATTACATCTTCGCCTTTTTTGATTTTGCCTTCTTCAATCATTTTCAAGATGCCGGCAAAGCATTTTCCTGTGTAGCAAGGGTCAAAAATTATAGCCTCTCTTCTTGCCATATAGTATATAGCTTCTCTGACTTCTTTAACGGGGTTGTTGTAGGCACCACAGTTGTATGCATCCTCGAGATCAAAATCGTCAGCTTTCATATCCTCTTTCAGGCCGAAGAAATCCTGACATCGCTTGTAATAATTTTCAGCTTTTACTTTGATTCCTTCTTTTACAGGGGATATACCGATTCCTGTAACATGGAAAGGCAGATTTTCGTTTCTTGCTGCTGCAGCAAGACCCATGTAAGTTCCCTGACTTCCGACTGTTGAGATTACTCTCGGATTTTCAAGACCGAGTTCCTTTATCTGTTCTGTTAGCTCAAATGCACAGTCATAGTAACCGAGCATACCTATTTCGCTAGAGCCTCCTATAGGGATAAAATATACTTTTTCGCCTTTGGCTTCCCATTCTTCTGTCACTTTTTTGAAGGCAGCATTTGCTAGTTCACCTTCTGTATGCACTCCGTCTTCTTTTACGAGATATACATGACATCCCATCATTCCATCCAGGAGAAGGTTTGCGGATATTTCACCCGGATAAGGGTCAACTGCAACTATTGCACATTTCATATTGTGCTTTGCAGCAACTGCAGCGGTGAGTCTTCCATGGTTTGTCTGTGCACCGCCTGTAGTCAGAAGCATTGTAGCACCCTGGTCTTTTGCATCCTTAAGCAGGTATTCCAGCTTTCTCAGCTTGTTTCCTCCGGAGCCGAGGTTTGTCATATCATCTCTCTTGAGATAAAAGTTTACCCCTGTATCTTTTGAAATATTTTCGAGATAGTCCAGAGGAGTTGTTAAGTTTAATAATTTGATTTTTTCGTGTCCAAGCAGCATAATACGCCTCCTTATTTTTTTTATTTTATAGATTCATTCTAACACAAAAAAGCTGGATGGAGGGATTTGTTTGTGCTAAAATAATATATATTTTTTTATTAGGGGGGATTTAAGTGTTAACAGGTGTATTTGCAAACACTATAGGAGTTGCGATAGGGGCGCTTGCGGGATTGGCAGCGAAAAAGGTTATTCCCGTAAGATGGAAGGACGCCATAATGAAGGGAATCGGGCTTTGCTCGATTTATATCGGTATATCAGGAGCTTTCGAAGGACAGAATTCGCTGATACTGGTCATATCAATGGTACTTGGAACAATGATTGGTGAAGGAATCATGTTGGAGGAACGATTTAACGGATTCGCCAACAGAATAGAACATCAGTTTTCTTCCGATGATGATGAGGGTGGATTTGCCAACGGTTTTATTACAGCAAGTCTTTTGATGTGTATAGGTGCAATGTCAATTGTCGGAGCCATGAATGCGGGGCTTCGGGGTGATAATACTCTTCTGTTTACCAAAACGGTGATGGATGGTATATCATCTATCATGCTTGCAGCTACAATGGGAATAGGTGTGTTCTTTGCCTGTGTTCCCATTCTGGTTTTAGAAGGTTCGACGGCACTTCTTGCAGGGCTGGTGGAGCCTGTGCTGACGGATGCGGTTGTAAGTGAGATGACCTGTGCAGGTTCGATTATGATAATAGCAATAGGCTTTAATATCGTACTGGGAACAAAGCTTAAGGTGCTGAACTTTTTTCCGGCGCTGTTTATGCCGCTTTTGGTATGTCCGGCATATGATTACATAGCGACAATGTTTTAGGATATCAGTGTGGGAGTTTTCGGTAATTCAATTGCCAAGTAGTTCACGAAAAAACCGAACCGAAACAAAAGCAGTAAAAGTAAGAGAGGCAGATTTTCATTAAATCCGAAAATCTGTCTTTTGTTGTATAAAGAAAACCCCGTGTCCGGCACGGGGTTCAATTGTTTTGTGTTTAGATTTTGAATGTCTGGAATTTTTCTTCGCTGTCTTTTTCTTCGAAAACATAGTCATTTCCCGGAAGAATTGCATTGATTACAATACCTACGATAGCAGCGATTGCAAGTCCTGAAAGTGTGATTGTAGCGCCCATAACTTTAAATGTTATTCCGCCTGCAGCATTGAATCCGAGTGCACAGACAAGGATGAGAGCTGCGATGATTGTATTTCTTGATTTAGTGAAATCCACCTGATTTTCTACTACATTTCTGATTCCGATTGCTGAAATCATACCATAAAGGATAAAAGAAACTCCTCCGATAGTTGCAGCAGGAATAGTTTCGATCAGAAAGCTGATTTTTGGAATGAATGACAATAGAATTGCAAAGACTGCAGCGATTCTTACTACAGCAGGATCATAAATCTTAG
>CALHKP010000012.1 GCA_938034165.1 uncultured Clostridia bacterium | reverse complement strand
TGTTCTCCATCCCGTCAAACATTAGTGAGCAGGCTGCTATTGGTACATACTTTACGGCACTCGACAACCTTATCACCCTTCATCGGCGTATGTATTCGCACCCCGGTAAGGAGGACTTACAAATGACAACAGCGACAGGCAATAATAGCAATATATTGTTCAGCGATTATTACAAGCAATGGATTACAATTTACAAAGAGGGGGCTATACGTTCTGTGACTATGAATAAGTACATTATGGCTCATAAATGGCTTGAAAAACTGGTGCCTGATTTAGCAATCGAAGAGCTTGATCGATTTTCTTACCAGAAGCTTCTAAATGATTATGCGGCTGAACATGAAAGACAGACAACCATGGATTTTCATCATCACTTAAAGTGTGCGATTTTGGATGCGGTGGATGAAGGGCTTATTCAAAGTGATCCTACAAGGAAGGCCATAATCAAAGGGAAGCCGTCTCGAAAAAAGAAGCCGAAATATTTGAATCAATATGAGCTTCATAAATTGCTGGATGATTTGGATTTGCAATCAGAAGTAAATTTAGATTGGCTGATTCTGCTTATTGCAAAGACAGGGATGCGTTTTTCAGAAGCCTTAGGTCTTACACCTCAGGATTTTGATTTATCTAGGCAGATTGTTTCAGTTTCTAAGACATGGGATTACAAAACTCACAGTGGATTTCAGCCGACTAAGAATCAATCTTCGATGAGAAAAATCCCTTTAGATTGGCAAACTGTGATGCAATTTGCGCAGCTGATAAAAAACTTACCGGTAGATGAACCTATATTTGTTAAGGGCAAGATATACAATTCTACTGTTAATGAATTGCTAGCCAGACACTGCAAGAGGGCAGATGTTCCAATAATATCTGTTCATGGGCTCAGACATACGCACGCATCACTGTTACTGTTTGCAGGGGTATCAATAGCAAGCGTAGCAAGGAGATTGGGTCATTCTAATATGACAACAACTCAAAAAACATATTTGCACATAATTCAGGAGTTGGAAAGCAAGGATATTGACATTATCATGCGTTCTCTATCGAACTTAAACTCATAATTCTTGATTACGCCGATGATTGCAATAAGAAAAGTCTTGCAACGGGGTGCTGCAAGACTTAATCTTATTGCGTATTATTCTGTTTATTGTTCCATGAACGGAGAAACTTCAGGCATTAGCACCTCTTTGAATTCCTTCAGCACTGTAATATTGAGCTTGAACTTTGATAGAGGATTTTCTGTATGCTCTTTGTATGCCGCGTAATCGATTAGCTCTCTGAGCTTATTTTCATTTGCAATTTCTCCATCTCTGAAGTTGAGAACTTCGTATTTAACATCATCAAACGGTATGAACCATTTAGCAGCAAATTTTTCGATTTCATTATCGATTGCTTGGTGTCTTCGCTGATGAATAATTACAGGAATATCCTGACCTTTAAATTTGGATTTATCGTGTTCTATTTCAGCAACAACTTGATGTAAAAGTTCACTGAGTTTAGGATTTGTTTCTGCAAATTCATTTACAGCTTCTTTTACTTCTGCAAGTCTACGTTCAAGCTCTGTTTCATCTAAATCATCAACATCCAGAGCAAGAATATCGGTAATGCTTTGTAGTAATCCCATGATATACTCGAAGTCTACTCTGAACTTGCTGTATGCTACCAAATCATAATCATCTATTACCGGGGTTTCACCATCATCGTCAGGTCCATCAACTTTTAATTCCTCTAGGATATTTTTATAGGCAGCAGCATAATCCTCATAAATTTCCTGACTGAAATCATATTTATCTAACATTGCGGGCGTGTATGATGAAAATGATTTTAAATGTGCAAAATCATGGTCTAAATCCCTGAAAAGATGCACAAATCTTATCTTTTGTTTTTTTGAAAGACTGGTTGCATCGTTAGGAGCAGGGGCAAGCAAACGCAAAGCTTTCAGTGATGTCTGGAAGTTTTCAAGTACTGTTTCCCAATCTTCTGCAATAGCTTGACCAATTCCGCCTTTTGAGTAGAGGATGAGGGCATTGTTGATTTTTTCTTTGTATTCCTTAGGATATCTGAAGGTTACAATCTGTCCATACTCCTTACCGGTATTGAAAATTCGGTTTGTTCTTGAAAATGCCTGTATCATACCTTGAGGACTCATCGGTGGTCTGTCAATGAAAATTGTAGACAGACAAGGTGCATCAAAGCCCGTAAGCAAGCGGTCTACAACGATTACAATATCAAGTTGCTGTTCTCTGATTTGATAACGTCTTTCTTTACGAGCCAGTCGGTCATTTAGATTATTGTTATATGCAGCTAAAGCATCCAATCTACATGTTGTACCAAACATTTCGTTATAGTATGACAGAGCTCTAGTCATAGCCTTCTGATTTTGTACAGATGAGTCTTCGTTTTCTGAAACAGAAAATGTGATTGCTACTTTAGGAAAATCTGGCAAAGCTTTTTTGACTTCATCACTTATTTTCAGTTCATCTTTATCTTCTTTAATCTTTAAAATTAAATCATAGTATTTTTGAGCTACCGCGATTGACTCAACGGTTAGCATTGCTTCATAAGTTTCTCCGCGTCCGTTTTGCATACCGAACTTCGCCAATGACTGGTTAAGTATGACATTGAGTACATTTCTCATGTGATTTTCACTGTGATAGTAGTTGTCTTCTTCGTCCTTTTTTATATTTCTTGGACCGAGATTTTCGACATTAAATCCGAGAACTGCTCCATCGTGAATAGCTTCTTTTATTGTATAGCTGTGGAGGCAAGGACCGTACAATTCTTCTGTAGTCTGTGCAAGATCGCCTTTTTGTTCATACTTGTTTTCTTCAAATATCGGAGTTCCTGTGAATCCGAACCACATGGAGTTTCTGAAAAATCGTTCAATATCTCTCTTGGTTTGAGGAGTAACTGCTCTGTGACATTCATCAACAACAAATGCAACTTTCAGGTTTCGGATTTTGTCGTATTCCTTTGTACCTTCTTTTAAGCGGCGATTAATCATTACCTGCATTTTTTGACGTGTTGTTACAATCATCTGTCGGTTGTCATCGCAGAGTTTTTTAACCAGACTGCCTACATGTTCTGTATCATCTACATCAATTGTGTCATTATCTGCATAGGACTGGAAAGCCCCTTTTGTTTGTAAATCCAGATCCTTTCGGTCAATCAGGAATATTGTTTTTTGAATGGATGGAATGTCCATTATCAGATTTCGGGTTGCCTTATATGAGGTCATTGTTTTGCCGGAACCTGTTGTATGCCAGATGAATCCGGATTTGCCTTGCTTGGAAGCCGCTCTCATCGCTTCGATTGCATGAATCTGATAAGGTCTCAGAATCAAAAGTTTTCGCTTGTCATTGTCAAGTACAGTGTATTTTGTAACCATCTCGTGTGCCTGTGGAATTCTGAGAACTGACTTAGCAAAGTCCAGATAATCTGTTACAGGTGCATTGTCGTGGTCAATCCATCCGGTTAAAAATTTTTTATTAAGGTCACTGCTTTTGGCTGCTGAGATGTATTTTGTGTCGATAGCGTTGCTGACAACGAACATCTGAACATTTGAAAACAGCCCATGGAATTTACCTTCTTCAACATATTTCTTAATCTGATAGAAGCCATCCATGTAAGAATGATCTTTATTTTTGAGTTCTATATGAATCATTGGAATTCCATTGATAAGAAGAGTTACGTCAAATCTTCTGTTCCTGCTGTTTGTGTCGCTTTCATCAGCAAACGCTTGATACTGATTGATTACCTCATATACACTGGTTCCGCCTGCGATGTGTTCGTTGTTCATAACCACAAGATGAAGAGTTTCATTTCCTCTCTGAACATGAACATAAACTTTTCCGTTTTCTCCAACGAGCCACTTTCCGGCATCATAGAAAGAGGCGTGGGAAAGATCGTTTTTTATCTTTGCAAATTCGGATTCGCTAAGAGGAACATCATCGAGTTTGGCTTTGTTATTCTGCTCAAGTATATATTTGAAGTTATTCCATAGGTCTTCTTCTGTTCTCAAATCAGGTCTGTATGTCCATTGTGATTCTTCGCCGCAGAGCTGATCTATGAGTCTTTTTTCAATTATTGATTCTAATGCTGCCATAGCTGCTTATCCTTTCTTTGGAAACATATTCTGTAACATAAATTTCTTGAGTTCCTTGGCTTCGTCACACTTACGTTGATGAAGGGTGATAAGGTTGTCAAGGTTGTTTAAATACATTGATATCTTTTTCTGCTCTTCTTTGCAACAAGGCATTGTGATTATCACATCGTCAAAGAACGCCTTTGTATCTACGTTCAGTAACCCGTGATTTCTTGCACCTTCTGCGCATATCATTGCTACGTCGGTGTACCATTTAAGAGTGTCAAAAAAACATTCTAGGTAGTCTGATTCAACGTCCTCTGAGTTTATTCCAAAACATATATACAAAGTTGATAAACAGCCCTGTTCATAGTCATTGAGCCTTTTTATAGAACCATAATCAAAGCCTTTTGAGTAACTCTTGTTATATGCAAATTCTCCTTTTTTCAGAAGGTAATAATTCGACATATCCTTGGCAGCTACCACTTTATTAAAGAAGCTGCGCTGATCAATCAATCCATACTGCGAAGCAATCGTAAGAGGCAAATCTGATTCGCCGGTTTTATTTTTCCTAGTTACTCTTTCACATATATCTCCCAACTTACGCTGTTCCCAAGTTATAATATAAATTCAAATTTCAAAAGTTATCCACAACGTTGTTTTTTAAATACTACCACGCAATACCTATCAAGCATTATCCAAAAACCGCATTTTTTATACAGTTTTATCAGAACGCTTGATTTTTTGAGTTCAAAAGTATTATAATAACTACAGTTGGAGGTGTATTATGGAAAGTATAGTTCGTTTAACAGATATAAACCTTTCAAACTTTAAGAATGTGCGAAACGGTAGTTTATCATTTATTAATAACAGAAAAAATTATAAATCAAGTGTATTAGGATTATATGGACAGAATGGTTCAGGTAAGACTGCACTAATTGACGCCCTTGAACTGCTAAAAAATCTTATTTGCAGTCGTGAGATTCCTTCTAAGTTTGCTGATTATGTTAATGTTGATTCCTTCTACTCAGAAATTGATTATGCATTCGATGTTAAACTTAATAAAACATCTTTCACAGTTATTTATTCTGTGAGATTTACTAAAGATGCTACTCCTGAAAAGAATATTTCCGATATTCAACTAGAAGAAAGCACATATCGAGTAAACATTATAAAAGAATCTTTGAAATGCCAAACACCTGATAAGAACGGAAAACTTCGTATGGGTGTACTTATCAACACAGATTCCACAGAAGCTTTTTCTCCAAAGTCAAAATACAACTTATTAACCGGCGGAGGAAAGGAAGTTTCGACTGAGCTTCTCGTTTCAAAAAAGATTTCTCAAAAGATGTCCAAATCATTTATTTTCTCAAGAGATTTAACCTCGGTAATCAAAAAAAACTGCACCGAAGGAACGCTTGGGGATAATGAGCGCGAAGAAGCAGCGCACTATCTAGCACTAATCAATGCTTTAATTAAATATGGAATATCTGAATTATTCGTTATAAACACAACAGCTTCGGGCATTATCAGCCTTAATGCTCAGCAATTTATGTTCAAAATCAAGAATACTACCAAAGAGAATAGTAATACATCAGGCGCAATTGCCTTACCTATTGAAAATCCGGCAGTTATTCCTGAAGACTTATTTGCTGTAGCTCTCGAGATTGTCAAAAACATGAATATTGTTCTCGATAAAATAATACCGGGGCTTACAATAGATATTAAAAATCTCGGTACTCAGCTTCTGGAAAACAACAAAATCGGAATTCGAATCGAACTTGTATCAAAGAAAAATAGCAGAGAAATCCCTCTAAAGTACGAATCCGAAGGAATCAAAAAAATTGTATCTGTCCTTCAGCTTCTTGTTGTTGTTTTCAATCAGGAATCAATTACAGTTGCTATTGATGAACTGGATTCCGGCATATTTGAATATTTATTGGGAGAGCTTCTTAGAGTAATTTCAGAAAAAGGAAAAGGACAATTGATTTTCACATCTCATAATCTGAGACCTTTGGAAACAATTGATAGAGGATTTGTTGCTTTTACAACCACGAACCCGGACAACAGATACATCCGCATAACTAACATAAGGGATACTAACAATCTGAGAGACTTCTACTATAGAGATATAATACTCAGAGAACAGGATGAAGAAGTCTATGACACTACAGACAATGCTGAAATAACTTTGGCGTTCAGAGAGGCCGGTGAACATCTTGGCTCGTAAAAAAATTGTATTCGTAATTGTTGAAGGCCCTTCCGATCAGGACGCTTTAGAAATCTCTCTAAATAAATTACACGCCCGGCGACATGATATTCACAACGCCGGGTTTTCTTATCCCTAAAACTTGCAAGTCTCAGGATTTATCATACTTATTTCATTCCTCTGCACGCTGTCTTAACCCATACCAACAACATGAAACATTCCTTTTTTTCAAGCTGCCCAGTGATCATTAATGAACTGTACTGCCAAATTACATAGCTCCGGCTCATCGGCGTAAACCTTCTGAACGGCTTTGATCATTTTCTTTTGGGTTATGTAACAATTTTTCCCGCACCTTGGGACTTCCCTTAGCCAGCGTCGGGTGTACACTTGATGCTCTGCTTTTTGTAGAGCCACGGAGATTATATCATCTCGATTAACATCGAAGAACACTCCCAAGCGTTTCTCAATAAGATGGTGGATCTCGATTCCGTAGGCAGATCTCCCTTTGCTGACTTTACTCAGTTCCTTATATGTCCCAATTAGATAATCTCCATCCAGCTGGGAAATTTTGCCTAAAACTCTACCCTTTTTTGCATATTTAACGAAATCCACAATAGGAATTATTGCCGTTGAGTCTAATACAAGGGTTTCCTTCTCGCATTCACCTGAGGCACAATTAAGCAAATCAGCGGAAATGTCACGGGCATCTGCCAAAGTTCCTAGGCCGGGAATCCATCCGATGGCGATGCTTCCTATGATACCCGCAACTGTCTGAGCACTCGAATAATTTCCTAGAAGCATTTGCTCAAAAGTCCCTACAAGATCTCCAGACAGTCTTTTGCCATTAGGGTAATCGATTCTACACTCACCGCATTTACAGGCCTTCAGCACCCCGCCATCACCGGTTAGAACAGTCTTCCAACAATGAATATTATGCCTCACCAGACAAGCTTTTTTCGTGTACAGCTTTTCTCCTGCAACTTCTGATACAACCCAGTCACGATTAACTTCTGATGCTGATAAGTATTGACCTTTTAATACAGGATATTTTTTCTCCGCCAAGTCATTTGGTTCAGATCTGGCAAAATCATCATTTTTTACCATATACATCGTCTGTTCCGGTGTAAATGAAATTTCTTCTCCGGTTGTCGCATACGAAAAACTCAGACCAACAGAACTTACCAGTAATGCTATAACAGCAATCATTGAAATAACTCTTTTACTTGTTCTTCTCATTGTCTTTTCTCCTTCTCCACGAATTAGAAATAGCGAAAAGATGCATCTTTTATAAGTCAATAGTATCATTTCACAGTCAGTCGCACTAGTAGCGCTTTTGGCTTTGATGTGTTGCAAGAAATGCAACAGTAGGATAGAATATAGTCATATCAAAGGTTACAAGGAGCGAGTAATGGTAAATTTCGAAAATATTTTTTGTGAATCATATATTATAGATTTTATGCAGGTTGTAAAAGCCGGCAGTTTGGAAAAAGCATCTGAGACTTGCTCTCATCACAAGACAACAGTAAAAAGAAATGTTGATAAGCTCGAAAAGTATGTTGGATGCAAACTCTTTTTTAATGAACCGGAAAAAGCCGGAAGGCTGACTCCCGAAGAAAAAGCTCTATATAATATGCTTGTAAAATTTATAAAAGCTGCTGAATCGGAATCTCTGAAGTTCAGTACAGCTGCAGAAATCCGGTTTCCAAAGCCTGCCGCATATTCCCCCTTCGGAAAAGGCGGAGCATATTTCAAAAAAATCACAGACGGAACTTTTTCATTTGATTTCAAACCTGAAAACGAACCGGCACCTTTGTGGATTTCCATGGTCTATCAATTCGAAGATGACTTTGATGCTGCTATATATAAAAATTTCGCATGCGCACTGACTTCTTGGAAGGTGATTTTAATCAGGTTGATGTAGAGTTCCATGGACTAGACGAAGACGGAAATATGAACAGATACAGTAAACCCGTAAACATTTTCAGAAAAGATTCCGGAACTGTAACGGTTCCTCTCGACAATCACCAAAGGTCTCTGCATCGATTAAAAGAAGTTTGTTTCGTAATACAAAACGAGTATATGGATGACTGCCAAAAGTCCGGCAGCTTCAGGGTATCAAATATGTGTTTTGAGTAAATGCCGAATCTCTAATAACAAAAAGGGACTCCCAATTGCCTTTTACGGTGTTGGGAATCCCTCTTTTTCTATTAATTTTCTGCTGTAAATACCCAGCTTTTCTGTATGTTATATACTGCAAAAAACAGGCAGAAATCCTACAAAGTCCTGCTGTTTCTTTCCTCTCTAACTTTTGGGAACAAAATTTCCTCAAGCAGATACTGCACGATTGCCGCAAATGGGATAGCCAACAAAACGCCTACCACTCCAAACATCTTTCCGCCGCATATGATTGCAATCAGAATCCAGAGGGATGCCACCCCAAGGCTGCCGCCATATAGCTTTGGTTTTACCACATATCCGTCGATAAACTGGATTACTCCTGTAAAGAGCAGGAACAAAATTCCGTATCCCGGGTTTACCAATGCCAGGATTGTAAATCCTATTACCGCACCGAAAAGCGGACCGAAAGTAGGCGCCAGATTTGTAATTCCCACAATCACCGAAATCAGAGCCACGTTCGGAATCCTGAAAATCAGCATAAAAATCGCATTTGACACACCGATAAACAAAGCATCCAAAAGAGAACAAGCCAGATATTTCAGTAAAATAACATTGCATCTCTCGCAAAACTCAGCGAATTTGTGATAATCATCCTCTGGGATTACTTTGTTGAAAAATCCGGAAATCCATGGAAAAATTTTCCTTTTGTATATCATAAAATACACAGCCAAAATGCATCCAATACCGATATTACCCAATGTTGTGCTCATTTCTGATGAAGTCTCAAGCATGTCCTGAGTCAGCTTAGGCATAACTTCCTTTAGTTTCCCTACAACAACCTCTATGCTTGAAGATAGCTTTTCTCCTCCGAGTCCCCACTTTTCAAAGAAAGCAACAGTTGTACCTTCATAATTGTCAAGATCTCCCGCAAGAGATGTCATACTGCCGATGATTGACGGCGTCAGAACCGCGAAGAGTATAAACAATCCTCCAAAAACCAAAACGCAAGATATTGCTATTGCACCGTTTCTTCCTATCTTGTGCGTCTTGCTCTTAAACAGTGACCTGTCTTCAAAAAATCTTGCCACCGGATCTATCATATAGGCGATAATTGCACCGGCTACCAAAGGGCTGATAATTTTCCATATAAAGGATAGAAATGTTCCTATCAGGCCTAGATGCTTAAGAAAAAAAGACAGCAAAACCGCTGCACATGTTGCAACAGTATATGGGTACCAGCTCTTGTTTTTCATGTTTTTAAAATTCATAAAATCCCCCCTTTTTACCCTTTTTTCATTATATCACAAAGCGCCTTTTATGGTGAACTACTCCTTACTTGGTCATATTTTTTTGCGTCCTTGATTTTGAGACTATTAGGTATTAAAATTATAGCAGATAAGTAAAAAGGAGTGAATATTTAATGGACATTTATCTTCAGGGATTAACAATGGGTCTGGCTTACGTTGCCCCTATAGGGCTTCAGAACCTGTTCGTTATAAACACTGCCCTCACCCAGCCAAAAGCGAGAGTTTACTTGACGGCTTTGATTGTCGTATTCTTTGATGTTACTCTCGGAATGGCTTGTTTTTTTGGTGTTGGCGCAATTATGCAGGCTTCGCCTCTGCTTGAGATGGGAATTCTTCTCGTGGGAAGTTTGATTGTCATATGGATTGGAATAAGTCTGATGCGTGACAAGAGTACCATGGACACCTCAACAAAGGTTGACATTCCAATAGTCAAGGTGGCTACCACGGCTTGCGTTGTAACATGGTTTAATCCACAGGCTCTAATCGACGGCTCAATGATGCTGGGAGCATTCAAGGCTACTTTGCCGGCAGGAACTGACCTGTTCTTCGTTTCAGGTTTTGCATCTGCATCAGTACTGTGGTTCTTCGGTATTTCCACAGTAATTTCCCTTTTCAGCGCAAAGATTACGGACAAAGCGCTTCGCGTTATAAACGTTGTTTGCGGTGCCGTTATCATATTCTACGGGCTCAAGTTGTTCTGGAGTTTTGTTCAGATGGTTATGTAGGAAATAAAGACATTTATAATTTAATACGATACTGATTTAACAAGTCGGGTGTAACCTGCATCCGGCTGCTCTGCGCTCGCTGAGCGCACCGTACAGAGAAAAAGAAGCGTTCCGGCCGAAATGGCTGCACGCTTCTTTTTTGTCCTATAGATCTCTTTTTTACAAACTTTCCCTTTTTATTTCTTTAACACGCCGTGAGCAAGAAATCTCCCTCTTCTATAAGTGGTGGGATGAATTGCGATTAACACGGCGTTTTATTTACTTTTGCATCTTGCTGTACTATAATGAATTTACAAATCAGTCGTATCTAACAGACAGGTGGAGCTACCGTAGATATTATCAAGCAGTACATAATGTCACAGGGGAAGAAAAATGGCAAACAAAGCAATTAAGTATCGCATATATCCTACAACTGAACAAAGCATTATGTTCTCTAAGACCTTTGGCTGTTGTCGTAAGGTCTATAATCTTATGCTTTCTGATAAGATTGAAGGCTATAAAGCAACTGGAAAATTTCCTACTGTAACACCTGCTAAATACAAGAAGGATTATCCTTATCTTAAAGAAGTGGATAGTCTTGCACTTGCTAATAAACAGATGGATTTGCAGGCAGCATTTCGCAATACATTTAGTAAATCTCGCAAAAAGAAAAACGGATTTCCTAAGTTCAAATCTGCAAAGCATAGTCGTAAGTCTTACACTACAAACAATCAAAAGGGCACAGTAGCTATTCTGGACAAAAGATATATCAAACTCCCTAAAGTTGGTAAGGTGAAGGCTGTTATTCATCGTATTCCCGATGATAATTGGATTATCAAATCTGCCACTGTATCACAGGAATCAGATGGAAAGTATTATATTTCTGTGCTTTTTGAGTTTGATAAAGCAGAAAATACTTATGTAGCAGATAAAACTAACGCCATTGGATTAGATTATGCTTCTGATGGCCTATATGTTGACAGTAATGGCAATGTGGGTACTAATCATAAGTACTACCGTGAAAGCCATGATAAACTTGCCAAAGCACAGCGCAAACTGTCTCGTATGCAAGGCTCTAAAAAGCAAGAAGATAAATCCAATAACTATATTAAGCAACTCCGTAAAGTAAACAAAATTCATAGACATATTGCTAATCAGCGCTTGGATAACTTACATAAAATATCTACTGAGATAGCCAATCAGTATGATGTTGTTTGTGTGGAATCCTTAAATATGCGTTCTATGTCTAATAAAGGTTTCGGTAACGGCAAAGCGACTATGGATAACGGATATGGAATGTTCTTATCTATGCTCGAGTATAAGCTGTCTGATAGAAATAAGTATCTCGTAAAAGTAGATAAGTGGTTTCCGTCATCACAACTCTGCCATTGTTGCGGTACATTGCATCCCGAGATGAAGGATTTAGCTAACCGCAAAATGGTATGTGATTGTGGTCTTACAATAAACCGTGACCAAAACGCTGCTATCAATATCCTGAACGAAGGATTACGCCTACTTAGTGAAGTAGCATAAACAAAATATATAGTAGGGATGGAATTAGCCCAAACTTATACGCCTGTGGACATTGTATAAGACATTGAGTTGCGTGCTATCGCAGCCAACGCAGTAGTGGTTGAAACAGGAAGCTCCGACTTCTATAAGTTGGAGTAGTTCACCTTTGCAGAGTGCTAATTAATCTGCAAACAGTTGTGTTGACAGGTATCTGTCCCCTGTATCCGGAAGAAGTGCCACAATTGTCTTGCCTTTGTTCTCCGGACGTTTTGCCAGCTCTATTGCTGCATATACTGCTGCCCCTGATGAAATTCCAACAAGTACGCCTTCTTTCTGACCGATTGCTTTTCCTGTTGCAAATGCGTCTTCGTTGCTGACTGTAATAACCTCGTCATAAACCTCTGTATCCAATACCTCCGGAACAAAGCCTGCCCCTATGCCCTGAATTTTGTGACTGCCTGCCACTCCTTTTGACAAAACCGGTGAGTCCTGAGGCTCCACTGCCACGACTTTTACTTCCGGATTTTGTTCTTTCAGGTACTTTCCTGTGCCGGTGACGGTTCCCCCTGTTCCTACACCTGCAACAAATATGTCAACTTCTCCATCTGTGTCCTGCCAGATTTCTGGTCCTGTGGTTTCGTAATGAGCCTTTGGATTTGCCGGATTGACAAACTGCCCCGGAACAAAGCTTCCTTCGATCTGGTCCGCCAGCTCTTTTGCCTTCGCTATAGCACCCTTCATGCCTTTTGCCCCTTCGGTAAGCACTATCTCTGCCCCGTAGGCTTTTATAAGCTGACGGCGTTCCACACTCATTGTGTCCGGCATAGTCAGAATCAAATGATACCCTCTGGCTGCCGCAACTGCCGCAAGTCCAATCCCTGTATTACCGGAAGTTGGCTCAATCAAAGTCGCTCCGGGCTTCAGTGCTCCGCTTTTTTCCGCATCATCGATAATCGCCTTCGCGATACGATCCTTAACGCTACCTGCCGGGTTAAAATATTCCAGCTTTGCAATCAACTTTGCTCCGAGATTATTTTCTTTTTCCAGATGTGTCAACTCCAAGAGCGGTGTTTTTCCGATTAACTGATCCGCTGACTGATATACTTTGCTCATTTCAATACCCCTCCAAATCTATACTGCATCAAAGCCCTTCTCAAGGTCTGCAATAATATCATCAATATGTTCTGTTCCTATAGAAAGACGAATCGTGCTCTGAGTGATTCCAACGTCGACCAGCTCCTCATCTGTAAGCTGTGAATGAGTTGTAGTAGCCGGATGGATTACCAGAGACTTTACGTCTGCAACATTTGCAAGCAGCGAGAAAATCTCAAGATTGTCAATAAACTTGAACGCTTCTTCTTTGCCGCCTTTGATTTCGAATGTAAATATAGAAGCTCCCCCGTTAGGGAAATATTTCTCGTACAAAGCATGATCCGGATGTTCCGGCAGGCTAGGATGGTTCACCTTTGCCACCTTTGGATGCTTTGACAGATATTCTACCACCTTCTTGGTGTTTTCTGCGTGTCTTTCAAGACGCAGCGACAAAGTTTCTGTGCCCTGCAAAAGCAGGAATGCCGCAAAGGGTGAAATGCATGCCCCCTGGTCTCTGAGCAAAATTGCTCTGATGTATGTGGCGAAAGCTGCCGGACCTGCTGCTTCTGTGAACTTCACTCCGTGATAACTTGGGTTAGGCTCCGATATCCATGGATATTTTCCGCTTGCCTCCCAGTCAAAGCTGCCGGCATCAACAATCACGCCACCCAAGGTAGTTCCATGGCCACCGATAAACTTGGTAGCAGAATGAAGGACAATGTCTGCGCCGTGCTCAATCGGACGAATCAAGTACGGTGTTCCGAAAGTATTATCGATGACCAGCGGAAGTCCGTGTTTATGTGCAATCTCAGAAATCGCGTCGATGTCCGGGATGTCTGAGTTCGGATTTCCCAGTGTTTCTATGTATATAGCCTTAGTGTTTGGCCGAATTGCATCTTCGATTTCTTTTAGGTTGTGGGCATCAACAAAGCTTGCCGAAATTCCATAAAGCGGAAGTGTATGAGCCAGCAGATTGGATGTTCCTCCATATATCGTTTTCTGCGCCACAATGTGTTCACCCTGTTTTGCAAGAGCCTGAATGGTATATGTGATTGCAGCAGCGCCTGATGCAACTGCAAGACCTGCAACTCCGCCTTCCAAAGCTGCGATACGATCTTCAAATACGCCCTGTGTTGAGTTGGTCAGACGACCGTAAATATTGCCTGCATCAGCAAGACCGAATCTGTCAGCCGCGTGCTGTGCATTGTGAAATACGTAAGAAGTTGTTGCGTAGATTGGAACCGCTCTTGAATCTGTAGTTGGGTCAGCCTGTTCCTGACCTACGTGTAGCTGCAATGTTTCGAATTTATATGTGCTCATTTTGGTTTTCTCCTTTGTAATTAATAGTTATAGGGTTGCATCGCCTGCAAGCAAGGTGCATATTGCCTATTTGCAATACGGTATAGGTTTGCATTGTTATTGGTGTACAGGCTTGCATCGTTTATTTATTTATAGAATTTGCATCGCCTATTTGCAATTTGTGCCCGTTCCCGGAAAATAAAAAACCGGGGCTCCTTGTAAGCTCCCGGGCAAATGGCTCCTTGCATTCCAATGCGATGCATTGAGGCAATTTCGCTTGCACTCTGCTATGTTCCTGCACGGCTCTGCCGCGCTTTTGGTTTAGCATGCGAAATTGCTACCTATGATGAAATGCTATGCATCCGCACCACACAAAGCAGACGAATGCATCCGTCCATATAAAGATGCCCGGGAGTTCAACATTCGACACCAACACATGTATCTGTCAACAAGAGTATTAATTCTCAACATTGCATTCTTCTCCTTTCTCATAAGTTTGCCAAAATCCAGCGCCGCTGATTTCGCTTGCGCTTTCCTTTTCCGGCTTTAAATAGTTTAAACTTACGCCGTTTTTTCTGTCTTCCGGCTTCGATAGACCTATATTACACCCATTCACCTACTATGTCAATGGGTAAATTAGATATTTTTTTCTTGCTTTAACCTTTTACCCTGCGGTAAAATAGGTAAATAATAGGAGGTGTTTAAAATGATGGTCTCAACAAAAGGAAGATACGCAATTCGTTTCATGATAGATCTGGCGCAGCAGCCGGAAAATACACCGGTTCCGCTGGATGAAGTCGCAGCGCGCCAAAATATTTCCAAAAAATATCTTGAAAGCGTTGTAAAACTACTGGTAGCAGGTAAACTGGTAAAAGGAACAAGTGGTAAAGGCGGTGGCTATCGCCTTCTCCGAAGACCGGAAGAATATACAGTTTTAGAAATTCTGAATGTCACGGAGGGCTCTTTGGCAACTGTTGCCTGTCTGGAGGAGAACACGGAAAAGTGCCCGCGAGAAGGCTTCTGTCAGACACTGCCGATGTGGAAAGGATTCAATAAACTAGTAAACGATTATTTCGGAAACATAACGCTTTCAGACCTTGTGAATGGAAACTTATAGCCAACATGCCAGTATAATCTATAATAAACATTTCATAATATACTAGGTTCAGCGCGGATTCCAATAGTCGCAATCTGCGCTGTCTTTTTTTGAGCTTGACTAAAGCGCAGATTGCCCCATCTTCAAATCGTACGGTAAATTTTGGCTCCTCAATAAGCGCAGATTTAGGTTTTACAAAATCACACTTATTT
The DNA here is from genome assembly GCA_938034165.1 of uncultured Clostridia bacterium. GTDB lineage: Bacteria > Bacillota > Clostridia > Peptostreptococcales > Anaerovoracaceae > CALHKP01. Next base: position 4,989 of record CALHKP010000012.1, on the reverse strand, counting down.
TATCGCCAAAATTCTCCTCTCTCTGAGTGTAAGGACACAAAAATCGAAGATTTTTGTTGAAAATCCAACATTTCTTTCAGCGCAGATTTTGATTTTACCAATTTACGCTTAGTCACAAGCAAAAAATGTAAGCGCGAATCGGCATTTTTGCGATATGCGCTGAGTTAGATATAGCTGACCGTTTCCAGACACTGTGTTAGGCGTGTCCAACCACTCCTAAGAATAAGTTATATAAGCCTAACCTTTCGAAAGCACCCGCTTAGTCAAGACTGACTAGAGTAATCTACAGAGGTTAGATACAACTAACCGGCAGCAAACGAGGATGGTTAGCTGTATCTAACCACCCTCATCTCTGAAATATATGTACCCTCTATTCCCCTGCCTTTTCCCGCTGCTCTTTCAGCTGTTTTTCCAGCGCGGTCTGTTTGGCAAGGATTGCGTTAACTTTATCATACAAATCTTCTATCATAATTTCGGTTTTCAGGTTGACTTTGTAATCATTTTCCGCTCTCTGGCGATCTTTTTCCTCTTGCCTGTTCTGGCTCATCATAATCAGCGGCGCCTGGATTGCGGCCACACATGAAAGCACAAGGTTGAGCAAAATAAACGGATAAGCATCAAAAGCCTTTGTTGCCAGCAAAACATTTATAACCATCCAAAAAACAAGCACCGCAATAAAAGAAAAGATAAAAGCCCAACTTCCGGCAAATTTTGCAATGGTATCCGCCGCCCGCTGTCCGACTGTATATTCATCTTTACCTTTTTCCGGTCTTTCCGAAATCTGGCTATCTGCAAGCAAGTTCAACACGGCTTCGTCTGTCATATCATGCCTGATTCCTTCAAGTACTTCACGCAATAATTTTCTATTCTCCTTCATAAGAATTCCCCTTTCTGTTTTCCACAAAAAAATCCGGTCCTTTTTCCTCAAACAAAATCAACGATATGCCAATCAGAAGGTCGACCTGCATCGCCGGCTCATCCAGCGGAATCAAAAAATCATCCTGCATCCTATGAATGCGATAAAGCACCGTATTCCTATGAGTAAAAAGCGCGTCACAGGTTTTCTTCAGCGACCGGCTGCAAGTCAGATAATAGTAGAGAGTTTCACAATACTGAGTATCCTTTTCCCTGTCATTTGCCGCCAGCGCCTGTAATTCCTTTGGTATGAGTTCCCTTTGGTCTTCCAGCTTTTTCAGCATCAAAGGCACTCGTAGCTTCTCCAATGTACAAACCTTTGCACTCCCAAATCGAGAATCCGTCATTAGTTCAAGAGCCTCCCGGGCCAATCCATAATGCTTTGGCAAATCGAACAAATCCTCAAGCCCTTCAATCAGAACCACCTTCAGGTGAAACTCCTCAGCCAGCTCCTCAAACTCCTCTTTGCCATGTAAAAACAAAAACACATCACCGCGATACAAAAATGAATGGGATTTAGGGAATCGTTCATTTATCTCGTCCTTAAGACGCCTCTTGCCAAAATATTCATCATGATATGCACTCATATCAATCAAAGCAAACCCTGTTGGATAAAAATCCGCAAGATATGTACCCGACGCCTGCAGCCTGAAATAGGGAGCCGACGAAAATCCACCGTCCAAAAGATGCATCAAAACATCTTCTGCAGTTTCGAAGGGTTTGTCCTGCCTGCTGGCCTCAATAAATGCTTGTTTCGCCAAAATCTGCTCCACCATATTCCATGTTTCCTTTGGAATCTCAGGCAAATGCCCGTCCAAATCCACACAAATCAAATAACCCAGCTGAACCCCGGAACTAATCAAAGGTATGAACCTGCGAGTATACGGACTTCCTTCTAACTTTACATAATCAGCTTCTCCGGTCATCAAAGCCTCACTCCTGCTTATAATGGCACCGGCTTCATAGGTAATTTCTCCGCTGTCCACTGATTTCTGAAAAAGCTCATCCGAAAATCCCAAAGGGCAGTAATGCGCTGCAATATGATATGTATCATCTAAAACCAGAAGCGGACATCCAAGCAAAGCACCTGTTTCTGCAGCCAAATTCGCAAGATTATCCTGTGCAAAAAACTCCGCCAGAAGAGCCTGTGCACCTCTCCCGAAACCTGCAAGGTTGCATGTAGTTGCATCAGCGGCTCCTGCAGTGCTTCCCGCCTGCTCAACGGCTGGACCTCTATTAAGTTTTTGTTCTCCCATACGCACCTCCTCTTTGTGCTAAAAGCACAATCTCTTTTTGTTTTATTATACTGCCGGAACATTGTTGCTTCAAGCTTAGAGCGTTAAAATATCATCAGAAAGTAAAGGAAAGGCATTGAAGAGACGATGCATAAGGCTTCTGTTATTGTGCAGTCGAAACAAAGCCTTTGATATATAGTGATAAGCTATATAAATATGAAATGGGAGGAATGTATTATGTTACCTATGATTTATGGCGAAAACTTATTTGATGATTTCTTTGGTGATCACAACCCACTGTTTGGTAAAAACGGCAGAAACTTAATGAAGACCGATATCCGTGAGACTGATGATGCAAAAGCTTATCGCCTCGCAGTTGATCTCCCGGGCTTCAAGAAAGAACAGATTACCCTTGACTTAAAAGACGGTTACTTAACCATCGGTGCTAAGAAGGGTTTGGACAAAGACGAAGAAGACAAGAAGGGTCGTGTTCTGCGTCAGGAACGTTACACAGGTGCCTGCACTCGTAGCTTCTTTGTTGGCGATGTTGAAGCCAAAGATGTTAAAGCAAAATATGAGGATGGTGTGCTGACCGTAATTGTCCCTAAGGAGGATGTCAAGAAAACTCCTGTTGGCACAGCCATTACAATCGAATAATGGATTCTGTCTGAACCTGTCGCTTGCTTATGCGAGCGGCAGGCTCTCTTTCTTTTTGTCCAACTTTCTGCCTGCTGGGATTTTTTCGTGAACTACGCGGCAACTGAATTGCCTAGGATTTCCCCACTGATGTCCTAAAAAAGTAAGAGCCCGGGAATGCAATCCCGAACCCTCACCTTTTGACAGTATTTATTTGTTATGTTTTTATTATTTTCTATCTCAATACCCGGTGCACTTTCCACGCCACAGTTTACCGGACGGCTTGGTTGCTTTGGTCCTCCGGAAGAGACAGGCAAACCTTTCGGATTCGTCTATCTTTTACCTCCACAGCCTGCATATGCACGCCATCTACAGTAACTTCAACTTTTTCATCATCATCCGGAATGTATCCCAGTGTTTCAAGCATCAAGCCTGAAAGTGTATCGTAATTTTCGGTTTCGAGCTTGAGGTTCAGCTCCTCGTTCAAATCCTCTATAAGAATTGAGCCTTCAACAAGGTATTTCCTGTCGCTGATTTTGCGAATTTCAACAACCTCTTCTTCGTGCTCATCTGTAATTTCGCCCATAACCTCTTCTACAATGTCCTCAACAGTCACAATGCCCGAAAATCCTCCGTATTCATCTATCAAAACCGCCATGCGGTTCTTGCTTTCCTGCATCTCCCGTAAGAGAGAATCTATACTTTTTCCATCGGACACATAAAACGCCGGTCTCAAAAGTTCCTTTATCACAAGCTGTTTCACAGGAGTTTTCCTCATGGCAATCACAAGGTCCTTCACATGAAGTATGCCTGTTATGTTGTCAATCTGCTCCTCGTAAACCGGAATTTTTGAGTAACGCTTTTCCAATATTTCGTCTATTACACTCTCCAGCGGTTCTGCCACATCCAGAGCAAAAACATCCCTTCGTGGAACCATGACGTCCGTCGCAACCTTATCATCAAAGGTAAATATCGACGTAATCATATCTTTTTCTATCTCATTAAACAGACCTTTTTCACTTGCCGTCTTAAGAAGTTTCTTGATTTCCTCTTCGCTGACTGTCTCTTCGAGATTCTCAGTCTTCATGCCTATGATATGCAAAAATCCATTGGTTGAGACCGACAAAAGCTTGATAAAAGGTGAAAGAATCTTTGATATTACATAAACCGGTCCTACCGCCACCATGCTCAAAGCCTCCGCCTTCTGAAGCGCAACTCTCTTCGGCACCAACTCACCAAATACCAGTGTTACATAAGACAATATAATCGTTACAATTATCACCGCCGCTGTACTGCTGTAAGGAATTTCAAACTCTGCCATCTTTGCTCCCAGCACCTGCGATATACCTGTCGCTGCCGACGCACTGGAAAAGAATCCTGCCAGGGTTATCGCAACCTGAATGGTCGAAAGAAACTTTGTCGAGTCATCAAACAAAGTCAAAAGCAACTGCGCTCGCTTATTTCCTTCTTCTGCAAGCACTTCCACCCGATTCTTGTTCACCGATACAACTGCCATCTCCGCACCTGCGAAGAATGCGTTTACAAGCGTAAGAAACGCAAGAAAAATTAATTGAATTAGAATACTGTTCCCCGCGGGGTCACCCGTGTCCATTTTTTACCTCCATTTTTATGAAAATCTGATCTGATGCACAAAGCCCGAGGTCTTGTTCGAGGAAAACCAAGGCTCTGTGCACCGCAAAAGGCACATAACCTAAAATTATTGATAAGATTATATCTTCTCTCTGCCTGTCAGGCAAGGAAAATCCGGCAAAACGAAAGGTTTAAAAAAGTACTAGGTGCCGAATAATCCCGATTTCTGAGCGGCGCACCTAAGGAAGCACGCAAATTAGTCGCCACTAACCTTCGAGCCGGCCCGGTTAGCCATACCTAATTCAGTTTTAGATGTGGTTAGATGAACCTAACTCAGCGCATATCGTAAAAACGCTAATTTGCGCTGATATTTTTCGCTTATAACTAAGCGCGAATTGATAAAGTTAAAATCTGCGCTTAGTGAAATGTTGGATTTTCAACAAAAATCCCCGATTTTTGTATCCTTTCATCAATAAAGAAGAGAATTTTGGCGGCAAAACTAAGCGCGATTTTGCTAAACTTAAATCCGCGCTTAGTCGGGAGCCAAATTTTACCGTACGATTTAACGATGTGGCAATCTGCGCTTAGTCTAGCTCAAAAAAAGACAGCGCAG
>CALHKP010000011.1 GCA_938034165.1 uncultured Clostridia bacterium | reverse complement strand
GGAAACCGGTGCTAATGTTTAAAAATTTTCGGGACATTTTCAGAATCCCTTGACACAAGAAATCGAATTAATAAAAAATATTTTTTATATATGTGAGAAAGTAACAAAAGCCTGATTATCAGATGCTAAATAAATGTAACAAGCTCCTCTTTTGGAAGTCTTTTTGGTGCTGCAGGTGATTCTTCAGGCATGTATCCCATCGGAATAAAGCATGCAACTTCCTGACCTTCCGGTATGTCAACTATTGATTTAACCTTGGCTTCATCGAAAATTCCGAGAATAACAGTTCCGATTCCCAATTCGTGAGCTGCCAGGCAAAAAGTCTGTGCTGCAATACCTGCATCAAAACTTTCCCATCTGTCTTCTTTTGAAGTTGAATAAGATCCATCTTTTTCGAAACCTGATTTTCCTGCAACATATGTCATCAGTACGAGTGCAGGACATCTTTTCATTGTTTTTGTGTTATACTCGAATCCCATAACAGCTTCTTTCGCAAGTCTGTCAATAGTTTCTCTGTCTTCAATAACTGTATAACGTGCAATCTGAGAATTCTTCCATGATGGTGCATATGCGCATGCATCGATAATTTGCATGATATCATCATGTGAAACCTTCTCATCCTTGTATTTTCTAATACTTCTTCTTTCTTTAATACGTTTAATTGTTCCCATACAAAATTCTCCTCAATTATTATTCTACAATTACACCGTCTTCGTCAACCTGAATGTCTTCTTTTTCGGGTTCGAGAGTTTCTAGAAGTCTTGTTTTGATTTCTTCCATCATAGCCTCATTTCCGGCCAGATAGTTCTTGACATTTTCTCTGCCCTGACCAATTCTTTCGCCATTATAACTGTACCAGGAACCTGCCTTGTCAACAATGTTCTGAGTAACTGCAGCATCCAGAATATCGCCTGTCTGCGAAATTCCTTCACCATACATAATATCAAACTCCGCCTGTTTAAACGGTGGTGCTACCTTGTTTTTTACAACCTTAACTCTCGTTCTGTTTCCCAGCATCTGGTCTCCACTCTTGATTGTCTCTATTCTTCTGACATCAAAACGCATTGATGAATAGAATTTCAGTGCACGACCCCCGGTTGTTGTTTCAGGATTGCCGTACATAACACCTACTTTTTCTCTAAGCTGATTGATAAAAATAACACATGTGTTCGATTTATTAACAGTTCCTGTAAGTTTTCTCAGAGCCTGTGACATAAGTCTTGCCTGAAGACCCACATGTGAGTCACCCATTTCCCCCTGAATTTCCGCCTTTGGAACCAGCGCCGCTACAGAGTCTATTACGATTACATCGAGAGCTCCACTTCTTGCCAGCATATCGCAGATTTCGAGAGCCTGTTCGCCCGTATCCGGCTGAGATACCAAGAGCTCCTCAACCTGAACCCCGAGGTTCTTTGCATAAACAGGATCCAGAGCGTGCTCAGCATCGATAAAAGCGGCCTTTCCACCGGCCTTCTGAGCTTCTGCAACTATATGAAGCGTAAGAGTTGTCTTACCTGAAGATTCAGGACCATATATTTCTATAATTCTTCCCTTAGGTACTCCGCCTACGCCTGTTGCCATATCAAGGCTGATTGAACCTGTTGATATAGTGTCTATATTTTTCAGCGCTGTATCATCGCTCATTTTCATTATTGCGCCCTGACCAAACTGCTTCTGAATGTGTGACAAAGCTGCCTCTAAAGCTTTTTCTCTGTCTTCAGATGTTGCAGGAATATCTTTTTTTACTGCCATAATATACCTCCCATATTAGAACAACTGTTCTTATTAATATAATACCCTATTCGCTGCCAAAATGCAATCCAATATTATTGGAAATATTTGGTAATTACGATTATATATGATTAATACTGTTCTGTCAAATGCAAAGCATACCATTGATGATTTTGTTCATCTCATCCATCACACACATGTAAGTATAATATCGATTATACTCTCTGTCATCTTTGCCTGTGAAAATTTCCCTTACGAAAGATTCTCCTTTTACCGAAAATCCAACAAAAATGTGCCCGGCAGGGTTATTTCCGTACGCCCCGGGACCCGCAACGCCTGTAACAGAAACACATATGTCGCTGCCCGTCTTGCGATACAACCCGTCAACCATTTCGATTGCGACTTCTCTGCTTTCGGCAGAGTATTTTTCGATTGTATCAAGCGACACCCCTAGTTCATCGTTCTTTGCTCTGTGAGAATAAGTTACAAGACCGCGGTCAAATACTTTTGATATACCGGAAACCTCAACCAGTTTTTCGGCAATAAGTCCACCTGTGCATGATTCACATACAGATACAGTTATATCATTTTCCACAAGTTTATTACCCACAACCTTGTTAAAATCAACATCATCAAGGCTGTAAATAAATTCTCCGACGACTTCAGATATTTTTTCAATCATGTCATCCACAGCAACCTTCGCCTCATGGAGAGTCTTACGTTTAGAGGCAACCCTGATACTGCATTCGGTTTTCTTTGCATAAGTTGCAATAGTAGGGTCACTCTGGTTATCAATCAGATTAAGAAGCATAGTTTCAAGTCTCGACTCGCCTACTCCGAAGGTGCGAATAATTCTGTAATAGAGATAGTCATTTGTAAATCTTTTCAGATAAGGTAACGCCGAGATTTCCCACATAGCACTCATCTCATGAGGAGGTCCGGGCATACAGATAATAAACTTGCCTTCATGTTCCAGAGCAAAGCCGGGTGCAGATCCGCAGGTGTTCTGAAAAACCGTCGCCTTTGATGGAAGAAGTGCCTGCTTATAATTGTTTTCGGTAAGTGCCCGTCCTCTTTTGACTGCCATATCTTTGATATGGTTCAGGCTTTCTTCATTCATTATAAGCGTATCATCAAAATGACTGCATATAATTTCTTTTGTTAGGTCATCCTCTGTAGGTCCAAGACCTCCTGTAGTTATAACAAGGTCACATTTATCAAAGATTTCGTCGAGAAGAGCATCAAGTCTGTCAGAATTGTCACCAACACTGTAATGGTATAAAACATCAAAACCCAGCAGGTTTAACTGCTGGGATAAAAATGCTGTATTAGTATTGACAATCTGACCAAACAAAATTTCTGTTCCCACAGTAAGAATTGCTGTTTTCATTGTCACTCCTTTTACATTGAAAATACTTTTTTATTCTGTAGAATATATTCTACTCCGGAATATACTGTCATAATCAGTGAAGCCCATAAGAACGCCTGTGATGCCAGGTAGAATCCATGTTGCACCGCTTCGCTTGTGATTGCTGCTGTCAGAAGAAGAAGAGGTACTGCGATCATCTGAAGAACTGTCTTGATTTTTCCGCTCATTCCTGCGGCAATCACAATTCCTTCTGATGCGGCAACTGTTCTCATGCCTGCAACAACAAATTCTCTTGCAAGGATAACTATCAACATCCATGCAGGAACAGAACCGTCTTCTGCCATCAGACAAAATGCTGAATAAACCAGAATCTTGTCTGCAAGAGGGTCCATGATTTTTCCGAAGTTAGTAACAAGATTGTATTTTCTTGCTATCTTTCCGTCCAGAAGATCCGTAAATGATGCAGCAATGAAAATAATGAATGCAGGAAGATAGTATCCCATCATATATGCTGCTATAAAAAATGGAACTGCAATCACACGTGCTACAGTGAGTTTATTAGGTAAATTCATAATGATTCCTCCGCAAAAAAATTACCCGGAGTCTTCGTCTGGATATAATTGACGCCCTATCGTCTGATAGGTGGGTATTCTACCGAAAGCGTCTGTCTTCCGCTACAATGACGGCTTGACATAAACTTACGGACACAAATTCCCTAAGCAAAAATGTAGGTTCAATTATGAATCCAAAACGCAAGTTCCAGGCAATACTTATTATAATACACTTATTATTCTTCGTAAAGGTCTATTCCGCAGTTAGTGTGAACCTTCTGTACGTCATCGTTGTCTTCCAGTACTTCGATAAGCTTTCTAAGCTTTGGAATATCAAGCTCTGAAGGAGTTGATTCCATAGATGGAACATACTCTATATCTGATTCAACAAATTCATATCCTGCATCTGCAAGAGCATGATGAACATCAGTGTAAACTGATGGATCAGTCTGGATTTCGAAACTGTCTTCGTTTGTAATCATATCATCAGCGCCTGCTTCAAGTGCTGCTTCCATAAGTGCATCTTCGTCGATGTCATCAGTCTTTTCGATAAGGATTACTCCCTTTCTTGAGAACATGTATGAAACGCAGCCCGGAGTACCCAGGTTTCCGCCGTATTTGTCAAAAGTTGATCTTACGGATGAAGTTGAACGATTGTTGTTGTCTGTCAGACAGTCAACGATGATAGCAACTCCGCCGGGACCGTAACCTTCAAAAGATAATTCTTCGTATGAAACGCCTTCAAGTTCTCCTGTACCTTTCTTGATGGCTCTCTGTATGTTATCATTTGGCATACTGATTGCCTTGGCTTTTTCTATAGCAACTCTCAGCCCTGCGTTATATTCAGGGTCGCCTCCGTCTTTCGCTGCTACAGTAATAGCTTTTGCATATTTTGTGAACATAGCAGCTCTCTTAGAGTCCTGAGCCGCTTTTCTGCCGGCAATTGTACCGTGTCTTCCCATGGAGACACCTCCTATCTCATATTTTAATAATTTATTAATCAACCTAATCAGTATACACTAATTATTCGTGATTTTCAATGTTTTTATGTGCTGTCGCCATCATCAGCTTGATTCTGTTAAGCTGATTTACATCGCTGGCACCCGGGTCATAGTCTATTGCAACTATATTTGCCTTCGGATTCATCTTGCGAAGAGCTTTCATCATGCCCTTGCCTGTTACATGATTAGGCAGACATGCAAATGGCTGAAGACATACGATGTTCTCCGCACCGCTGTGGATAAGTTCAATCATTTCACCTGTAAGAAGCCATCCTTCTCCGCACTGGTTTCCAAGGGAAATTATCGAAGATGCGGCCTTTGCTGTTTCTTCAATATGTGATGGCTCGCTGAAATACATGCTGTCTCTCAGTGCCTTTCTCATAGGCTTTCTGAGCCATTCGATAGCTTTTATGCCAAGTTCGTTCAGCTTCATTGCCTTGTATGAACCATTCAGGTGCTCATAGTTGAATTTTTTGCTGTACATTCCGTAAAGGAAGAAGTCTATCAGATCAAGAACCACGGCTTCGCCGCCCTCTTCTTCTATAATGTCCACGATATTGTTGTTGGCATTCGGATGGTATTTTACGAGAATTTCTCCTACAACGCCTACTCTAGGCTTAACCTCTCCGGTTCTTTCAACATTATCAAAATCGTCAACAATCTGTTTGATATTCTTTTCGAACTTTGATTTTTTGAAATGTATAACATTATCGATTATAGGGTCATGCCACTTGTCCAATATCTTCTGACATGTTCCTTTTTCCTTTTCGTAAGGTCTTGTAGCATATAAAACACGCATGATCACGTCACCGTAAACAGCCGCAACAGCAAGCTTCAGACCCATAGATGCCGTAATCTTAAATCCCGGATTCTGTTCAAGCCCCGCAGTATTAAACGAAACCACAGGCACCTGAGGACAACCCATGTCCTTGAGAGCTTTTCTAAGCAAAGCAATATAGTTACTTGCACGGCAACCGCCACCTGTCTGTGACATAAAGACAGCTGTTTTATTCAAATCATACTCGCCTGACTTGAGAGCAGAAATAATCTGACCAAGCGTAACTATTGTAGGATAACATGCGTCATTGTTAATGTATCTCAAGCCTTCTTCTACAGAATTTTTGTCTACAGGAGGTAGCAGAACGGCATTGTATCCGCATGAATTCATAGCCGCTTCTAGATAAGTGAAATGCAGAGGTGACATCTGAGGTACCAAAATTGTATAATTTCTTCTCATTTCCTCTGTAAACAAAACTCTTTCGTAAGGCTTGTGATTGCTTATCGCATGAACATCATTCTTTTCTCTGGCTTCCATTGCAGCTTTTAAAGAACGTATTCTGATCTTAATTGCACCTAGGTTTGATCCTTCGTCAATCTTCAGAACCGTATAAAGCTTGTTGTTATTTGCACAGATTTCCTCAACCTGATCAGTTGTAACGGCATCCAGACCGCATCCGAAAGAGTTAAGCTGAATAATCTCTATATCGTCATTCTTTCCGACAAACTCTGCCGCCTTATAAAGTCTTGAATGGTAAGCCCACTGATCAAGAACTCTGAGAGGTCTTGCAAGATCACCCATGTGCGCCACAGAATCCTCTGTAAGCACAACCAGATCAAAGGAGTTTATCAGCTTGTTTATGCCATGATTGATTTCCGGATCAAGGTGATATGGTCTTCCGGAAAGAACTATGCACTTCTTGTTGTTTGCTCTTGCATATCTGATGGCATATTCACCCTGCTTTCTTATATCATCCTTAAATCTTGTCTGCTCGTGTCTTGCTTTAGTTACAGCCCTTGCAAGCTCATCTTTCGGAATATGATAAGGTTTAAATTCCTCAAACAAGGCATGTACAAGCTTCAGGTCATTGTCATATGGTAAAAACGGATGAGAAAACTTCACATCGTGGTCTGCAAAGATATCATCCATGTTATTTGCTATAACTTCAGGATAAGTTGCTACAATCGGACAGTTGTAATGGTTAGGGGCTGTCGGATCTTCGTTTCTCTCGTAATTCAAAGAAGGATAGAAAATCCATTGCTCCCCGTTTTCAACAAGCCACTTGATATGTCCGTGAACCAGCTTTGCAGGGTAGCATGCAGTATCTGAAGAAATCGTTTCCATACCACTTTCGTAAATCTTCTTGCTTGACAAAGGAGATAATACAACCCTGAATTTTAGTTCAGTGAAAAGCGTAAACCAGAACGGGTAATTTTCGTACATATTGAGAACTCTTGGAATTCCAACAGTACCTCTTTCCGCATCATGATCCGAAAGCGGAACATATCCGAACAGCCTTCTCAATTTATATTCGTAAAGATCGGGAATATCTTTGTTTTCTTTTTCTCTTCCCGCACCCTTTTCACATCTGTTACCGGTTATGAATCGTGAACCGTCGGAGAATTTGTTGATTGTCAGAATACACTGGTTTTCACAGCCGTGACATCTTCCGTCCTTATGTTCAACAGAGAATGTATTGAGCTCATCCTTTTTCAGAATTGAGGACTCAGTGTCTTCCACATAGTTTTCCATTGCAATCAGAGAACATCCGTATGCACCCATAAGTCCTGCAATATCAGGTCTTATTACATTTTTGCCAATTATTTTTTCGATACTTCTCAAAACCGCGTCATTTAGGAATGTTCCTCCCTGAACTACGATTTTTTCGCCGGCTTCATCAGGATTTCTCAGTTTGATTACCTTGTATAAGGCATTCTTGATAACCGAATATGAAAGTCCTGCAGAAATATCGCCAATAGTTGCACCTTCTTTTTGAGCCTGTTTAACCTTGGAATTCATAAATACTGTACATCTGGTTCCAAGGTCAACAGGATTTTCTGCAAAAAGAGCTTCTTGGGCAAAAGCCTTTGTGTCGAGATTTACTGATTTTGCATATGTCTCCAAGAATGAGCCGCAGCCTGACGAACATGCCTCGTTAAGCATAATATTGTAGATTGCATTATCCTTGATTTTCATGCACTTCATGTCCTGGCCGCCTATATCCAGAATAAACTCAACTCCCGGCAGAAAATATTCTGCAGCTCTGTAGTGAGCCATAGTTTCGATTTCGCCGATATCCGCATGAAATGCAGCCTTAATCAGACCTTCACCGTATCCTGTAACACAGGTATTTGCTATATAAGCAGATGGTGGAAGCTGTGAATAAAGCTCCGTAAGCATGGTCTTGGTTGCTTCTATAGGATTTCCTTCGTTACTTCTGTAGAAAGAATATAGAAGGTTTCCCTTTGAATCTATAAGAGTAGCCTTGGTTGTAGTTGAACCTGCATCTATACCTAGGAATGTCTCATCCTTGGCTCTCTTGATATCTTTTCTTCTTATCTTGTCCTTGCCATGTCTTTCCGTAAATCTGTCATACTCTTCCTTATTTCTGAAGAGGGGTTCAATGTGCTTAGTTTCCGAAACTGTAGACTGATCGGCTCCGTTAATTCCTTTAACAAGGTCACTCAAAGATATTTCGTATTCATCTTTTGCAAGCATTGCAGCACCGATTGCCACGAAAAGCTTTGAGTCCTCAGGAAATATAATTTCATCATCTTTCAAGTTCAGAGTTTCTATAAATCTTTCTCTGAGCTCAGAAAGGAATGACAAAGGTCCTCCCAGAAATGCCACTTTCCCTTTAATTGTATGGCCGCATGCAAGTCCGCTTATAGTCTGATTTACTACCGCTTGGAAAATTGATGCAGCAAGATCAGGAACTGATGCACCGTCGTTAATCAAAGGCTGAATATCTGTTTTTGCAAAAACTCCGCATCGTGCAGCAATCGGATAAATCATCTTATGCTTTTTTGCTGCCTCATTCAGGCCTGATGCATCAGTATTGAGCAAAATAGCCATCTGGTCAATAAATGCCCCTGTACCGCCTGCACATGTTCCGTTCATTCTCTGTTCAACAGTAGCACCATAGAATGTAATCTTAGCATCCTCACCACCGAGCTCTATAGCCACGTCTGTCTGAGGGATCAAAGTTTCTACGGCTTTGCTGCAGGCAACTACTTCCTGTTCAAACTTAACGCCTAGAACAGTAGCAAGAGCCAGACCTCCGGAACCTGTAATTACAGGTTTGACAGAAATGTCCTTGTATTCGTCATGCATCTGAGTCAGAAGCTCTCTGACTTTGTTGAAGACATCAGACATGTGTCTTTCGTATTTTGAATATAAAATTTTCCCGCAATCCTCGGTCAGAACAACTTTTACCGTTGTTGAACCGATATCAATACCTAACTTCATTTGTTACCTCATAAAATTACCTGATGTATAAAATATAAAAATGATGTATAATACTCTGTATGAAAAGTAGTATACGAAGATCAACATATTTAGCCATTTACAGGCTTTTGGATCGAGTTTCACCTGTGCCTTTTGACTGCGGTCAAATGTGCTCCGCCGCCTGCTGTACGTGTGGAAAGGAGGATGAATCACTTGGGATGTACCTACTTCCCGGTGAACACAAAGTTTACAGCAAAGAGGACACATGGCTTTCGTGGAGTTACGAATATGCACAGGATATGGATTTTCCCGCTTCATGGAAAGGAAAAGTGTATTTTGTAAGATGCACCAATCCGCCCCACTGTCCAAGAGAAAAGCGCCCGATGCAGTGCAGAACATTTCCTCTGACACCGCATATAGACAAAAACGGTGAACTCACGCTCATTCCAAATGATACCGAGCTGCCATATTATTGCCCGCTTTTAGATAACATAGATGAAATTGAAGAAGACTTTATCAAGGCTACTTTGACCTGCTGGAAACATCTCATAAGAGATCCTCTCATCTATGATCTTGTAAAGTATGATTCAGAACTTAGAGATTTTTAGAAAGATCTCTAAGTTCTTTTTTGTATAAGTATTTCAGCATCAGTGCTGAATATATAAGTCCTATTATTTCCGCAAGAGGGAATGACATCCATGATGCCGTAATTCCTGCAAGATGATAAATTATATACGCCAGTGGTAAAATTCCGATAAGCTGTCTGATTAACGAACCTACTAAACTATATACACCGTGCCCTGTCCCCTGAAACAGTGTCGATGTAATAATACCAAAGGCTGCCGGTACAAAGCACAAGCTTATAATTTTAAGTGCCGGTACCCCCATCTCCATCATCTCTGCATCTGCTGAGAACATCTTGAGAAGCACTTCCGGAAAGAAGTGAAACAGTAATGTTCCCATTCCCATAATTACAATTGCTGTCAAAAGCGCCAGTTTGTAGGTTTTCATCAGTCGTTCTCTGTTGTGAGCACCGAAGTTATATCCCATGATAGGCATTGCACCCTGATTCAGACCGAATACAGGCATGAATATAAACGACTGAAGCTTGAAGTATATACCCAGAACTGCTACAGCTGTTGCTGATGCAGCGAGAATCGAGTTATATCCAAGAAGCATAACTGAGCCTATTGCCTGCATTATTATTGAAGGAAGTCCTACTCCGTAAATGTCTTTTACGATTTTCCAGTCCATTTTGAAGCCCTTGAATTTAACTTCAACTGCATGGTCTCTTGTAATTACAATGATAAGTGCAATTGTCATACCTACCGCCTGACCTGCAACAGTTGCAACTGCCGCACCGGCAACTCCCATTTTAGGAAGTCCGAAAAGGCCAAAGATGAGAATCGGGTCCAATATTATATTTGTGATGGCTCCCGAAAGAGCAGTTATCATAGGTGCAATCATATTACCCGTTGCTTGAAGTACCTTTTCCATAAGAACTTGAGTAAGGAAAAACAAACTGAAGATTGTTATGATTCTCATGTATGTAACGCCGTATTCAAATATCTGAGTATCATTTGTATATAATCTCATAAACGGCTTTGTCAGGAAAAGACCTACAAATAAAAATATCAAAAAGTTAAAAAAGCCTATTCTAAGACTGGTGCTAGCGGCTTTGTTTGCTTCTTCGTATTTATGTGCCCCCAGACGTCTTGCAATGAGTGAGTTTACACCCACACCGCTACCAACACCGACCGAGATCATAAGCATCTGAATCGGCATAACCAGAGAAACTGCTGTAAGTGCTTTCTGGCTTATCATCGCAACGAATACACTGTCAACGATGTTATAAAGTGCACTGATTGTCATAGAAAGTATTGCAGGCCATGCCATTGAGGCAAGAAGTCTGCCTATAGGTGCAGTTCCCATCTTGTTTTCCGTTGGGGCTGAATCTGCATCTATATATATTTCTTTTTCGTTTAGTTCTTCAATATTTCTTTCTTTGTGTTCCAAAAAAAATCCTCCCTGATATAAAATGAAGTTATGGGCAAATCTATAAGCCGGGTTCTGTATTAGACAATCATCTATCTAAGGCGAGACATTACTGTTCGCTCATGCGGTCTACCAACCTGGGCGATGACGGGCCGCCATCTTTTGCGCCCAATTTGACCTTGCTCCGGATGGGGTTTACACGGTCGCCATGTCTCCATGACGCCGGTGAGCTCTTACCTCACCATTTCAACCTTACCACAGCATTACCTGTTTCGGCGGAATGTTTCTGTTGCACTTTCCCTATAGTTACCTACGCCGGACGTTATCCGGCATCCTTGCCCTGCGGAGCCCGGACTTTCCTCATGCATATGCACGCGATTGTCTGACCTACCCATAACTGTATAAGTATAGCATAGAATTCGCAATTTATCAAGCATTTGAAGCCTGCATAAATAGACGTTTTTGCAATTTTTTGGATTTTTTTGCCTACTCGGTGCTTACTTTGATTCGATATATTCGTCGTAAGTTCCGAGTTTTTCTATCATCTTTCCGTCAGGAGTAAATTCGATAATTTTGTTGGCAATAGTCTGAATGAATTCGTGGTCGTGAGAAGCGAAGAGAATATTTCCTGCAAAGCTTGTCAGACCATTATTAACTGCTGTGATTGATTCCAAGTCTAAGTGGTTTGTAGGTTGATCTAAGACAAGAACATTTGAGCCGTACAGCATCATTCTTGAAAGCATACATCTCACCTTTTCTCCTCCTGAGAGAACTTGAACTTCTTTATATACATCATCTCCTGAGAAAAGCATTCTTCCCAGGAAGCTTCTCATAAAGCTTTCTGTAGTTTCACTTGTGTATTGACTGAGCCAGTCTACAAGGTTAAGTGAACAACCGTTGAAATACTGAGAGTTATCCATAGGAAGATACGATGTAGTAATTGTTACGCCCCACTTGTATGAACCTTCATCCGGCTCCATTTCTCCCATGATAATTTTAAACAATGTAGTATTTGCAATTTCATTTTCGCCTACAAAAGCGATTTTGTCGCCCTTGTTCACTCGGAATGTTACATTATCAAGAACCTTAACACCGTCTATTGTCTTGGAAATTCCGTTCACTTCCAAAATATCCTTTCCGGCTTCTCTATCCATCTTAAATCCTACAAAAGGATATCTTCTTGATGATGCAGGCATCTCTTCCACTGTCAGCTTATCCAAAAGCTTCTTTCTTGATGTAGCCTGTTTGGATTTTGATTTATTTGCCGAGAACCTCTGGATAAATGACTGAAGTTCTTTGATTTTATCTTCGTTTTTCTTGTTCTGGTCTTTAATCATCTTTTGAATCATCTGGCTGGATTCGTACCAGAACTCGTAGTTTCCGACATACATTTTGATTTTTCCAAAGTCGATGTCCACGATATTTGTGCAGACAGTATTGAGGAAGTGTCTGTCGTGAGATACAACAATTACAGTTCCCTCATAGTCCAGAAGGAAATCCTCAAGCCAGTTTACGGCTTTTATGTCCAGATGGTTTGTAGGCTCGTCGAGAAGAATGATGCCCGGGTTTCCGAATAAAGCTTGTGCAAGGAGCACCTTTACCTTTTCCTTACCTGTCAGAGTGTCCATCTGACTGTAAAGAATGCTTTCAGAAAGTCCAAGACCCTGAATAAGTCTGCTTACATCTGATTCCGCTTCCCATCCATTCATTTCGGCAAACTCACTCTCAAGTTCAGCTGCTCTTATACCGTCTTCGTCGGAAAAATCCTCTTTCATGTAGATAGCATCTTTTTCCTTCATAATATCATAAAGTCTTTCATTACCCATTATTACGGTATCAAGAACCGAATATTCGTCATAAGCAAAGTGGTCCTGCTTGAGGACAGACATTCTGACTCCCGGTTTTACGGATACACTTCCTGTGGAAGGCTCAAGATTTCCTGATAAGATTTTCAAAAAAGTTGACTTTCCGGCACCGTTTGCTCCTATAATTCCATAACAGTTACCCGGTGTGAACTTCAGGTCAACATCCTTGAACAAAGCCTGCCCGCTGAAATTTAAGCTTACATTTGTTACATTAATCAATTGTTAAATTCTCCTTAATCTATATATCTTCTACTCTTCTGTATGGATTAATGTCTACAGAAGATTTCACAATTTCAATTTCCATTTTGCTTTTCTTTGCAGATTCCGAAAGCAGTGCAGCCATGTTATCAACAAAGATAATTTCCGTTCCATAGTGACCCGCATCAATTACGCTTATTCCAAGCTCTGAAGCCATCTGCGCCGTATGATACTTTACATCACCTGTAATAAACAAATCTACTCCCTTTGAAGCTGCAAGAACAATAAATTCAGAACCGGCACCACTGCACCACGCAATGGATTTAATCTTGCGATTAGGGTCTCCTATGATGTGGAAAAACGATTCGTCTATATCAAACCTTTCACTTATAAGGTGAGCGATTTCTTTAAGTGCAACCGGCTCATCAAAGGAACCTGTTCTGCAGTATCCTTCGTCATCCCCCAGGTATCTGATATTTCCGATTCCCAGAAGCTTTCCGATATAATCGTTGTTTCCTCCGTCAACCTTGTCAAAGTTTGTATGCTCCGAAATCACTGATATTTTGTTCTGAATCAGCTTGGTTATATATCTGCCGGGAATGTTATCGTTACTGATTTCCTTTACGGGTGCAAAAATTAGAGGATGATGAGTTACAATAACATCCGCTGAAAGGCTGACAGCCTCATCTATTACAGCATCTGTAATTTCCATAGCCACCATAATCTTTTTTATGTCACCGTCATGTATTTTTATCTGGTATCCGCTGTTATCCCAGCTTTCTGCAAGTCCCGGTATGCAGATATCATCCAAAATATCCTTCAGGTCATTAATGTTCATCATTTTTCCTCCTTTGCTTTTGATAATAAATAATTTAAATGGTCTATTCTGCGCTGTATTTCCTTTACTTCTTCGTCCTCTGTCGGATTACATGAAAACCCTCTGCCTGATATGATTCTCTGCTTAATGCGTCTTTGCTTTTTCAGGTGAAGAGTAAGGTACTGCTCCAGTATATCAAAGTCATTATCCAGTAGCATTTCCGGAAATTCCGCATAAATAGAATCCGTAATATATTGCGCTGCATTTTCCATTCCCTTTTCATCAGGAGTCAGAACTGTCAGAATTTCACAGATGAACTTTCCTTCTTTTACAAGCTGCTCTCTTACAATTCTAAAATTGTGTGCCGCAAGCCAGCTTCTGAGTTTTCCCGGATTATTTCTCGGCTGCAGAACATATTTTTTGAATGATTTGCTTTTGTCCATATCCCAGTCAAGAATTTCGCACATCAGAAGTCCGCCCATTCCGGCTATGGTAATAGTGTCAACCTCGCCACATTCCAGTATATCGAGTCCATTGCCATGTCTGAAATCGAAACTGTCATCAGGATAAAATTCGCTGCATGTGTCCTTTGCCTTCTGTAAAGAGCCTTCACTTATATCGCAAAATACGACTTTAGGTGATATTTTATGCTCCCACAGATAAAGCGGCAAGAAACCATGATCAGTGCCTATATCGGCTACAGATTCTCCCGGACTTACATTCGAGGCAATCATAAGTAGTCTGTCACTTAGTTTCATTTTTCTTTTTTCCTTTTTCGAAAAATAACCGGCCACAACAGCGACCGGAAATTTTTTATTCTAAATAATCCTTTAACTTTTTGCTTCTGCTTGGATGTCTCAGCTTTCTGAGAGCCTTTGCTTCTATCTGTCTGATTCTTTCTCTTGTAACATCAAATTCTTTTCCTACTTCTTCAAGAGTTCTTGATCTGCCATCTTCAAGGCCAAATCTAAGTTTAAGAACCTTCTGTTCTCTTTCCGTCAGAGTATCCAAAACTTCCATAAGCTGTTCCTTCAGCATTGAGTAGGCTGCAGCCTCTGCAGGTGCAGGAACATCATCATCCGGAATAAAATCACCAAGATGGCTGTCTTCTTCTTCTCCTATAGGAGTTTCCAATGATACAGGTTCCTGAGCAATCTTTTGGATTTCGCGAACCTTCTCAACGGAAATACCCATTTCTTTTGCGATTTCCTCAGGCAGCGGTTCTCTTCCGTATGTCTGAAGAAGCTGTCTTGAAACTCTGATAAGCTTGTTGATTGTTTCAACCATATGAACAGGAATTCTTATTGTTCTTGCCTGGTCAGCAATTGATCTTGTGATAGCCTGTCTAATCCACCATGTAGCATAAGTTGAGAATTTGAATCCTTTTCGGTAATCAAACTTATCTACGGCCTTAATAAGACCCAAGTTACCTTCCTGAATCAGGTCAAGGAAAAGCATTCCTCTACCCACAAAACGCTTTGCGATACTTACAACAAGACGAAGGTTTGCTTCACACAACTTGTTCTTTGCTTCTTCGTCACCCTGCTCGATTCTCTTTGCAAGCTCAATTTCCTCCTCTGCACTCAGTAGAGGAACTTTTCCGATTTCCTTAAGATACATTCTTACAGGGTCATCTACAGAAATCCCCTTAGGAATAGTTGCTTCGATATCTATATCTCCGTTTGCATCAACTACGATACCGTCATCTTCCTTTTCGTCATCATCGTCATCATTTTCCATCATCAGAGTGAAATCTTCCATATCAGTCTCACCGGTGATGTTTATATCTTTACCGAGAAGCGTATCATAAATTTCGTCGATTACATTTTTGCTCAAATCCAAAGAGTCAAGATAATCAGCCATGTCAGCATATGTAAGAGTATTTTTCTTCTGCTTGGCACATTCTGTAAGTTTTTTGATTACCTCTTTCTTAATCTGTTCCGGATTCATTCCTTCGAACATGTCTTGAGCTTCAGTTTTTTTCTTTTCTTCGTTTGCCATAAAAAATTAACCTTTCATCCTTTCATCTTGGATCTTCTTCTGAATATCTTTTAGCCTGTTCATCAAATCAGTCAGATTAATATCACTGTTTGACTCGTCTGCCAGTTTAAACATTGTTATTATCTTTTTTTCTTCCTCCTCGAGAGCCCGCAGTTTCTGTTTCCTTACGCACTCAGCAAAGATCTCATTTTCGGAACCCGCAGCAGGTACGGTTTCCATAATTTCACAAAGCAGATCATAAAGCCTGCCATCCAAAGAATCAAGAACCCTTACAATATCAAGTGTTCCATTTTCTCTTATATCTTTTTCCAGAACCGAAAAAATCTGTTTTCCTGCATCAGTTAGTATCAGACCCTTATTCTCTCTGACTTTCCCTATAAAAGTCTCATCCCTTGTTATAAGTCTCAAAATATCCTTTTCCACCGGCAATATGTTCAGAGATTCCTTTTCTTCCGTCTTATGGTAGTCATGGACCGGAATATTCTCTTGGGAAGTCTTTTCCTCAGAAAGTTCCATCCTCAAAGCCCCTTCAGATACGTTAATATCCTTCGACAGCTTTTTTATATACATATCACGTTCTACCGGAGAAAGCTCTTTGAGAATTTTGACAGCAACCTGTATATACTCTAGTTTTTGGTCATCCTTTGAAATATCAAAACTCCTTGCGGCTGCCTTAAGCCGGTACTCCCCATATGGCAATGCGCCGTCTATAAGTTTAAGAAAAGCTTTTTTTCCGTTGTGCTTCACAAACTCGTCCGGATCCTTACCGTCGGTAACATGAAGCACCTTCACTTTACATTCCTCTTTTCTTAGAATCTCCATTCCTCTAAGAGCCGCATTCTGTCCGGCCTGATCAGCGTCATAAGACAAAATTACATTAGAAGTGTATCTCTTAATCAACCTTGCCTGATTATCTGTCAAAGCGGTTCCGAGAGATGCAACAACATTCTGCACACCGCTCTGATAGAGTGCTATAGTATCCATATACCCTTCTACCAGGATAATGTAACCATCTTTTCCTATATTTTCTCTTGTGATGTTTAGCCCATACAAATTATTCTTCTTTTTGAACACCTTGCTTTCGGGTGAATTAAGATATTTTGGATTATCATTCGGGTCTATGGCACGGCCGCCAAACCCTATGACCTTCCCACTGGTATTGATTATAGGAAACATCACTCTGTTTCGGAATTTATCATATACTCTGCCCTTGCTCTCTGCGGCAAGACCAAGCTCCAGCATGACCTTCTTTTCTACGCCGTTTTTTGTCAGAAAGTCAACAAGGCTTGTCCAATTCTCATCCGCATACCCGATGCCAAAACGCTTGAGTGTGGAAGGTGAGATTTCTCTTCTCTTCATGTATGAGTAACCTTTGTTCGCTTTTTCGGTAAATGACTTGTAAAAAAAACGTGCGGCGAGTCTGTTTGCATCATAATATGCATCCAGGTTCTCACCATATATATTTCTCTCAAGTTTAATACCGTATTCGTCAGCAAGCTTTTCTACAGCTTCAACAAATCCCATGTTGTAATAAAGCATAACAAACTTGATTACATTACCTGTAGCTCCGCATCCGAAGCAGGTAAAAATCTGTTTCTGTTCCGAAACAACAAAAGAAGGTGTTTTTTCGTTATGGAATGGACAAACACCTTTGTAATTGCTTCCGGAACGCTTAAGCTGCACAACGCTGCCTATAACATCCACTATATTTATTTGGCTGAGAAGGTTTTCGATTGATGAATTCTCTATAGAATATGCCATAACAAAACCTCCCCTCTAATAATCCCACAATATAATATTCTATACAACAAATGCCTTTCCTTTATTTATTTTGAATTTCTTCATATAAATTTTGGGCAAATCTATCGGTCATACCCGCAATATAGTCTTTTACTATTACATTTATGCCATCTTTTTCTATAAGTTTCAGGCTATCTTGAGGTAATTTGGATGGATTGTTATAAAAATATTCATATAAAGTAGTGATAATAAGGTCAACCTTTGCCAGATCTTCCTCTTTTTTTATTTTTTTGCTCCTGTAGACGTTTTCGAACATAAAACTTCTGAGGTTTAGAAGTTGCTCTGTATGTTCATTGTCCATAGCGATATAATCCTTATCTTCACTAAAAGTCACAACGTTTTTTACCATGCAGTCGATTCTGTCGCTGTGCTTTTTACCGAAAATCTCTATCGGTTCTTTCGGGAGATCTCCTAATGTAAGAACTCCACTTCGAATCGCATCATCTATATCATGATTGATATATGCTATTCTGTCGCTAAGATTTACAATCTGCCCTTCCAGGGTCTTTGCTTTCAGTTTACCGCTATGATTCAATATTCCGTCTCGCACCTCAAATGTAAGATTCATTCCCATGCGTTCAGGAGTAGATTCCAGAATATCCACCACTCTCAGACTTTGTTCATTGTGTCGAAAACCACCGGGATGAATTCTGTCAAGAACAGCCTCACCGTTATGGCCAAAAGGCGTATGCCCGAGGTCATGTCCCAATGCGATAGCCTCTGTCAGATCCTCATTCAGATTAAGTGCCCTTGCTATAGTTCTCGAAACCTGGCAAACCTCAAGAGTATGAGTAAGTCTCGTTCTGTAATGATCTCCTTCCGGTGCAAGAAAAACCTGAGTTTTGTGCATAAGCCTTCTGAAAGCTTTGGAATGAAGTATCCTATCTCTGTCACGCTGAAATTCCGTTCTAAGCTGACAAGGCTCCTCATATACCTGTCTCCCCATACTTTCAGAAGACTTCTGAGCCTTCGGCGACAGCAGCTTTTCTCTGTTTTCGGCATCAATTCTGTCAAACATTTATATCACCTCTAAATCCCTGTATGTCCGAATCCGCCTTCTCCTCTTTCTGTCTCGTTAATCTCGTCAACAAGGTCAAATTCAACCTGTTCATATTTTGCGATAACAACCTGTGCGATTCTGTCATCGTTTTTTATCAGAAAGTCTTCTTTGCCCCAGTTTATCAATGGAATTTTCAGTTCACCCCTGTAATCTGAATCCACTGTTCCTATACCGTTCACAAGTCCGATTCCATGTTTGATTGCAAGGCCGCTTCGCGCTCTTACCTGCGCTTCATATCCCGGCACCAGTTCCATAAATATTCCTGTCGGAACAAGAGCTCTTTCGCCGGACTTCAGAAGCAAGTCACCTTCCGGCAGATAAGCTCTTATGTCAAATCCTGATGAAAACTCAGTTGCATAAGAAGGTATCTTGCCGCTTTTGCTTATAATTTTTATTTTCATTTATTTTCCCTTCATAATAGCATCAACATCAAGTTCCTTGTTTGAGACTATAACTGCCGAATAATTATCAAAGTCACAGATAAGTTTTTCAGCTTCTTTTATGTCATTCATAGTTACTTTGCTGAATTCGTCGATTATTTCGTCTGCTGTATAAAGCTTTCCGAGCAGAAGCAGATTCTTGCCATTTTTGAACATTCTGCCCGTTATATTTTCCTGACCGAAAATGTAGGATGCCTTGAGCTGCTCTCTCGACGAAGCAAGTTCTTCTTCTGTGATGCCGTTCTTTGCAAGCTCTTCAAGCTCAAATCGGATACCTTCAACAGTTTCTGTTATCTTGTCATGGCTAACACCTGCATATATATTGAAATATCCGTCTTTACTGTATGACGGAGCCATACTGTAAACAGAATAAGCAAGGCCTTTTTCTTCTCTTATATTCTGGAAAAGCCTCGAGCTCATACTTCCACCCATGATGTTATTCAAAATGGCAAGTGCAAAATATCTGTCATCTTCCATTTTGATTCCGTCTGTGCAGATACACATATGGCTCTGCTCGATATCTTTCACGATTGATTTGTACGACGGTTTGTAGATTGCATTCTTGTACTCAGGCTCTGTTTTGCTTCTGCCAAGAGACTCGAATTTATTATCAAAGTACTTCAGGACCTTCTGCTCATCGAAATTACCTGAAATTGAAATTACAATATCCTCTGTAACATATTCTGAGTTTATGTAATCTCTCATAACCTTCTGATCTATAGTTGCAAGAGTTTCAGGAGTTCCGATGATTGAGTTTCCGATATTTCTTCCGGCAAAAACCATCTCTGTTACGGTTTCATGAGCAAGGTCGTCAGGCGTGTCAAGAGTCATCTTGATTTCTTCGCATATAACCTGGCGTTCCTTATCCATTTCCTTCGGATCAAGAAGTGAATCTGTCAGCATGTCAATAAGAACATCCGCAGCCTGTTCAAAGTTTTCGGTAATGGTTTTTACGTAGTAGCATGTTGCTTCTTTTCCTGTAAAAGCGTTTATCTGCCCGCCTATTTTGTCTATATCACTTGCAATCTGTTTAGCACTTCTCTTAGATGTGCCTTTGAACATCATATGTTCAACATAGTGTGAAATACCTGCATTAAGACCGGTTTCATTAACGGCCCCTGCCTTAACCCAAATTCCAAGAGCAACCGACTGAACATATGGAAGGTATTCCGTTACAAGTCTTGCATTTGTTTTTAATTTATGTATATTAATCAATTCTTTTCTTTCCTCCTAAGCATAAGTTTCTATTATATGTCTGATTATATATTTTGCATTTTCCAAAAAAGCAGCTTCCGGTTGGTTCTTTTTTCGTTCTTCTGTCCAGTATCTATCTCTATATCCTTCAAGAACTCTTTGGTAGTCAGTATACTTTTTATGTAAATCAAGTATGAATTCTTTTTCTTCTTCTGCCGCAGCTATGTACATGTCATAATAAGTGTCCACCATTTCCTTTGGAACAACTCCGTAATGATTGACTATTATGCCTGAAGGCTTGAGTTTTCTGCATTTTTCGGCTGATTTTATGGTATCCTCAAAATTCTTTAAAATAGAAGTATCCATCTTTCCGGAAGGTCTAAGCACTCCTGTACTTTCTGAGGAAAAAAGCAGATTGCATGGCTTCATTAAATAGCTCATAGAGCAGTCCGTGTGGCCTTTTGTTTCTACAGCTGTCATGCTGATACCACCAAGATCTATACAATCCCCGTCAGCCATCGGAATATCCAGTCTCATACCTTCTACCTTTATCTCTTCTGTCAGATTACTGTATAGGTCTCTTGCACTTTCTCCTAGTCTTTTCATTGTTTTTTTTGCACCTTCGCTCTGAAAAACCTTCTGAGCCTTTGCTGCGCCGCAAACCTTTGCCTCCGGCCAACGCTCCAATATGTACGGAAGCGCCCCTATATGATCGTAATGAGTATGGGAAATAAAAACATAGTCAAGTGTGTCTTTCCCGTTATTTTTCAATGCTTTTTCTATATTTTCAATAAGACCGCTATGACAGTACGCCATTCCGCAGTCGTAAACAGCACATTTTTCTTTGCCATTTATAAACAGACAGTCACCGCCCGAACCTGAAGTCACCCTTGTAATATCCTTCGGGAAGTCATATCTGTCGTAGTTTTCGATATTAAATTCCTTTTTTTCCATTGTTTTTGCTTCCTCTGTTTTCTATGAGTACCCTAAAAAAGTTTATTGTAATCAAAATAATTATTATAAATCCTATGTACCCTTCCAGTGGATAAATATATGCGATTATATTTTTAAATCCCGCAAGTCCGAGAACAAAGCCAAGAAGTGCGAAGAAAATAACCTTCTTTTTCTTGTTATGATCATTTCTCAGTTTGCCCGTAAATCCATAGTAAGTGCTGGTTGCCGCTGAATATATGGCAAGGAAAAGCACTGCTGCAAAAACAGCATTTACTGCAGGAGATACCTGTGTAGCAAAGCCAAGCATAGGAAGATCCAGCGCATTAGTCATATTAACGTCCTTCTGAAGTGCCATAACCAGCACAAAGCCTAAAATGGCAAGAAAAAGACCTCCGACACATGCTCCTGTAAGGGCATGTGTCTTGTTCTTTGCATTCAGTGCAGATTCAGAAACAATCGGAATCGTTCCCATAATATTGTAAGAAACATAAACCACTGCCGCAACAGGCCATGTTGATGCCATAGGCGAAGCCTTATATTCCACGGTTTTTGGAACCTTAACCCATGTCAGAGAAACATATAGACAAAGCGAAACCACAATCACAAAAAGTATAGGCATTATGAATCTGAACACCTTGGAAACTCTCTCAAAATCTCCCAGAACTGTAATTATAACAAGAAATACAACCAGAAGACCTCCCACAGCCTTGTGGAGTCCAAACTGCTGATTCAGAAGTGAGCCCCCTGCTGCAGACATTGAAATCAGCGCCGTATAAATCATAAGCGCCACAATGTATCCGAGAATTTCGGACAATACTTTGTTTCTTATCGGTAAAATTATTACACCTATATCTTTTGATTTGAGATGAATTCCAAGATATCCTGTCATCATGCCCACTGCGATAAATAAAAAACCGGCAATACACAGTCCGAAATATGCATTATCATCAAACAGACCAAAATACTGCCAGGCTTCTCTGCCCGAAGCAAAACCCGCACCCATAATAGTTCCGAGATACATCAGAGCAACACCGCCAAAGGTTAGTGCCTCTGTAGATTTTTCTTTTTCCATTACTCGCTCACCATATCTCCATAAGTCATTATAACTTCGTCAATTTCGTATTCAGCCGCTTTGCTGAAATCGTAAACCAACTCATGTCCGCCTATCTTTTCCATTCTGCTGTCACAAATTGCATCTCTTACAGTCTGGTCAAATACCTCGTTTGTGCTCTCATCTTTGCAGCTGCAGTTAAGATCGATGCTATACCAGTGTCTGAACCTGTCCAATTCATCCGAAAGCTGTAAAATTGCATTTTCGTCTTCGTTTTGGGCAGCCTGTGCCATACCAACAAAGTTTCTCTTGATATTTTCCATGAGATTATAAATATCGATCTGATCCTGAGGCACATTTTCCATTGTGTCATAGAAATAACTTTCAACTAGCTCCGCAAATACCTTCATGTCAGCTTCCTTCAAAAGCTCTACAATAAGGTCTGCATCGATATCCTCATCTGACTCGACCAGATCAGCAAAGTTTTCAAAGTATTCAAATTCAGCACCGCTCGTTATGTCAAGCAGTTCAAAGAGTTCATCTATAGTCATTTTTACCTCCAAATTATCTTTTATTTAAATATCCAAATTCTTAAACCTGATATTAAGTTCTTCTTTATCTTTTCCGAGAATAAGCTCAATCATGTTAACAAAGTTTTCAGAAAGGTCACTTGCATAAAAAGTATTTTCTCCGCAAATCTCGTCTGCCAGCATATCATTCTTCTCAAGCTCCATTTTTACGGCAGTTGCAACTTCTTTGGATGAGCTTATGATGTTTATATTCGGATAGATTCTCAGCAGATTATCTGATATCAGTGGATAGTGAGTGCATCCGAGTATAAGAGTGTTTATGTCATTTTTCTTAACAAAATCATCAAGATAATATTTTATCGTTAAATCCATTATTTCGTTATCTATTATCCCCTCTTCTATCAAAGGTACGAAAGCAGGACATGCTTTTGAAGAAGTTGTCAGCTTGGGATTTAGTTCATTTATCTTTTTTTCGTATGCTTTACTTCTGACAGTTACCTTGGTTGCTATGATACCTATCTTGTCATCTTCGTTGCAAAGTTTTGCCACCTCTTTGGCTGTAGGAGAAATAACACCTATGACGGGAATGTCAGGATACTTTTCTCTCAAATCGTTCAGACATGTTGCGCTGACAGTGTTACATGCAATTACTATCATCTTGACGCCTTTTTTTACCAGAAAATCACCTATCTGAAACGTGAACTGTCTGATTGTTTCCGGTGATTTGGAGCCGTAGGGCGTCCTTGCGGTATCCCCGTAAAAAACTATATTTTCCTTTGGTAAAAGTCTCATAATATGAGGAATGCTGGTAAGCCCACCAATTCCGGAATCAAAAAAACCAATTGGTCTGTTATCCATTTATATAATTCCTTTCAGATTTATGCTATAATAGTACAGTACATTTTATTATACTACATCGGAGGTAAAAATGGGAAATAAAAAGTTAAAATTAAGAGAGGAAATAGATAGTAAATATAAATGGAACATAGAGGCAATGTATGCCGATAACGATGCATGGGAAACGGATTTCGAAAAAGTCAAAGAGCTTGCCGAAAAGGTCGTATCTTTTCAGGGAAAACTCACAGAAAGCGCAGAAACACTTCTCACAGCAATAGAGGCAAACTGTGACCTTGACAGAACTCTGGAGAAAGTATTTGTATTCTCAAGAATGAAACTTGATGAGGATAATTCCAACTCTGTTTTTCAGTCAATGAACGGAAGATGTATGGCTCTTATTGCAGAAGTGAGTGCAAAGCTCAGCTTCTTCACTCCTGAACTGATGAGTGCTTCAGAAGAGACAATTCTCGGATATATTGAGCAGCTGGACGGTCTCAAATTATATGAATTCTTCCTAACAGACATGCTCAAGATGAAAAAGCATGTACTTTCCGAAAGCGAAGAAAACATCCTGGCACAGCTGAGCGAAGTAACCTCTGCACCGAACAACATTTTCACAATGCTGAACAACGCAGATATGACATTTGGCAAAATAAAAGATGAAAACGGTGAAGAAGTGGAGCTTACACACGGAAACTATATCAACTTTATGGAAAGCTACGACAGAAATGTAAGAAAAGCCGCATTCGAAAGCGTATATGAGGCATACAAGGCTCAGATTAACACACTTGCAGCACTCTACTCAACAAGTGTAAAAAATGACTGCACAAAAGCCAGAATCAGACACTACGAGTCATCAAGAGCCGCAGCGTTATCCGGAAACGAAATCCCGGAATCTGTTTACGATAATCTAATAGAAGTAGTTCACAGCTACCTGCCTCTCCTTCATGAATACATGGAACTGAGAAAAGAAATTCTCGGTGTTGATGAACTCAAGATGTACGACGTTTACGTACCTCTCGTAAAAATGCCGGAAAAAGAAATTCCATTCGAAGAAGGAATCGAAATGATGTTGGAAGCCCTTGCTCCTATGGGTCAGGATTACCTGGACAACGTAAAAAAAGCTGTAGAAGAAGGTTGGATGGACGTATACGAAAACAAAGGCAAGACAAGCGGAGCCTACAGCTTCGGTTGCTACGACAGCTACCCTTACATTCTGCTTAACTACACAGATAAACTCCAGGACGTTCTAACTGTAATCCACGAAACAGGTCACTCAATGCATTCACTTTACACAAGACAAGCTCAGCCTTTCATTTACGGAGATTATTCAATCTTTGTTGCAGAAGTTGCATCAACGGTAAACGAATGCCTTCTTCTCAGACACCTTCTGAAGAAAGAAAAAGACCCTACAATGAGGAAATTTCTTCTCAACAGATTTATAGAAGAGTTTAGAACAACTGTATTCAGACAGGCAATGTTTGCCGAATTTGAGCTTCTGGCTCACAGACATGTGGAATCCGGAGAAGCTTTGACTGCTGAATGGCTCTGCGAAGAATATGACAAGCTAAACACACTTTACTTTGGAGATGCTCTGGCGCACGATGATTATATCCAGTATGAATGGAGCAGAATCCCTCACTTCTACAGAGCATATTATGTATATCAGTACTCCACAGGATTTTCTGCGGCAACCGCAATTTCCAAGAAGATACTGACAGAAGGAGAACCTGCTGTAAAGAAATACAAAGAATTCCTTTCAATGGGAAGCAGTGCATATCCTGTTGAGGAACTTAAGGTTGCAGGCGTTGATATGACAGGGAAAGAGCCTGTTGTAGAAGCTATGGAAACCTTCAGAGAACTGATTGAGGAATTCAAAGAACTGATTGAAAAATAATTTGATTAATTGAGGATAAACAGATTATGAGAAAGATATTTATTCACGCAAGTGGTACCGAAAATTCACAACGAACAGTCAAAAGGCTAAAGTCCAAACTTGATAACGTAGGATTCACCGTCATTGACTGCTTCTGCGAAGATGCAGAGATGATGGTTTGCATCGGCGGTGACGGAACTTTCCTTGAGGCTGTTCATAAATACAATTTTCCTACCCTTCCAATCATAGGAATCAATACCGGTCATCTTGGATTTTTCCAGGAGATTATGCCTGACAAACTGGATGATTTTATATTTAACTACACGCAAGGGAAATACTCAATTCAGACCCTTTCTGCAGTGAAAGCAAAGGTTATCGCAGACGGAGTCGAATACGAGCATACAGGCCTAAACGAAGTTGTAGTAACAGGCGGAAACAACCATGTAACACACCTTAATATGTCAATCGGTGGAAGCTTTATCGAAAGATACAGCGGCGACGGTCTTCTTATTTCATCACCTGCCGGAAGCACAGCATATAACTATTCTCTCGGAGGAAGCATTGTAGACCCGAGACTCAAACTGCTTCAGGTAACACCTATGGCACCGATGAACACAACAGCATACAGATCCTTTACATCCAGCATACTTCTGCCCTTTGATCTTTCTCTGGGCATCAACCCTGACTTCAGAAACGGAGAATCCGAGGTACCAATCAAAATTATATGCGACGGATACAGCACAGAATACCACAAGATTGACAACATCGAAGTTTCGTTTTCCGAAAAAAATGTTAACTTGATGAGATTCGAAGGATATGATTTCTGGACAAAGGTAAAAAGCAAATTTTTATAGAGGTAATATGGCAAAATTTATATTTGAAGTGACAAAAGAAGAAGCTGACATTCAGCTTAAACAGCTTATAAGAAAAAAATATGGATTTTCATCCAGACTGATGACAAAGATTAAACAGCAACACCTACTATATCTGAATGATGAATCAGTGCCGGGATGGTTATGCGCAAAGGAGCATGATATAGTTTCAATCCGCCTGCCTGAAGAAAAGAGTGATTTTCCTGCAGAGGACATTCCACTTGATGTGGCATATGAGGATGACGACCTTCTGATTCTGAATAAACAGCCGGGAGTTACGGTTCATCCGACCCGCGGGCATCCTGAACACACTATCGCAAATGGGCTGATGAAATATATGCAGGATACAAACCAGCAATTCAAGATAAGATTTGTCAACCGATTGGATATGGACACTACAGGACTTCTGATTGTGGCAAAGAATTCTCATGCACAGGATGAGCTGACCAAACAGATGAAGGCTAATACAACAGACAAGCGCTATAAGGCTGTAGTAAAAGGCATAGTCTCAGAAGACGAATTTACCATAAATCTTCCAATAGGACGACCTGACAGCGACAGTATCAGACGAAGCGTACTCTTTGATGATCGTGGCTACCCTTCCGTAACCCACGTGAAAACACTCGAAAGATACGACATAGACGAAGGCTATTCCCTTGTGGAACTTCAGCTGGAAACCGGAAGAACGCATCAGATACGAGTCCACATGTCCCATATTGGACATCCTCTTCTTGGCGACTGGCTCTACGAAGGTCCTATGGAAAGATTCCCAAACAGACAGGCTCTCCACGCATTTGAGCTTTCTTTCAATCAACCCATTACAGGCGAAAGAATCACAGTATCTGCGAATCTTCCGCAGGACATACAGGCGCTTGTCGAAGAACTGAGACAATACAAGATATAGGCCCCTATAGGTCCCAAAATATAAGTATTCAAAAAGACGTTTCTGAAAAATTGGAAACGCCTTTTTTATTATCTTGTTATTTATTATCTGTTCTTGAATTCAGGAGCTCTCTTTTCTAAGAATGCTGCCATTCCTTCTGTCTTATCTTCTGAGCCAAATGCAGCTGTGAATGTTTCGATTTCGAACTTGCTTGCTGACTTCATATCCATATCATATCCGTTATTGATAGCTGTCTTAGCTGTAGCAATTGCGATAGGAGCCTTGGAAGCGATAGTCTTAGCAACTCTTTCTGCTTCTGCCATCAGTTCTTCTGGTGCAACAACCTTTTCTACAAGTCCGATTCTGTAAGCTTCTGCTGCAGGAATCATTTCTGCTGTCATGATAAGGTATTTTGCCATACCTTTGCCAACAAGTCTTGCTAATCTCTGAGTTCCACCGAATCCAGGGATGATTCCAAGACCAACTTCAGGCTGACCGAATTTTGCTTTTTCTGAAGCGATTCTGATGTCACATGCCATTGACAGTTCGCATCCGCCACCAAGAGCAAATCCGTTAACTGCTGCAATAACAGGTTTTTCGATTGCTTCGATAAGGTTCATAACATTGTGACCTGCAATCATCATCTTACGGCCTTCGATTGCGTTCAGCTGGTGCATCTGAGCGATGTCAGCACCTGCAACAAAAGCTTTGCCTTCGCCTGTAAGAATAACAGCCTTTACTTCGTCATCTTTTTCGATTGAAGTGAATACATCATAAAGTTCACTTAGGACATCCATGTTAAGAGCATTCATTGCTTTAGGTCTGTTGATTGTAACATAGCCGATTGAGTCTTTTACTTCGTATTTGATATTTTCGTACATTTTACCTCATCCTTTCTTGCTTGAAAATGTTCCTTGTTAATAATATAACATTATTGCCTTACTTTTTCAACCTTTTAGAAAATTCTTTGTCAAATGATTACTATAAATCTCTCGAACGTATAACAAGAAGCCTTCCCTCCTCAAATTCTATCGTGCCCTGCTTCCCTGTTATCTCATTGCTTACGCCAAGTGACGTATTGTTTTTCAGATCAAAACCCCTAAGGGGATATTTGAACCCCGTAAGAGTTACACCTCTTGCAGTCTCTCCGTAAGAGATAATTCCCACGTATTTGTAGATTTCCTTTTTGATTGTATGACTGCCCGGATTCAGCATAGCCACATGATTCTGACCGTCCATAATAGAAACTTTTATTTTCTCCGAATTGTATCCTGCGAGAATTCCGATGTTTCCCATAGTGTGATCAAAGCGGCCGCCAAGTCCTCCTGCTATTGTAATATCAGTTGCGCCCTTTTCTATTGCAAGGGTAAGAGCTGCTTCTGTATCTGTCATATCCTTTTCGGTTGGCAGAAAAATCGTATTTCCATCTTCAGATGACGGAGGCGAAGATGCTGAATCATAATCCCCGATTATATAGTCAGCTGCAATTTCTAGTTCCTTTGCTCGCTCATATCCGCCGTCAGCGCAGATTACCATATCAAAATCATTTTCTAATTCAATATATTCCGATTTGCTTATATAAGCAGTTATTACAAGTGCTTTCATTTTCTATTCCTTAAAAAAAAATTAAGATTAGCCGATTAGTGTTTAATACCACACAAATTTATTATATAATATTTTGAAGAGGATTGTAAATATTTACATAAGGAGATTAAATTAATGAACATTATTTTTAGAGAGAGTTTCTCAAACGTCAGAACTATGGCAAGAAATGCGCTCAAGGGAAACTGGCCGGCAGTTGTCATGGCTATGATGATTTATTCTATACTTACATCAACACTGCCTTCGATTATATCAGATTTTATTCCTAATGCGGTAATATCGCTGAAGAGTATTTATCCGGGTTCTTATTTAGAGCTTTATAATCAAGGACTTACAGATTTTTCTTTTGTAACAACTCTGTATGACTTCCTGCTTACAGGACCATTTTCTCTTGGACTTTCACTATACCTGTTGAAATTCCTGAGAACCAGAGAAATGAAAATAGAAACACTTTTCGAAGGATTCGAATTCCTGATAAAGGCTTTTCTGCTTCAGTTTATGATATATGTATTCATCGTACTTTGGGGAATGCTGTTTATTATCCCGGGAATAATCGCAGGATTCAGATATTCTCAGGCTTTCTTTATACTTGCTGACAATCCTAAAAAGAAAGTAATGGAATGCATAACAGAATCAAAGATTATGATGAAAAACAACAAATGGAGTTTCTTTGTTCTTCAGCTTACATTCATCGGATGGATTATACTTGCTGAAATAGTCACAACACTTCTGCTTATACCGTTCTCACTTGGCGACAGCCTTGTTTCCACAATCATACTGGAAGTTGTAGCAATATTTGCAAGCATTCCGATTTTCATGGTTTCGGCATACCAGAACGTCGCAACTGCAATATTCTACGAAATCGTTTCAGGGCATCTCGTACAGAAACAGCCACAGGAACCAAACTTTGCGGGCAACGGATACTCTGATTCAAATTATAGAAACGATTACAACGAAAATAACAATAACAGCGGTAGCGACTTCTATAATCGCGACAACAACCGAAATAACTTCTACAAACCGGAAGAACCAAAATACAATAACAACAGTGAATACGAACACCAGGTATTCACTTACATACCTGATTCCGACAAGAAGGATGATGAAAATAATAACTAAATAACATACACCAAGAAAGGAATGTTGCCTTAGGGCTGCACTCCTTTTTTATTTTCAAATACCTAAAAAAGCCTCATGCACCAAAGGTGCACAAGGCCACAATTTCAAACTTATTCTGTGATTTTCTCATAGAATCTGTCCATATATTCAAAGATTTTCTTTCGTTTTATAATGCAGAGGAAAAAAGCTATTACTGCTGCCGCTGCAACAATCCACATTGCAACATAATGCCCTTTGAAATAAAGTGCACCCACAAGCAAACTTCCTGCCATTCCCGGAAGTCGTCCCACAACTGATATTGCAAGAAAAGCCTTAAAGTTCATAGAAGATACCCCCGCAGCATAGCTCATTATATCCTTTGGAAGTCCCGGTATCAGATATATGAGAAGTACCAACGTATATGCCTTTTTGCTATTAAGTCTTTCCACAAAATAATTAAACTTTTCTTCTGTGAAAAATAGATGCAAAGCATCCTGTCCCAGGATTTTAGCAAGGTAAAATGTAATTGTAGTGCCAATAACCGCTCCTATAATTGAAAGAAGCAACCCTAACAAAAATCCATAAAGAATTCCTGCCGCAAACTGAAACGCCTGCCCCGGAATAATGGATACTACAATCTGAAGAACCTGCATTCCCACATATACGAGAATGCTCTCTGCCTTGTATCCTTTCAGAAAATCCACAACCTCATCAAGACTTCCAAAGCTCTGAATCAAATCCCATTTGCATACTGCTATGTAAACAGGAATAGCCACAACAATGGTTATAAGAATAAGAAACTTAAAAATTGAGACCGCAACTTTGCTCTTCTTTGCATTCTCAATGTTTTCCTTTACATCCTCTTTTTCCTGTCTGATTCCTTCTGTGAATTTCTTTTTGTAATTATGTTTTCTTCCCTGATTATTTTCATCTCGCATTATTTCAACAACCCTTTTTTAAGAAGTCTGTCTGCTGATTTGATTACTCCGAATCTAGAATGTTCATAAGTCAATCCGCCCTGGAAATACACATTGTAAGGCTCTCTTATAGGTGCATCTGCACTGAGCTCTATAGAGGAACCCTGAACAAAGGCACCGGCTGCCATAACTACGTCGGATTCGTAACCCGGCATAGCCCATGGAACTGGTGTTACGAAAGAATCAATAGGTGCCGCTGCCTGTATGCCTTCACAAAATGCAACAACAGCCTCTGCACTTCCAAGCTGAACAGCCTGGATAATATCACTTCTTGTATCCTCAGGTCCCGGACATACAGGATATCCAAGATTTTCGTAAACCTTACCGCACAAAATAGCACCCTTCACCGCACCTGTCACAACTGACGGAGCCATGAATATACCCTGAAGCATTGCCCTTGTCTGACCAAATGTAAGACCGCACTCAGCACCGATACCCGGACATGTAAGCCTGTAAGCGATTTTGTCTATCAAATCCTCTCTGCCGCATACATAACCTCCGGATAGTGCAATTCCGCCGCCCGGATTTTTGATAAGTGAGCCTGCCATAACATCCACACCAACCTGAGTTGGTTCTTTTATGTCAAGAAATTCTCCGTAACAGTTGTCAGCCATACATACGATATCAGGATTGATGCCGTGAACAACCTCGCAAGCTTCCTTTATCTGGTCCACAGTAATTGACTTTCTCCAGTCATATCCTGTAGCTCTCTGAAAACAAACCATAGCAGTCTTTTCTGTTATTGCTTCTCTCAGAGCATCTAAATCAATAAGGCTTCCTTCCTTGAGATTGACCTGCTTGTATGTAACCCCGTATTCTTTCAGTGAGCCCATGCCCTCACCTCTTATTCCGATTACCTCCTCCAGAGTATCATAAGGTCCTCCGGTACAATAAATCATTTCATCTCCCGGTCTCAGAACACCCATAAGTGTAATCGCAAGGGCATGCGTTCCGTTTACGATGTTAGTTCTCACAAGAGCCTTTTCTGCTCCGAAAATCTGCGCATAAACCTTCTCGATTGCTTCTCTACCCGAATCGTCATAACCGTAACCTGTATTCCATGCAAAATGCCTGTCGGATATTTTGTTATCCTGAAAAGCCTGCAAAACCTTATACTGGTTATACATTGCAATATCTTCAAGCTGCGCGAATTTTTCTGTAAGAGAGCCTTCCGCCTCTCTTACCATATCAAGAACTTCCGGTGCAACATCAAACTTTTCGATAAGTAACTTATCAGCTAAACTTCTATTCATAATTAAATTTTCCCTCACATTTACTCTATACTATTACAGTAACTCAATATTGTTATTATTGTAAAGAGACGGTGAATAATTCACTCTACTCTTCAGTTCGTTCTTCCTCCCACTCCATACCTTTTACAAGGGAACTCTTTACATTCTCTTTGTGTCTGGCATAAAGCTGAGTGGTTGTAACCTGTTCGTGGTCAAGAAGCGCTGCCACATCATAGATGGAATTTCCTCTCCCTATGAGACTTGTAGCTGCGGTAGCCCTCAACTTATGGGGACTGTAACCGCCCTTTCTCGTAGTATTCAGCGCTATTGCCGTATATTTTTTTACAAGCTCTCTTATCTGCCTGTCGGTCATTCTCTTGCCCTGCATAGAAAAGAACAAAGCGTCTTTGTGCTCTTCTACTGCGGTTTCTTCGTTTCTTTCGTTATATATGTAATCCTCCAGGACAGCTGTTACAGATCTGTTAAGAGGCATTACAGATTCCTTGCCTCTCTTTCTGAAAATCTTAAACTCACCTCTGGAGAAATTAAAAGACGACACATTCAGCTGCGAAAGCTCCGAAAGTCTCAATCCATAAGTCAGAAAAAGCATCAGAATTGCCTTATCCCTCTTTTTCGTCTTGTTCCAATATCTTCTCTCGTGTTCCGTAAGCCCTTCTCCCGTGCTTACGGCATCCAGCATAATCATAACCTCATCATCCTGAAGTGCCTTTATCTCTCGCTCTCCCGGTTTTTGAACTTTTATCGGGTCAAAACCATCAGTAATATTTTTTTCCATGATTTCGGCACGATACAGATATTTAAATAGCACCGACAAAGACGATTTTTTTCGAGAGAGCGTCCTGTTGTTGTTTTCGTATACGACAACTTTTTTGTCTTCCTCGACCGTATAATGCCTGCAGTAGTCGATAAAAATATTGATATCCACGGCTTTAATCTGTGAAAAATCATTCATCGTAATTTCTGATATCTGCTTTGCATCTGTCAAATCAGTCTCTGATATGAGATAAGAGCAGAAAAATCTGATGTCATGCAAATATGCAAGCCGTGTCAGCGGTAACACATTCCCCTTCAGATAGACAAAGAAACTGTTCATAAATCTCGGCAGTTCATCTTCTATGCTTTTGCACTCGTCATATATTTTGTTTTCTTTTTCGACTATGTTATCGGGCTTATCACTTTTGTTGTGAATTATAACTGTTTTCTGAGCCATATCAGTATATCCTCCAGACAACTTTCGTCGTTATCATATTCCGAAATATTAAACCATTTCATATCATCATAGCGCCTGAACCATGTCATCTGCCTCTTTGCATAGTGACGAGTATTCTTTTTTATCAGATCCACAGCAAAATCGTAATCGTATTCTCCCTGTAAGTAAGCTATAACTTCCTTGTATCCTATGCCCTTCATGGAAATGTTCTCTTCCGTAAGTCCACAATCCATAAGTGATTTCACCTCGTCAACCAGGCCCTCCTGCATCAGAATATCAACACGCATGTTTATTCTGTCATAAAGCTCAGCTCTGTCTCTGTTAAGCCCAATCAGAATAGGCGAAATATCCTCGTTTTTCTTAAGGTCAGTAGCAAAATCTTTTATGTTTCTTCCTTCCGAAGCTGCCTCAAGAGCTCTTATAACCTTCTTCACATTATTTGGGTGTATTCTGTTTGTAGCATTTTCATCCAATGCCTTAAGCTTATTGTAGACATACAATGCTCCGTGCTCCTCTGCCTCTTTGTATAACTGAGCTCTCAGCTCCTCATTTGCCGGAGGAACCTCATCAAAGTCCATATCATACAGCAAAGAATTCAAATAAAGTCCCGTACCTCCTGCTATCACAGGAATTTTTCCTCGAGCCACAATATCCGAAATCGCACTCTGGGCCATCTGCTTATACATCGCACAAGAAAAATCCTCCCTTGGGTCAATCACATCAACAAGATGGTGAACTGCCTGGTCTCTTTCTTCCGGTGTAGGCTTTGCACTTCCTATATCCATGTATTTGTAAAGCTGCATGGAATCGCAGGAAACGATTTCGCCGTCCAATTCTTTTG
The DNA here is from genome assembly GCA_938034165.1 of uncultured Clostridia bacterium. GTDB lineage: Bacteria > Bacillota > Clostridia > Peptostreptococcales > Anaerovoracaceae > CALHKP01. The sequence continues at coordinate 60,394 of CALHKP010000011.1, read as the reverse complement.
CTATTTCTATGGAATATTTAGTTTTGCCTACCGCAGTCGGACCGCAGACAGCAATAATCTTATTCTTCATAAAAAATCCTTTCAAATAGGTCTTTGCAAAGCGCTTGCTCCGATTTTTCCGGCCGCTACTCTGCTGTTTCCTTACGCACGTTTGAACATACGCTCTATTTCATAAACAGACATTTTGATAAATGTAGGTCTTCCATGAGGGCATGAAAATGGATTTCTGCACTCCTTCAGCTGATTAATCAAAGCATCTACCTCGCTCTGTTTTATATAATCTCTGGCCTTAATGGCGCTTTTGCATGACTTGGTTATCAGTTTATCTATCACAACCCTATTCAGCACATTTTCTCCATCAAAGCTGTCAATGCAGGATTTGAGAAATTCTTCCGCTTCTGAGATTTCCATAAACTGCGGAATTCCTCTTACTACATAAGTGTTTTCACCAAAAAGTTCAACTGTATAACCAAGGCCTCTTACAATTTCAAGCCATCTTTTGTCATCTTGAGCAATAGATGAAGGAACATCCACAGTAAAATTTGTAAGAAGAAGCTGCGAATGCTTCTCGCTTTCCAGATATTCACCCACGAGCTTTTCGTAAAATATTCTTTCGTGTGCCGCATGTTGGTCTATAAGATAAAAATTCTTGTCATCAGTTGCAGTGATATATGTGCCGAAAATCGCACCTCCCACCGACAGGCTGTCAAAATCAAAAGGAATATGAGAAGGTGAAAGGTCAAAGTCATCGGCCGAAATCAAAAACTCTGCTTCTGCCTCAGGTGCTTCAGAAACCAAAACTTCAGGCTTCTGCTCAGCAGGTTTTACAGATTTTTCCCGCTTCTCAGTATCATAGCGTGAGCTCGGCTCTACTACAACTGAAACACTCGTTCCCTGTTCGGATATTTCAGTTACGAAATTATCCTCCGCTTTTCTCTTTCCTTTCAGAAATTCTTTTATATTAAGCTGTGTCTGCGTTTTGACATCTTCTGCACCTTCTGAAAGTTCACGGCTAAAAGGCTTTTTGGGTCTTTCCTCTGCTTCCCCGATTCTCTTAAGGTGTGCAAAATGATTCTCTTCTTTTACATCAACAACCGCTTCCTTGGATGCCAAGGCCTCTATAATTGCTTCTGAAACTTTTGCCGATACCAACTTTTCATCATCGAATCTGACTTCCTTCTTATTCGGATGAATATTGACATCCAGCATATCCGGCCTGATATCCGTAAAGAGAAAAACTATTGGATATCTTCCCTCAAACAATCTTTCTCTGTATCCGGCTGCAAGGCCTCTCTCGAGAACTTTGCTCTTAATAGTTCTGCCGTTCACAAAGAAAAACTGACTTCTCCTATTTGACCTTGACAGTGAAGGCTTGGATATATAACCGTAAATATGCATTTCATCACTTCTGTAATCGATTTTTACAAGATCTCTGTAATCATTTTCTTTATATACAGCAAGTATAGTCTTCAGAAGGTCCCCTTTTCCGGATGTGGAAAATACGGTATTTCCGTTGTTTATCAGACGAAATCTTATGTTCACCTTGGTTAGAGCAAGTTTTTCCATCAGCTCTATAATCTGAACGCTCTCAGCAGAATCACTCTTGAGAAATTTTTCTCTCGCCGGCATATTATAGAAAAGATCGCGCACGATAAAAGTAGTTCCCTCAGGACAACCCGTTACCCCCTCATCCACAACATCACCGCCGTGAATCACAATTCTGTATCCTGCACTTTCTTCCGCTGTCTTTGTGATAAGTTCAAGTCTTGTCACCGCCGAAATGCTGGCAAGAGCCTCACCCCTGAAGCCCAGAGTTTCTATGGAATCAAGATCCTCAGCCCTGTTGATTTTGCTTGTGGCATGACGAAGAAAAGCAGTTTTCACTTCACTGCTTTTTATTCCACAGCCATTATCGGTTACTCTGATATATGACTTTCCGCCGTTTTTTATCTCAACAGTAATTGCAGTTGCTTCTGCATCTATTGAATTTTCAACCAGTTCTTTAATTATGGATACAGGCCTTTCTATGACCTCGCCGGCTGCAATCTTATCAGCTACATCCTTTTCAAGTACTCTAATCATCATTTGTCCTTTTTTGTTTTGCTTTTATATAAGCTTATCTATTTTGCAATTTTTTTCAGTTCTTCTATAACTGCAATGGCCTTTGATGGAGTAAGCTCCATAAGGTCAATATCCTTTATCTTTTCAATAATTTCTCTCTCAGGCCCTGTAGAAAAGAAAGAAATCTGTTCTTCTTTAACCTCTGCAGGCACCGTTTTTTTCGTTTCTTCAGCTTTGACAGGCTCACTTTCCGGAGCATTTTCGAACAAAGCATTTACGTTCTGAGAACTCTTCTCTAAATTGTCCAGTTTGTTCTGGGCATTTTGCAAAAGACTCTCGGGAACTCCCGCAAGCTTTGCAACATGAATGCCGTAGCTTCTGCTGGCTGAGCCTTCAATGATTTTGTGAAGGAATACGATATCCCCCTCGTCATCAGAAACAGCAACATTGAGATTTTTGATTCCTGCCCTTCTTTTTTCCAGTTCCGTAAGCTCGTGATAATGAGTCGCAAAAAGCGTTCTCACATGTCTGTTTTCGTTACAAAGATATTCTACAGTTGCAAGGGCTATGGCAAGTCCATCGTATGTACTTGTGCCTCTTCCGATTTCGTCCAGAATGATTAAACTTCTATCGGTTGAGCAGTTCAGAATATATGAAAGCTCACTCATTTCAACATAGAAGGTTGACTGACCCTGAGAAAGGTTATCAGATGCTCCGATTCTTGTAAAAATTCTGTCCACAACACCAATTTTGGCATAATCACACGGGACAAAACATCCTGCCTGTGCCATAAGCACTATAAGTGCAGTCTGCCTCATATATGTCGATTTACCGGACATGTTAGGTCCTGTAATAATCGCAAGACTCGTATCAGTATTATTCAGATAAGTGTCATTTGAAACGAAAGTGCTCCCTTCTGTGATTTCTACAACCGGATGCCTACCGTTTTGGATAACAAGTTCATCCTCTTCGTCCACAACAGGCTTAACATATCCCATTCTCATGCTGACCTCTGCAAAAGCACACAAAACATCAAGGGTTGCAATCACAGCCGACGTTTCCTGCAACGCTGATATTTCTTTTTCTATATTTTCTCTTACCTTTGTGAAAAGCTCATACTCCATCTGGTTTATCTTGGATTCTGCATTGAGAACAAGACTCTCCATTTCCTTGAGCTCCGGAGTTATGAATCTTTCGTTGTTAACCAGAGTCTGTTTTCGTATATATTCTTCCGGAACTGCATCGGCATTCGCCTTGGTTACATCGATATAGTATCCGAACACCTTGTTGTATCCGACCTTTAGGGTTTTGATGCCCGTTCTTTCTCTTTCTCTGGATTCCAGATTTGCAATCCAAAGTTTCGCATCCTTTATTGAAAGCTTCAGATTGTCGAGCTCATCAAAATATCCGTCCTTAATCAGTCCGCCTTCTTTGATTGTGTACGGCGCATCCTCTGAAATTGCAGATTCTATCATGTCGTGCATCTCAGAAAAATCATGAATTTTATCTGAGATAAGGGACATGACTTCCGCATCTGCATCCGAAAGATTGTCAAGTATTTCCGGCAAAACGGCTATGGATTTTTTCAGTGCAAGAAGGTCCTTTCCGTTGGCATTTCCTGTTGCAACCCTTCCTGCAAGTCGTTCGAAGTCATATACCTGTTTAAGGCACTCTCTGATATTATTATGCATCAGCGGATTCTCTGTCAAAGCTTCTACGCCATCAAGCCTCAGATTGATTTCTGCAGCATCATTCAGCGGTTCTCTGAGCCACTTTTTCATTTTCCTTGAACCCATGGCAGTCTTGGTCTTATCCAAAACTCCCAGAAGTGAACCCTTCAGCTTCTTGTCATAAAGAGTCTGCACTATTTCCAGATTTCTCAAAGTCGACTTGTCGAGAGCCATATGACATCCTATTTCGTAAAAAGTACATGCGGTAATCTGCTTAAGAGATTGTTTCTGAGTTTCCATCAGATAAGAAAGCAGTGCTCCCAAACATCTGAATGCAAGGCTTTTATCAGCAATCCCTCGTGATGCGGCATAACTCTTACCCAACTGTCCATTTATTACATTTTCGGCTGTTTCGTCGCTGAAATACGAATCCCCCAGCACCTGGACAAAACTTGCTGTTATATTTTCTATGTCTTTAATTCCGTATTTATCTTCAAAATGCGGACAGATTATAATTTCTCTTGCATCAATCTTAACCATCTCGTTTAAGATTGTTTCGTATATATTAATATCCTGCTCCTGCTCAGTCACGCAAAGCTCTCCTGTGGAAATATCACAGTAAGCAATTGCCATTCCCTCTTTGGAAGTATATATGCAGGCCAGATAATTGTTTTCGTTTTCATTAAGCATTGTCTGTGATGTAACAGTTCCCGGTGTAACGATTCTTATTACTTCACGTTTGACAATTCCCTTTGCTGCAGCGGGATTTTCTGTCTGTTCGCAGATTGCAACCTTGTAGCCTTTTTCTACCAGCTTTGCAAGATAAGTCTCGGCTGCATGATAAGGCACACCACACATAGGCGCACGTTCCTCAAGCCCGCAGCTTTTTCCGGTCAGAGTCAGCTCCAGTTCTCTTGCAACAAGTTTGGCATCATCAAAGAACATTTCATAAAAATCACCGAGTCTGAAAAACAAAATACAGTCCTCGTAGGATTTTTTTATGTCAAGATATTGCTGCATCATAGGTGATAGTTTCATTTATCCTCAAATTCCTCTCTTGTATGTGATTGAAAAACAAAGCAGCGGACTTATATTGAATCCGCTGCCTTAAAAAGTCTAAGTAGTATTTTAATTATTTACCCTGCTTTTTGTTGTATGCTTCGATACCTAATCTGATTAATTCAACGCCTCTTCTCATATCTTCTTTGTTAAGTACATATGCGATTCTCATTTCGTCTTTTCCAAGACCAGGTGTTGCATAGAATCCTTCTGCAGGTGCGAACATTACAGTTTCTCCGTTGTCGTCGAATTCAGTTAACAGGAACATCAGGAAGTCTTCGATGTTGTCAACAGGAAGTTTAGCAGTCATGTAGAATGCTCCGCCAGGTTTCTGGCAAACAACTCCAGGAATCTTCATGAGTTCTTCGTAAACTACGTCTCTTCTTCCGCAGTATTCTGCTTTTACTTCGTCATAGTATGAAGCTGGAAGTCTGAACAGAGCAGCAGCACCAATCTGGTCAACAGTTGATACACAAAGTCTTCCCTGTGCAATCTTCATTACGCTTGACATGAATTCCTTGTTCTTTGAAACAAGAACACCGATTCTTGCGCCGCATGCTGAGAATCTCTTTGAAACTGAGTCAATGATGATAACTCTGTCAGCATATTCAGGAAGCATACCGAATGAAGTAACTTCTCTTCCGTCGTAAGCAAATTCTCTGTATACTTCGTCAGCGATAATCCACATATCGTGTTCCTTAGCGATTTCGCCGATAAGCTTCATTTCGTCTAATGTAAGAACAGTACCTGTTGGGTTACCTGGGCTGATGCAAACGATAGCCTTTGTGTTAGGTGTAATTGCAGCTTCAATCTGTTCTCTCTTAGCGTAGTGGTATCCGTCTTCAGCCTTAGTTGTGATAGGAACAACTTTTCCGCCTGCAGCTGTAGCGAATGTGTGGTAGTTTGTATAGAAAGGTTCAGGGATAAGTACTTCGTCGCCTGCATTCATGATAGTTGTGAATGTCATAGTCAGAGCTTCTGAACCACCGTTTGTTACGATCATATCGCCTCTTTCGAAGTTCATGTCATACTGCTTGAAGTAGTCAATAATTGCATCCTGTAATACAGTAAGTCCGCCTGATTCAGCATAAGCGATTACTTTTTTGTCGAAGCCTTTGATTGCATCCATAAAGCATGCAGGTGTTTCAACGTCAGGCTGTCCAATGTTTAAGTGGTAAACTTTTTTGCCGGCGTCCTTAGCCTTCTGTGCGATTGGGTTGAATTTTCTGATTGGTGAAAATTGCATTGCTTCGACTTTGTTTGATAGTTTCATTTTGATCAGTCTCCTTTAAATAATACCTTAGGCAATATTTTATTCCAGCTCTTCGTGAGAGCTCAAAACAACATTGTGGATTAAATCCTCGTATACATTATAACGCAATTTTTCGTCTTTGCAAAGATATAATAAATATTCTATGTTACCTTTTGCGCCTGTTACCGGTGAAAAGGTTAGACCGCTTGCAATCAGACCGTTTTCCTCTGCATACGAGATTGCTTTTTTTAGTACTTCCTCGTGAACAGCCTTATCTCTTACGATACCTTTTTTGCCAACCTGCTCTCTTCCCGCTTCAAACTGAGGTTTAACCAGGCAGACCATTCTGCCCTTTTCGGAAAGAAGCTTGCTGCACACAGGAAGTATCAGCTTAAGAGATATAAAAGAAACGTCCACACTGATAAAGTCTATTTTGTCTTCTATAGTTTCCGGATCCAGATATCTGAAGTTGCATTTTTCCATATTCACAACTCGTTCATCTGTTCTAAGCTTCCAGTCAAGTTGTCCGTAGCCTACATCTATAGCATAAACCTTTGTTGCGCCATTTTGGAGCATACAATCTGTAAAACCACCTGTAGAAGCCCCCACGTCCATACATACCAATCCTTCGAGATCAAGTCCGAATTCCTTTATGGATTTTTCAAGCTTGAGCCCACCGCGGCTTACATAAGGACAGCTGTCTTCTTTTACGAAAATCTCAGCTTCCTCCTTAATCATTGTGCCCGGCTTATCGCTTTTTTGTCCGTCAACAAAGACAACCCCAGCCATAATAGAAGCCTTAGCTCTTTCTCTCGACTGAAAATATCCTTTTTTTACAAGTAAAGTATCAAGCCTTTCTTTCAAAATGTTTCCAAATCCTTTCTCTTATTCCGTTTTCATCAAGACCGTATCTTTCGTAAAGAGCATCGCAGTTGCCATGCTCGATAAAAGTATCCGGCCAACCCATACATTCGACATATCTGCAGCCGGAAGTTGCCTTAAAAGTCTGGCCGAATCCGCCTGTAAGCATATTGTCTTCTATTGTCAGCATCAGTTTGTTTCTGTCATTAATAAAATCATATTCCTCCGGTTTGAGAACGCAGATATTCACAATCCCTGCACTGATTCCTTCTCTTTCGAGAATTTTTTTTGCTTCGAGAGCCGTCGAAAGCATATTGCCTACAGCAAGAATATCGACATCCTTACCATCATACAATCTTATGTTCTTTCCTTCAAAAGGTTTTTCAACAACAGGCTCAGGGCATTCGCCTCTCGGATATCTTACAGCACAAGGTCCCTTGAGCTCATAAGTGTACTTCAGGATTTCCTCAAGTTGTTTGCCATCACAAGGCGCAAACAGCTTCATGTTAGGCATAGGCATCAGATAAGAAATATCAAACACACCATGGTGTGTCTCACCGTCAGCGCCTACAATTCCGGCTCTGTCAATTCCAAAAGTAACATCCAGATTCTGAAGGCACACATCCTCTATAATCTGATCATATGCTCTCTGCAAAAATGATGAATAGATTGCAACATAAGGCTTCATTCCGTTTGTTGCAAGACCTGCGGCAAAGGTTACCGCGTGACCTTCTGCTATTCCCACATCAAAGAATCTGTTCTCAAACTCATTTGAAAACGGCAGCAGTCCCGTAGCTTCACACATTGCAGCTGAAATAGCAACTACATTGTTGTGTTCTCTTGCAAGTCCGAGAACTGTATTTCCGAAAACCTTAGAATAACTTTCCCTTGATTTTCCCAACGGCATGCCTGTCTCTTTGTCAAAGGGACCTATTCCGTGGAATTTGTTCGGGCTGTTTTCGGCCTGTCTGTAGCCCTTTCCTTTTTGGGTTATCACATGAACTAAAACCGGACCTTCCGCATGTTTTGCAAGGTCAAGGCTCTGCATAACAGCCATCAGATTGTGACCATCCACAGGACCAAGATAAGTAAATCCCAGTTCCTCGAAGATAATTCCTCCGTTAATCAGAGTATACTTCAGTTTATCTTTTGCATCTCCCAGCGCATTCCTGAGTCCCGGACCTATTACCGGAATATGCTCTACAGCAGTCCTTATATTGTTCTTCGCACTAAGATATCTGTCAGAAGTTCTCAGTTTGCCTAGATGCTCAGACAGCCCGCCTATATTCTTGGATATAGACATTCCGTTATCATTCAGCACAACTATTACCTTCGACTTGGAATGGCCTAGGTTATTAAGCGCTTCAAATGACATTCCTCCTGTCATGGAGCCATCACCGATTACAGCTACAACATCGTAATCTTCGCCCTTTATGTCCCTTGCAGCAGCAATACCTGAAGCTGCAGAAATTGAAGTGCTTGAGTGACCCGTTTCATATATGTCATGAATGCTTTCCTTTTTCTTCGGAAAACCGCTCATTCCGTTCAGCTTTCTTAAATTTTCAAATTCTGAGGCTCTTCCTGTCAAAATCTTGTGCACATAGGACTGATGTCCCACATCCCAGATGAATTTATCCTCAGGGCTGTTAAAAATTTTGTGCATGGCTATTGTAAGCTCAACAACACCAAGATTTGAAGCCAGGTGACCGCCTGTCTTTGATATATTATCCAGAAGAAACTCCCTGATCATTACAGCGAGAAGCTCCATGTCCTTGAGGGACATTTTTTTCAGGTCTTCCGGAAAATTATATCTGCTTAAATCATTAACCATATTATCTATAATTTCTCCTTATTTGCTTCTGGAAGCAAGAGTAATTACAAGATCCTTAAAGAAAATCGCGTTATCATAATACTCTTCTATTGCTTCGATAGCATTGTTTGTCAGTTCTTTCAGTTTTTCTTCTGATTTTTCAAGTCCGTTCAGTGAAACATAGGTAACCTTTGCATGTTCTGCATCAGCCCCTGTTTTCTTGCCCATTATTTCTGCATTTCCGCGAACGTCAAGAATATCATCAGCAATCTGATATGCAAGGCCCATGTTCTCTGCATATAAAGTCAGATTCTTTATCATACTGTCATCAGCACCGCCGAGATAAAGTCCCGCCTGCACGGATCCCACAATCAGCGCGCCTGTTTTGTTCAAATGTATGTAATCAAGCATCTCACTTGAGCATTCCCTGTTTTCGTTTTCGATATCAGACACTTGTCCTGCAACCATGCCTCTTACGCCTGCACTCTTTGCAATAACATGCATCGCTCTTATTCTCTTCTTTAGAGCCTCCAGATCATCAAAGTAGAAGGTCATATCTTTTGCCATGAGTTCAAACGCTGTATTCAGAAGGCCATCACCTGCAAGTGTAGCGATTCCGTCACCGTAGACCTTGTGATTTGTCGGAAGTCCTCTTCTGAGATCATCATTATCCATACATGGAAGGTCGTCATGAATCAGGGAGTATGTATGAATATATTCCATTGCAATAGCATAAGGCAAAGCCTCCTTGTACGAGCCTCCTGCAAATTCGCATGCTGCAAGAAGAAGCACTGAACGAAGTCTTTTGCCTCCCGCAGTAAGTGAATATTCCATTGAATTGCGAAGCGACGAGCTCTTGCAGTCAATACATGGTATATATGATACTAGATGTTCATCAATTATTGCTTTGTACTCATCATAACTTTCAATCATTTTAATACCTCACCTTCAAAAACTTCAATTTTTTGCTTTGCATTATCTAAAATTTCGACGCATCTTTTGTAATATTCCATTCCTGCATCAAAACATTTTACGGAGTCCTCTAGACTGATTGACGGATCCTTAATTTTTTCGGACATCTCCCTGAGAGAAGCCATTGTCTCTTCAAAGTTCATATCACTCATGCATCTTCCCCCTTATCTTCTCAACTCTCACATCACAGCTGCCATCAGATAACCTCAAGCTGTATATTTCCTTTTCTTCCAGCTGACTGATAGAATTAATCATCCTTCCTGATTCATCCTGAAGAATCGAATAACCGTTTTCCATAATAGTAAGCGGATTTGCTCCCTCGAGAGCCTCTTTGCATCTTTTGGTTTCGCTTTGCGCAAGAGAAATCTTGTTCTTCATCGAAAGAATGATTGAATCCTTAAGATTATCCGCCTGAATAACATTGTACATCAGTCTGTTAGTCAAGTGAATTCTCAAATCCTCTCGAAAATCCATAAGTTTTTCTCTGATTTCATCCTCATCCGGAACAACCATCACTGCAGCTTCTGTCGGAGTCTTTGCTCTTTTATCCGCAACAAAGTCACAAATCGTATAATCTATCTCATGTCCCACTGCCGAAATAATCGGAATCGGGCATTCGTAAACAGCTCTTGCAATCCTCTCGTCGTTGAAAACCGCAAGATCCTCGTAGGAACCGCCTCCTCGTCCGACGATCAGTGAATCTATTTTTCCAAAATAATTTTTGCCCACATAATCAATCATAGATGCAATCTGCTCAGGCGCAGACACACCCTGCACCAGCACAGAAAAAATACTTACATCTACAACAGAATTTCTGTTTTCCAGCGTATTCATTATATCTTCTATAGCAGCACCCGTTTTGGATGTGATAATTCCTATATGCTTCGGGAAAGCCGGAATCGGTTTCTTGTGAGCCTCATCAAAGAAACCTTCGCTCTGCAGTTTCTTCTTAAGCTTCTCAAAAGCAAGTGCCATTTCTCCGATTCCCACAGGCTCAATTGTTTTTACATTAAGGGAATAAGAACCGTTCTTTTTAAAGATTTTTACGGCACCTGTTATAACCACCTCATCACCGTCATTAAGCATAAATTCGAGTTTCTTCGCATATTCGTAAGGAAGAAAGCAATTTATTTTGCTTTCATTGTCAGATATGGAAAAATATACATGACCTGTCTGGTGATATTTCAGACTTGTAATCTCACCCTTCACCACAACTATGTTAAGAAGTGGGTCCGTAGCCAGAAGCCTCCCTATATAATCATTCAATTGTGATACCGTAACCGGTTTCAGCGCCATACTTTTTCACCCCCGAGAAGAGCAATTCCGACAGCATTGTCCTGGGAAAGCTCCCCTTTTCCAAATACAATTCTCTGCTTCAGTTTCTCCGAAGCAATATATTCTCTGACAAACTCGCTTGACGAAACACCTCCCGCAAAGAGGAAGTTCATGCATCCTGTTTTTTCGGAGGTATCTTTAATCATATCAATTATACTCTGAGAAATTCGCTTAAACAAAAAAAATATCAGCTCCTGAGTGTTAACATTTTCTTCTATTAAGCGCATCGCTGCTGTTTCTATTCCGGAAAGATTAACAAAACCTTCACTGCATTTTATCTTCGGCAAAACGACCTCGCACTTATGCTTAAGGCCTTTTTCTGAAAGCGCAGCCATTGCGATTTTGTCCATTTCCTCTCCTGCAGGAAAAGCCATTCCAAGCTTAACACCTACTCTGTCAATAAGCTGTCCGTAGGCTATGTCCCTGCTTCCTGCACATATATCAAAGGAACCATCACCTATATATACAGCTTCTGTTGTTCCTCCCGAAAAATGAAAAGCAACAATATCTTCCTCATCTTTCAACTCGCTTAAGAATTTAACAGCTTCTATATGTCCTTCCTGATGAGAAAACTCTGCATAATGGGCTCCTGCAGCTTTTGCAGCTACCTTTCCAAAAGAAACACCTGCATTAAATACAGGCATATACGAACCCTCCACAGGACGCGGCTTTGATGACACAGACACGATATCTATGTTTTTGCTTCCGCCTGCTGCATCTATAACTTTTTCCACAAGCTCCGGCAGATTATTCACATGCTGAAACAGCGCTTCGGATTGCCTGAGGCCTCTCTGGCCTTCCTTTACGGCAAGAAATCTTCGGCAGTCCGAAACAATATTTCCATTATTGTCAACCAGCGCCACCGAAGTCTTGTAATTACTCGTATCTATTCCAAGCGAATATCTTTTATTCATCTTTTCCTTTTTCTTCTGCAACTTTTCTCAGTATTGCATTTACATATGATGGTGCATTTTCATCACCGTAAACCTTTGCCATTTCAACTGCCTCATTTATTGATACAGGTGCAGGAATGCTGTCCATATACAGAATTTCGCATGCCGCGAGTCTGAGAACAGAAGCCGCAGTCTTTGGCATTCTTCTGAGAGTCCAGCTCTTTGAATGCTTTTCTATTTTTTCGTCGATTTCTTCTTTTTTGTTGCATACCAGAGAGTACAGATTCTTGCAATACTCAGCCTGTCCGCCAAGATCTGCATTCTTGAAATAATCCTCTCTGTTATCAATATTGTAATCGTTTAGAGCATCCATCTGAAAAAATACCTTCATCATGAATTCTCTTGCCTGTTTTCTTTCCATATATATTATTCCTTTCCTCTCAGGCTTACGCCCTGAACATGAATATTAACTTCTGATACATCTGCTCCTGTAACCGCCTTAACTTCTTCTCTTATTCTCGTCTGAAGCTCCCAGGCCAACTGAGGGATTTTAACGCCATACTTTGCGATAATATAGACATCTATCACCATCTCGTCATTTTTGTTCGAGAATCTGATGCCCTTGCTGGTTGACATATCCCGTCCCAGCAGATTCTTTGCTATATTTCCGGTCAAGCCTGTATCAAGCTCACATACGCCGTCCACATCTAGCGCTGTATTTACAACACATGCAATAAGCTTATCCTCTGAAACAGTTATATTTCCGTACACTTTGTCGTTTTTTAAATCCATTTTTACACACCTCTACGAAATTATACCATATCACAGACAATAAATATAGTTAATTAATTTTTCAGTTGCTCTTCAATTCGCTCTTTTGTGTCCAGGATTTTCTGTTCCAGCTCTCTTGCCGAAATTCTCAAAGCTCCCTGTCCGAAGACCATCATCTGTTCAAGTCTGTCCGATGTAGCAACTGTAATTCTCACATTTTTTGCATTTTCTAGCACAAGTTTTTCAATAAAATGGTCCGCCGTATCCCCTTCTTTTGTATAAATCACATGCACTCCGTGAATTATTTCGTGAGCATCCGTCCTGTGGGGCTGCTTATAAGCATCAAATACAACCACCACGGTCTCATTTGTAAAAGCGCTGTAGTTTCCCAGCTCTTCCACAAGCAAATCTCTTGCAACAGAAAGATCATCCTTCGCCGCTTCCTTGAGCTTCTCCCATGCAAAAATCATATTATATCCGTCAACCACAAGATGCATAGGCCCTGTTGCATTGTTCAGGCCTTTGTTGTTTCCTCTGTATCCCGCACCGGAATCACTTTTGATTACTTTTGCATGTTTAAAGGTTTTTCCCTTTGATCCGTATGTCTGTCTGAAAATAGCTTCAAGATCCTCATTTGAGTAATTCTTTTCTCTGTTTCTTCCCGGCTGAGGCGTGTCATCCTTCTTTGGTTTTAGCACACTGTCAAGATGCATAAAATCCTCAACTCTGTTCCATTCGATGATTTCGCTGCTTCCGCCAAAACAGAATACAGAAGATGCAGGATTATCAGTATCCCTAAGAGGGTCATATCCGATTTCTTCAATTACTTCTTCGCTGTTATGGCATGGAAAATATCCTGCCAAGCTGTAGCTTATATTTCCGCTTCCCTTAGTAAAAGAAAGCAAAATCTTGTCATAATCATCCCACTTAGAAACAGGAACAGTTCCTATAATAACTGCCATGCCATTACTCATCTGAGGCTGTCCGGTCTCACCTGATTTTTTCTGAATATCTGCCATTACCTTACCGGTGTTCTCCTCCGGTACCTCAATCGTGAACTCATAGAAAGGTTCAAGAAGCTTGGACTTTGCCTTCATGAGCCCCTGTCTAAGTGCTCGCAAAGTCGCCTGCCTGAAATCTCCGCCTTCTGTATGTTTTACATGCTCGCGACCCTTAGCAACAGTAATCTTGATATCAGTCAAAAGTGAGTTTGTCAAAACTCCTCTAAGCTCATTGTTTTCTAAGATTGTAACAACGCTTTGCTGTCTTCCCTTACTGAAATAATCGCTGTCGCAGTCAGTTTCTATAACAATTCCGCTTCCGGCTTCCAGCGGCTCAAGAAGCAGATGAACTTCGGCATAATGCCTCAGAGGTTCAAAATGCCCCACTCCTTCCACTGTATTTTCTGTGGTTTCCATAAATATAATTCTGTCATCTCCGAAATCTATATCCATGTCAAACCTTGATTTTGCAAGCTCTCTGATAGTTTCCATCTGGACATCGCCCATAAGCCCCATTCTAATTTCACCTGTCTCCGGGTTGTTGGTCACATTCAGCTCCGGAAACTCCTCACCCAGTAACTTGAGCTTTCTTGTCCCATCAAACACATCACAATCAGATTCAAGAATAACCTTGTAATTCATGCAAGGCTTCGATACCCCGTCAGGAGAACCCACATTCTCGCCGATATGCTGACCTGCATAAGTAGATGAAAGCCCCGTCAGCGCACATACCATTCCATTCTTGGCTTCATCCAGCATTTTATACTTTTCCCCGGAATAAAGCCTTATCTCGTTTATCTTTTCATCACCGACCAAAGTCTTCACAGCGAACTTCCCGCCTGTAACCTTGATATGTGTAAGTCTATTCCCCTTTTCATCCCTGCTGATTTTATATACAACAGCCGCCTGTTCAGTGCCTCCATTGCTCTCTTTAGCATATCTGTCAAGTCCTTCGATAAATTCCCTAACGCCATGATTCTTAAGTGCCGAACCAAAATATACAGGAAAAAGATTCCTTTCACGTATATCATCTGTAATTACATCATCAGGCACAACACCTGTATCAAAGAACACTTCCATAGCTGCCTCGCTTGCAGCTGCCGCATTTTCGTAGAATTTTTCATCCTTCGGCACATCAAAAGAAACACACGAAAAAGAAAGCTTTTCACTTATCTCCTTCATGCATCTGTCTCTATCAAAGTCAGGTGCATCTGTCTTGTTTACAAAAATAAAAGTAGGGATTCCGAACTTCTCAGTGAGTTTCCATAGATCCAACACTCGCCCCGTCACCCCATCCGGCGCCGAAACAATCAGCACTGCATAGTCAAGAACCCGAAGACTTCTCTTCATCTCTTCAGAAAAGTCACTGTGACCGGGCGTATCTATAATTGTAAACACACTGCCAGACGTCTCAAACACCGCTTGCTTAGAAAAAACAGTAATTCCCCTACGCCTTTCCAATTCATTATTATCCAAAAAAGCATCACCATGATCAACCCTGCCCTGTTTTCCGATAACACCGCTATTGTACAAAATGCATTCCGAAAGCGTTGTCTTACCGGCATCAACATGAGCAAGCATACCGATGCTTATATATTTTTTCTCCTTTTCGGGCATCTGTTCCCCCATAAAAATGCCTCCCCATAGTTAGCTAAATTATATTTTCTCAATCAGATCATTTACGATTTTCTGACCCTTAAGAATAAAATTCTTTATAAAATCTCGATTCACTTCAATCGGAATCTCATCCATACACGATTCCACCATTTCTGCAGTAATCAGAGGAAGCTGCATATTGCGATACATTTCGGCAGCTTCGCTTCTCTCTTCCAGAAACTCTCTAAAGAACCTTATCAGGCCATCGTTTTCTCTTGTATCACTCTTCGGATAACCTCTTGAAATCAAAGCAATATTATTATCATAGTTCGGCGCAAGAGATACAATCTTGCCTTCAGTACTGCTTCGCAAGAATCCGAAGTTTTCCGTATGCCTATCCATATTAAAGCAGACAGTATCCATCCATATAATCCTCAGATACTGCATTGCAAACTCCTCAGACATTTCGCATATAATATCAAAACAATTACTGTAATCATCGTCCTCTGTCAAAGCCGCCATAGGCTCAAAATTACAACCTGTCTCACCTGTGAAATTCCTGGATTTTATATATGAACCGTCAAGTTCATAATGCGCCATTGGAAAACCAAGGCTTTCTCCCAGTCTGCATATAAAAAGCTCCGAAAAATATTCGTTTTCATTTCCGCTCTTATACATCCACCACTCACCGTCAATAAGTCGCCAGCACTTCTCAAAACTTCCTATGTTAGTGAGCTCAGGTGTTTTGGACGGTTTTTGCGAAAATCCATCCGGATCGCCGTACAAAGCCAAATTGTCAAAATAGTTTTCCCTAAACAAAACATCTGCATAAGAAAGCTCTGCACCCTCCGGTTTAAACCAGTAACGGTCAGTTATAGTTGCCGCATTGACAGAAAGGACAGTTTCGACATCGTCAGCTGCTTTTATACGAAGTGCCTTCTTCAGGAGCCTTGAATTAACACGATGCTCATCTATAGCGCGAGAAGCAAGCCACTTTTCAATATTTCCTGTTCTCCGGATATACAGCGGCAACATCTGCTCATCACAAGAAACTATTTCGCCATTCTTTACGGCTGCAATTTCTCTGTCTTCTAACATGAGCATTCCCGTAATATTGATCATAGGTTTTCCTCTCCTTTCCTGCCAAGTTGTTTTGCCACTTAAATCAGATATTTCTTTACTTCTTCATTGCATATTTCATATGTTCTCATGTCATTATCTGTAATTTTCATCCCAGACTGAATCGTTAAATTCTTAAGCATAGCAAATATTTTATTGGCAGTAAATCCAGTAGCATCTTTTATTACATCTTCGGTTACATAAGTAATGCAATGTGCTACGGGGTTTCTAACTTTTTCTTCTATTGCTCTTATTGCGTCTATATTTTTCTGTGTAGCTGCATCTATATGACATCTTCTAATTATATCTACAAGATGTGCTGTACCAACAACCTGACTTCTTAATTCTTTTTTTCCATCATTGGTTAAAGCTGAAACTAATAAATCGTTATGCTCCACCTTCTGAACATCCCATTTTTTAAATATAGTTCCATTTACACCTCTATTTCTGTTATAGTCATCATACAAATAATCCTGCAGGTTAATTCCTGCATGCTTTTCTAAAATGCGCTCGAGAAGTGCAAAGAATAGCGGCGAAATACTCCGTAAAAAATCCGCATACTCTTCTTTTATAATTTTTATACGACATAGCATGAGATATTCAAAAACACCACACTCACTGCTCGTTTCATGTGGCAACATTTTAAATCCGGTATTTTTTAAATGTAACTTTACACCTTTACTATCTAGCTTAATTCTGCACGACAAAGCATTTAATAAATCAACTGCCTCTTCACTTACAAAGCTACCCATATCCCTTGCTATATCAAGTGCTGCAACATAGTCATATGAGTCAACAAAATTTTTAATCAAATTCTTCTTCATTTCTGATGCAAGGTTTAAGTTTGAAGATACAGTACATCTGTCTTCATACTCACTTTCCACATTATCAAGGTTAAATTCCCATTGTGTTTCAACATCATAGTCTCCTTTAACATCTTCACGATTTCTATTATATGCTTTCGCAGGACTTGTCACTTGAATAGGAATCATTTTTACATTTTCTGATGTTGCTGATATAACCTGAAGTGCGCTTTTCATAGCAGGTGTTCCAGAAGAGACATTCAAAACAATTTCGCATTCTTCTCCCTTAGAAATCTCTTCTAAAACATCTCTAAACTCTAAAAGCATCTCATCAAAGATGTGCACATCTACAAGATCCGGTCTCTTTATCTTTATTATTTTATCAAAACTCTTTCCCGTTAACTCTTCTAACCCTTTTATGCAATACATATATCTATTATCTGCATCTTCTAACTCGCACATTTCCTTAGAATAAAATAGATAGATTTCGTCAAAATCATATTTTCTAAGTATATGTAGCATTGCTCCATCTCGCATGCTTGCGATAGGGTCAGTACTGCCTAAAGGTGAAAAAAATATATTTTTCATTCTTGCACGCTCCCTTATATTATAATGATATTCTCCTCATACATTGTATCACTATTACCGAGCAAAATCACTTCATTACTACTATTTAGCCTATAAATCCTCACATTATCCTCTTGTTCTATAATTTTTTTTATGCCCTCTATCATCTCTCGATACTTATGTCCAAGTAGCAGAGCTTCAAAAGCAGATTTTTGAACTCTAGTTCCATATGCCTCCAGATGTTTTACCATCTTAAGTCTTCTCTTATTGTCAACAATATCATAAATTATGAGAATAAGCCGTTTCTGAGGGTCTTCAATTATATTACTAAAATCATAGCTCTTTATATCGATATCTAACATAGTTATCACCTTATTATAACAGGAGTATACCTCTCAAAATCATTGTTATTTATGCATTCTGCAATTTTACTGCATTGAATTTCTATAGCTTGTCTAAAACTATAAGAATTATCATCATAGGCCAGATACTTACTCGAAGTATTAAGCTTTTTTTCAAATTTAGTTATAAACTTCTTTATAGCGGCATTTTGTATATATACACCTTCATGCTTATCATCAGTTACAAAATCATCTGTATCAAGCTCATTTCCTTGTATCATACTCATAACAATTGAATCGACAATCACTGCACGCCATTCCTCCATCAAATCAGATACAAGTGATGGTCCATTGTCGCGATTTGTATGCATGAAGCCATAGTATGGATTTAATCCTACGCTTTCAATTTTGGCCATTATATCATACATAAGTAATGTATATCCCAAGCTTAGAAGTGAATTAAATGCATCCTTTGGAGGTCTCCTATTTCTTCCATAGAATCTAAACTCCGGTTTTACACTCATGCCCAAGAGAGAAAAATAATTGCGAGCAGCCATACCCTCGCAACCCATAATCTCATCGATAGAATCTGATTTATGTACCTTTTGCTCCATACGTCTAATAATTACTAATTTTCTCTTTATATCTTCTGTCTCATCCTTTATGTATCTCTTCACAACAACATACTGATTATGTATCTTTGCCTGAATTATATTTTTCGCAAGGTTAACCGAGAAATTCCTATTATCAAATATCTGAAACTGTTTCTTTACAAGCTCAACTTTACTAAATTCTGTACTTACAAGGCGACCAAAATATTTACCCTTAGAAGAAAAATAACAAACAGAAATACCGCGTTCCAAGAGATCATGAACACATGGGGTTGTAATTGTTGAATTACCAAAGACTATAATGCTTTCTACACCTTCTTTTGGAATACTCCTTATAACATCGTCCTTTTGTTTAACAACATACCGTCCTCCGTCCATTCCAATAGACGAACCATTATCTAAGATATACATATGTGACATTGCTCATCACCTCCAAATCACAGCATAATAATCATAATCATTATAGTTTTTACAGATAAGGAAATTTCTAGTTTCACATTACCGTCCCCTGATGGGGATTTTGTTTTATATTAGTACTGGAACGAGTACTACAACCCAGACACTGACGAGTGGTTTCCGTCCCCTGATGGGGATTTTGTTTTATATTCGAAAAAAATGAGAACAATTACAATAAACGACATCGAGTTTCCGTCCCCTGATGGGGATTTTGTTTTATATTGTATAACCGAGATATAGAAGATGAATTAACGGCCGGTTTCCGTCCCCTGATGGGGATTTTGTTTTATATTAGATTTAATGAAATTTATTATTGAACTTAACAGAGAGTTTCCGTCCCCTGATGGGGATTTTGTTTTATATTAGATTTAATGAAATTTATTATTGAACTTAACAGAGAGTTTCCGTCCCCTGATGGGGATTTTGTTTTATATTTTCACATGTGCATGGAATACTATTGTTGGCGATGAATTCGTTTCCGTCCCCTGATGGGGATTTTGTTTTATATTATATGACAATTCACGAAACTTCAAAGGGTGAAACGTTTCCGTCCCCTGATGGGGATTTTGTTTTATATTAAGAAAATGAAGAGTATTGAACTAAACGAATACACGTTTCCGTCACCTGATGGGGATTTTGTTTTATATTGATACGCCGCTATGATGATAAGACCTACAAAAGGTCGTTTCCGTCCCCTGATGGGGATTTTGTTTTATATTAAATTTGACAATATCGAAAATGCTGTTGAATATCGTTTCCGTCCCCTGATGGGGATTTTGTTTTATATTTGCCAAGCGTGAAGCGATACGCCGCTATGATGATGTTTCCGTCCCCTGATGGGGATTTTGTTTTATATTGGTTGTTAAAAAGAGCTTGACAAACTCACATACCGTTTCCGTCCCCTGATGGGGATTTTGTTTTATATTCCTGTCGTTGGTATATAAGGTATACTAACATCTGCAGAAGCATTTTACGGCTAAAAATTAAATAATATAATTCAACTCCTATTATTAGCTCTAGAGCTTCTGCAAATGTTCATATTTCAACATCGGCTTAAACTGTTGAAAACAGCTAAGCCTTTACAAATTCTATGCTGCATGGACCCATTTGTACCAGTCGTCCATCAACTTCCGTAAGTTTTGCAACAGCCGGAAGATTTTTACCTGCAACATTTGATTTCATTTTTGGTGGCAATGTTTTAGCTATTGTTTCTGTAACAAGTCTTTTTCTATTTTCATCATTTGTAAAAACTTGATTCATCACAGTCTTGCTGCAAAAGCCTACGCCACCACCCAGATAAATCACATCACAGGCATACATTTCCTCATCTTTAAATCGCTCTAAAAACATTCTGTTATAGTCTTTTAGGAAATCATTGATTGCAGCCTTGATATCTTCAACAGTTATCTTTGTTTCGGTTTTATCAATGGTAAGTTCAAAAGTAAATTTTGTACCCGGTGCAATACATTCTCTTATCGTAGGAATCTCAGTATCTCTAAAATCTTCATGCATGTCTATTTTCATACACAAGATTATATTATCTTTAGATACAGAATTACTATCGCTTATCCTAATTCCACTCATCACATCCAAAACTGCATTATCTTTACTCATATATTCGACTTCCTTTAGGTTGAATGCATCCTGAGAAACCTTTTCACTTTCTCTTCTTAGAAAGTTTTTACTATTCCTATTGTATGTTCTGATTTCGCTTTTTATATGTGACTCATCACATCCATTTTTTCGCACATGGGCTGCAAGAAGTGCGTTTCTAATGGCGCCTTTCATAGTACTCCCGGGTATATACGGATTTCCGTAAGGATCTTTTATTGTAAGCTGTATATCTCGTATTTGCTTATTTTTTGTATTAAAATTCCTTGCGCTTACTTTGTATGCCGCACACTTTTCCGAGTCTTCTAAGCTTACATTATGTTCCTTCAACCAATAAGAAAGAGAAGAAACTTTTCCATTAAATATATCTCGTTCATATGTGTCTATAAGATTCTTTTTTACGAGCATATCAAAAAATTTGCGATGATCCAGTATTATGGCTTCTTTTTTGTTATTTAAAATCCATTCGTTTCTTCTTATTGATTTTCCAGAACCAATATAAACCGGGCCAATCGTTTCTATATTAATTTTATACCTATCTAAGAAATTATTCAAAACGACACCTCCAGAAATATGGGCATACCATATTTATATACAGGATGCTTGCCCTCTGTTGATACATCGTATACATCACCATCAAAACAATTAGTAAATGATGAGCCAGGCTTAAACATATATAAATCTTTTTTTCTCTTTGGCAAATCATAATATGTATCATCATATGCAAAACCACCTCGCCTGATAATTGCATAATGTGAATCTTTTACAGCAACTTTGAGCTCATCTTCTTTTGGTAGACAAGTCGTTAATGCAACAAATATGCTGTTACTACCTTTCACTCTAAGCAAGCCCTCGTATTCGTTAGGAAACTCCCCTTGCTCAAGAGTAAACTTGCCTAAACCAGAACTTCTTTTTCCTCCTATGCCGGAAAGCTCAATAGCAGTCAAGTAATCTGTTACAGTATACAGTATTTCTTCATCCTCATAGCTTAGTAAAAAGTATAAACCCCAATCTTCTTCAAATGTAAATGTCCCAAGAGAATAAGGTGTTGCTATACCATTTACATCAATAGTATTTAAAGTTCTAATTTCAACTTTACCCATTTTTTTTAGATTATCTACTTCTGCCGCCGCATCTATACTCCCATCACAATATTCATTGATTCTACTTATAGGTATATATTTCATTTTTTTGTGATTTTTCTTTGTTACAGAATCGGATTCTATTTCCCGTTTAATCTGAATCATTGGCTTTGGAATATAATATGTATCTTTATAATAAGGCAAGGCATCAGTAAGGCGTAATTTGCCTGAACGCGCCCAACTAATAAGAGTTTCTATACCGCCGTTTTCATCATCATACATAGCTTCCATGCACAAGGCAGAAAATAATGTGTCTGCTGTAATTGTAACTTCTGCATCACTAAGTTTATTTTTTCCAACATGAAGTGCCGTAGAAAAGTTTAGTTTGAACAACTTATATTTCATTATTTTTCAACCCCTATCTGCACCTTACATTTTTCTAGCAGATCGTCATCAATATCTCCTATTACAGGACAGATATCTAAACCTGTAATTTCAATTCGGCCATAACCTCTAGAACCATGTCCTCCAATATAATCATAACCTAAAAGTTTAAATCCATCACCTAGTGTACGAAAATCCTCTTCAATACTGTTTATGTCAACTACATTATATATAATAGAAATTGGAAATTTAGCTCCTTTTACAACTCTTTCAATCTGACGAGGATTTGCAACTGCTGTAAACGGGTTGATAGTATTTTCTTCTTTTGCCTCTGTCACACCAATAAGACCATATTTCTTGAGTTCTTCATCGTTTGAAAGAATTGAATCAGAAAAAATAACTCTGCTGTTTTGTGGATTGCCCTCACTATTTTTGCTGCATCCAAACAATCTTTTTATTCTTTCATCATCATCATCTCTCGTTTTTACTACCGAGTTATTATACGCTTTTGCTAGAAGGCTTCTCATTTTACCTTTTAATGTGCTACCTGGAATATATGGAATAGCACTGACCGGATCTCTTGCAACAGGCGAATCTATTGCACCAATCGCTGCAAATGCATCAGAAGAGCCTATATGCATACCTGTTTTCAAAGTAATTGTTCCTGTAATTTCTATTTTTGCTAACATTTTAATTTCCTCCTAGCGATCTTTACCGCCATAATATCTATGATATGCAACAAGTGATTCCATGTAATTGCAGAAGAGTAATAGGTTTTCTCTACTGTCTCCAACATTATTAAGATGTCCTATTATTTCTGCTTTTTCAACAAAACTCTTTACTGATGGCTCACGTCCGGATTCATAAGCAAAACGCATCTTAAGATATTGAACATCTTTTTTTATCTCTTCTGGCAGAAGTTCTGTTTTTAACTGTCGAGCCTGATTATACAAGACATTAGTCATTGAAAGTAAATTTCGTATCTTGGATGTTGTCATTTTTATCTTAGGGTTGCCTCTTCTATCTGTTTCGACCAAGCTCTTGATGACTTTTTCCGCTTTGTCTGCAAAATTAGTATTAGTTAGTTTTTCCATCATAACCTCCATCTCTATTCAGATATACATACAAATAAATCGCAGTTATAAGCTGCCTTGCATCTTCATCATTTCTCGTCCATTTATATATATTCTTCGCAAGGTTTGCATATACTTCTTTTCTTTCTAGAGAAACTTCCTTATCCGGTTCCATTCTTCCCAGCAAGTAAGCAAGTCTTGCGATGTTTATTTTTTCCTTACGCCCTCTTATATATTCTAAGAGCTTATACAAAACAGCCATACCCTTATCTTGTTCTAAATCAAGATAAGATTTAATTAATGCAAATTTTTCTCCTATAACCTTTTCTTTCAAAACATCCCATTTATATGTTTGGTTATTCTCAAATAAAGTAACTGCATTTTTCCCATCGACTGATTTTGAGCAATCTTCCAAATCGCCAGTCTGCCTTGCAAATGCATCAACAGGATATTTTTCTGGGAACAATCCAATTCCAGCAGATATACTAAGAGTCTCTTGTGTAAATTCTCTAAGAGCATCATTAATATCAATAGCAGCTTCTATAACCTCATTCCAAGCTCCCACAAGAAATATATCATCCCCTCCAGAATATATAATCATCACTTTTCGTGCAAGATTATTACATTCTTTACCTTCGATAGTATATTTACCATTACTTAGGATATAATTTAGATGTAGCTTAAAAAACATTGACATTTTCCGTGAGAAGGTGCTACTTCTAGATAAGCTAGTATAATTATCGTTTTCCCCAATTCCTGAAAATCCTTTTACAAAAGCCTGGCCTAGATTATCAACATCTGCTCTGAGAACCCCTATACGTCTTATTCCTCTTGAACCATCTGCCATATCCTCAAAGGTTTCCCCGTTATAATAGTCACCCGTCCATAGCTTTGTTGCCACATTATATCCTGTAAACATTTTATTTTTGCTATAACACCTAACATATCCGGAATCTTCTTTCATTCTTTTTCTTACATCATCTTCCGACTCCATAAGCATAAATCGATCAAAAGGAAGTCTGAGTGCGTATTCTGACTTTGTTTCTGTTATGGAAATAAAATCGGATTTTAAAATTTTACTTGAGAGTTTTTCAAAACCTTCACACATAGAGCATAGATTATTATCATTTAGATTATCTAAAGAACGGCAAACTTTGCATTCCCTTTCATATTGACTGTGTTTTGTATTATTAAGCTCTATTATTTCATTTGCAGAATATCTTCTAAGCTTATCTTCAGACACGCTCTTACTTACTTCTTTGAACAGATTCTCATATGCATCAGATCCATCTGGCTTATTCATAAGATCATTTGCACTGCAATCAACACTTCCTATGGCAATATATAGCTCTGTTCTGAAATGTTTTAAAAACCAAGCTTTTAGATTTTTATTAAATTCCGTCAGAATAGCCTTTGTTTTTTCTGTATTTGAAAGCAAAATATATGCATGTCCACCTCCGGAGTATATCAAATTTGCCCTCGATAATCCTACTTTTGTCAGAAGCTCGTCCACTATATGTTCAAGCATAATTTCTAAGTAGAATGACTTTGCTCTAAGAGTTTTTAGCACACCGCTAGTTGAAATAGTATATATAAAATCTTGAATTCCAGATATATCCATGCTAACTAACAAAAAAGCCTTATCATCATAAGAAGATTTATTATTTACTAGCTTATCTTTGTAATTGTATATTTTCCTCTCATCAAGATACTCCAATAGAGCTCCGGCAACCGCTGCTGTAACTTTGGAATGGTCAAAGAGTGATATATCACCAATCTCTGATTTTTGTGTTGATGATGGAACA
The DNA here is from genome assembly GCA_938034165.1 of uncultured Clostridia bacterium. GTDB lineage: Bacteria > Bacillota > Clostridia > Peptostreptococcales > Anaerovoracaceae > CALHKP01. The sequence goes on along the minus strand of CALHKP010000011.1, from coordinate 35,261 downwards.
AATGAAAGAGTTGACTCTAACACTGCTAAAAGTGAATTCAGATAGGCTTCTGCAGATTTTATATTGGCAGATTCCTGCTCCAATGACTCCCATTCAATAGATTTAACAGCATTTAGACCATCTTTTATATTTGCAATTATTTCACCGTAAGATTCGGATGAATATTCAAATTCTGATAAACATGGCATGTTAGGTTCACCGCTGTCGTAAACCTTTTTCATCATATAGGATGCGTTTTCTCTTTTTTCGCCTGGATTACGATTTAATACATTAAATATGCTATCAAGAGGTATATACTTGTCAAATCCAAATTCACTTGTTTCATCTTTTTTTCTCCTATCAGCACCAGCTGCGACATTATCAGCCCAATATGTAATATAGGCTAATGCATCAGGTTCAAGAGACGCTGAATTCAGTTTCTTCAGATGATGATATTTAATTTGATTCAATAAGTTTTCATTTTTAATTCCATTTTCTTTGAGAAACTCATATCCACTTGTACTATGATCTCTTCCATCATTATATCGAAAAAGAATTTTTCCAATATCATGCAGAAGTGCACCTGTTGCAAGTTCAATACTGCGTCTGTCCAAAAAATCACTCCTCTCTTAACTTATACAAAGATAAACTATACAATTTAAAAGTGCTACTTTACTTTTAACTATCTTTTCTCATCTTCATTGCCCCCATACCCATTGCCGTTTTAATTCCAATACCCGAATACTCACCAAATTGTACAAGCATATGCATTAGATTTTTGAACATCTGTGAACCTTTTACTTTTAATGTTATATTTCCTTTAAATGCAGGTATCCTTATTCCTTCCAAATGATACATAGTGCTCCGTAAGTTATAGCCTATAATACTAACATTATTATTTATTTCATTCATAAATTCTGAGGAATATATAGGCGCATCACCTGAGCATGCATCATACTTATTTATAAGGCTCTGGAAAATATGCTGTACAGTAGGATAGAACTGATATTTTCCGCTAGATTTAAATGCAGTCGGTGTAATAAATGAAATATTTATGTATGGGCTGCACTCTGCAAAATAAGTACTGCTCATAAGTTCATCCTCTGTCATTTTTTCTATTCCTTTATTAATAATAGTTAATTTTATTCCTTTATGTTTTATTTCTATCGAGTTTCCAATATTGCACATGAGAGGCTTTATAATGTTTATTTCAGCTTCTTTTGTAAGAGTCTTAATATGCCACTCTACAGTATTGCCTTTCCCATATGTTATATACTGCGAATACGGATTAACTACCAAATTATGAAGTAGTTGGGCGTATTCCGTATCTATATGCTCCATCAATACGCCTTGCATAATTGATCCCATATTAAAATTAATACCTTCCTGTTTTTCTATATTAATTTTTAAATCTGATAACATATTTTCTCCATTCTGCTACTATTTTACTATAAGTTTATCTATTTTTAGGATTCAAATCAACTTCCTAGCTCTACACATGAAATTCAAATTAGTACGTTGCTTAACATCTTACTAATACTTTTAACTTTATTATACTTGTATTTTATGCTTTTGTCTTCCTGAAAAATGGGTTATATATGAAAAAGTTACTAAAGCGGAGAAAATTGACTCTTTTTGCCTTTTTAATCGCTTACTATTTATCTTAAAACTCAGTTTTGCCGGCATAGTTATTTACTACACACATTCGTCAAATAGATTATAAAAAAAGACATAGATCACAAAATTTGCAATCTATGCCATATCTCACTCATCTTTAATTTAAAATTCTAATCCATCTGTCCGCTGCCGCGGTTTCCGCCAAATTCACAGCCATGTGTATGATCATGCCCGTAATACCAGCGTCCATATCTATATCCGTAATGAGGCGGACACTCAGCGCAGTTTCTGTCACATTTGCCCGGATGCTTCTTAGGGGCTTTTGCAGAATCAAATCCGGATTCAGGTATTCCTCCAAAGTATTCCTCAGGCTCATAGTCATCATCCAAATCCTCTTCAAAATCATTATCAAAATCTTCCTCAAAGTCCTCTTCGAAATCATCCTCATCTTCTTCATCAAAATCATCTTCTAAATAATCTGCGCGAAGATCCTCCGGAATCTCGATATTATATTCTCTGCACAAGTCTATAAGGAATTCCCCTTCAAGGCCAACTCCGTATAACTCTTCTATGTCATCTTCCGTAAATGACTTTTCAGAATTTCTGACGGCTCTGATAAACAGTTCATTATCACATCCATATAGATATCCTATATCTATCGCAGCAAATACAAGCTTTGCATCCACTGCCATCTTGAGCAACCTGTTTGCAGCTTTCATATCTATATCCTGCAGGTTGCTGATAATATCAGCAACCTCGCCTGCCGGTCCAGGCTCCGTAAGAAACTGAAGCAGCGCAGGCTTTTTCTTGTCAGCCAAAGCAAAAAACATCTCATAGAATTCATCCCAGGTGCATTCAAAACCTTCATGATTTTTGGCCATAATCCAGCTCCTTTCAACAGACTAATTACCCTTTGGGGAATTCCTATTCTTCGTTTTCATCTACTTCTTCAACTTCCTGCTTTATTTCCAGTTTGAGCATTTCTATACGACGCTCTTTGACAGAAAGAATAGTAAATATACAGTTATCAAACTTGACGATTCTGCCATTGTCATTTTCCTCAGGTATTTCCCCAAGGAGATCAATGATGAATCCTCCGATAGTCTCGCTGTTTTCGGATTCAAAGTTTGTTCCTATCTCTTCATTAAGGTCACTCAGATATACTTTTCCGTTTACATAATAGTTGTTATCGTCGATTTTCTTGATGATAACCTCTTCTTCATCATATTCGTCGTCGATTTCACCCATGACCTCTTCGATAATATCTTCCATAGTAACGATACCGCTGAATCCGCCGTATTCATCAATCAGAATTGCAATATGCTGTCTTTCTTTCTGAAGTTCAAAGAACAAAGAGTCTATATTCTTTGTTTCAGGAACAAGATAAGGCTTTCTCAGAATTGATCTGATATCCACATTGTCAAATCCGTCATTTCTTGCTTTTATCAGGTAATCCTTGATATGAAGAATACCGATGATATTGTCGGATTCGTCTTCACAAACCGGAATTCTCGAGTAACGCAGCTCCATAAGTTCGTCTATGTACTCTTCCGGCGGATCATTTATATCAATTAGGAATACATCCGTTCTCGGAGTCATAATCTCATATGCCAGCTCATCGTCAAAGGCAAAGATACTGTTAATCATCTTCTTGCCTTCTTCTTTGATTTCTCCCCTCTGTTGACCGGCCTCAAGCATTGACATTACCTCGTCCTCTGAGTATTTGGAAATCTCAATCTTGGTTTCCTGTCTGAACAGTCTCAGAAAAATATCTGTCACAAATGTCATAAGAAATACAAAAGGTGTGAACAGAGCATTGAAAAATTTCTGCAAACCCGAAAGCTTTATTGAAATACTTTCGCTGTGATGAATTGCAATTTTTCTTGGAAAAAGCTCACCGAAAGAAGATGCCACAAGAAGAAATACCACTGCTGACAGTGCATCATTGTATGGCAATTCTATCGTAATCGTAATTCCTGCAATCAGAAATATGTAATTCAAAAGCCTGTTAGTGTACTTGTACTTAAAAGGCTTCTCCAGCAGTTCAATTACCCTCTTTGCTCCCGGATTTTTTTCTACATTCAAGAGCTGGTTCACTTTGTTTTCGTTTACATTGTTCAGTGCCGTATTTGATAATACAACGATTGCGTTGATAAATATCAACAAAAGTACAATCATAACATATATAGGCACCATATCCGTGTCGGAAATCATTATGTCCTCCTAACTTTCTTTACTTTTGTTTTCTCAGAATATAGTTTTCTTTTACTGGCTGAGCCATCTTCATCTTGAGAATCTGCTGTGGATGAGGCGCACTTGATACAGCTTCTCCTGACTCATAATCATACATCTCAGTCAGCTCCTGTTCAAAGAATTCAATGTCAGGTCCGAATACTTCTATAGTATCTCCTATATTCATCTTGTTTCTCTGCTCAACTACAGCATAACCTGTAGTTTCGTCATATGATAATACTTTTCCTATAAATGAATAATCTCTTGTATATGCGCTTGTCTGATAGTTCTGATCTTCGTTTGTAGGTTTCTTGAAGTAAAAACCTGTTGTAAACTCTCTGTGGCTCACCTTCTTTACTTCTCTCATCCATTCTTCTTTGAAGACATAATTTTCGGGATCTGCAAAATATGCATCAATAGCTTTTCTGTATGCGTGAATGATAGTTGCAACATAGAACACACTTTTCATCCTTCCTTCAATCTTTGCTGACATGATTCCGTTTTCTACGATTTCAGGAATATGCTCAATCATGCAAAGGTCTCTTGAGTTCATGATATATGTTCCTCTATCATCCTCTTCTACAGGATAGTATTCCCCCGGTCTCTTTTCTTCTACCAGCGAATATTTCCATCTGCATGGATGAGCGCACATACCTCTGTTAGCATCCCTTTCAATCATAAAGTTGCTCAGCAGACATCTTCCGGAATATGAAATACACATTGCTCCATGAACAAAGGCTTCAAGTTCCATATCCTCAGGAATATTCTCTCTGATCTGTCTGATTTCCGGGAAAGTCAGCTCTCTTGCAAGAACAAGTCTCTTAACTCCCATCTTGTACCAGAAATTAGCAGTTCTGTAGTTTGTCATATTTGCCTGAGTTGAAAGATGAATCTCAGCCTCAGGAATAATCTCCTGAATCAGGTCGATAATTCCCGGGTCAGATACGATAAATCCATCGATTCCAAGCTCTTTTATTGTTGACAGATATTTCTTGAGAGGTTCAATGTCCTCATTGTGAGCAAAGATATTGATTGTCATATAACATCTCTTGCCCATGTCATGAGCAAATTTAACACCTTCCTTCATTTCGTCGAAAGAAAAATTTCCCGCTCCTGCTCTAAGGCTGAACATCTCTCCACCGAAATATACAGCGTCTGCACCATAAATCAGTGCAATCTTCAGTTTTTCCAGATCACCTGCCGGTGCCAGCAGTTCAAATTTGTTCTTATCCATATTACTCCTTGTCATGTAAATCTTTATTATATATGCTTACTGCAATTCCGTCGCCTATACTGAGCACAGAAGTCTCAAACTTTGGATTCGTGCTTATGTATTCGACGAATTCTCTCATACGTCTTATGTTAGTTCTGTGCTTTCTGTACTGCAAAAATACCTCAACAGCAGTCATTCCGTGCTGCATAATGTTGTCAGACAAGATCACCGCTCTGTCATCACATACTCTTATTGCGCTGTCTATAAATCGTCTGTAGTGACTCTTTGCTGCATCCAGAAAAACAAGATCAAAGCCCTCTTCGCCTTCTTCTCTTATCTTGTCAATCTGCTCCTCACCGTCACCCAGATAGCAATGAATTCTGTCAGACAGTCCCGCTGCTTCTATATTAGCAAGGGCAGTTTTATATACTTCTTCGTTTTTTTCTATAGTAAAAATTTCAGCCTCCGGACACATAAGAGCAAAATAAATTGCAGAATATCCGATAGCCGTTCCTACCTCAAGAATTTTTTTCGGTTTAATCAAAGGCAGCAGTGTATTCAGATATATTTCTGTTTCTTTCAGTATTATCGGAACAATCTCTTTCTCAGCAAAGCTTCTCATTTCAGCCAGCTGCTCATTTGGACTTTTATAATACTGATTGATAAATGCTGTTACCTCTTCGTTTAAAATAACCATTATATAGAACAAATCTCCAATCTCTTATTTATTTAGCTGATTGCCTTTGAATATGCGGCCTTGTCCTTTTCAAATTTTTCTGCATCTGACGAGAATCTGTGACTTCCGTCAAGTTTCGGATCCAGCACAAAGTACAGATATTTTGTATTTGCAGGCTCTACAGCAGCTTTGAGACATTCGATTCCCGGACTTGCAATAGGTCCCGGAGGAAGCCCCGCATTTTTGTAAGTGTTGTATGGTGAATCAATTTCCAGGTCTGAATACAGAAGGAATTCCTTTGGTTCACCCAGCAGATACTGGATAGTTGAGCAGAGCTGAAGTTCCATTCCCTTGTCCAGTCTGTTATATATAACGCTTGCAATCTTTTCTCTTTCGCTGTCAACTTTGCATTCTCTTTCGATAAGGGATGCAACAGTTACAACTTCTTTCATGCTCATATTCTTTTTCTTTGCAAGAGGTTCTATTTCCTCTCTATATTTTTTGTCAAAGGTTCCAAGCATTATTTTTATGATTGTATGTGCATCCGCATCCATAGGAACCGAATAAGTATCCGGATACAAATATCCTTCCAGTCTGTCATCCCTACCATTAGGTGCCGGAACAAAATCAAAGTCGAACTTGCCATTTCTGACTTCTTCCATAAACTCATCATAAGTTACCACTCCGGACTCTTCGAGAGACTTCGCAATCTGCACAGTTGTATATCCTTCCGGTATAGTAATTGTTGCTGTGCTTACTTTGCCGCTTACAAACATATTTGTAATTTCGCTAAGCTTCATGGATGGTGAAACTGCATATACCCCAGCCTGAAATTTTGCGCCTACGCCTTTTATCTTTGAATATATTCTGAACTTGGAAGCGCTTTTGATTAAGCCCTCTTTCTCAAGATTGTTTCCGATGTCATATGTGGTCTGACCCGATTCTATAGTGAAAACTTTAGTATCTTTTGCTTCCGGGTCAAGAGCCTTGTCAAGGCTGCTTATATATAAAAATGCTCCTGCTATGCACAGAACCAGTATAACTGCTATAACGATTATTGCTGTCTTCTTTTTGGATTTCATAATCTGAGTACTCCTATAATCTCATAGAGGGACGCTCTCACGTCCCCCTTCAGAAAAATCATATAAAACTATTTTGATCTTCCCAGATAGTCACCTGTTCTTGTGTCAATCTGGATTTTTTCGCCTTCTTCAATGAAGATAGGAACCTGAATTACTGCACCTGTTTCTACTGTAGCTGCCTTAGTTACGTTAGTTGCAGTGTTACCTTTTACTCCAGGTTCAGTTTCTGTTACTACGAGGTCAACAAAGTTTGGAGCTTCAACAAGGAATGGACTTCCTTTGTAGAATTTGATTGTTGCTTCGTCGTTTTCTCTCAGGTACTTGATAGCATCTTCTACCTGATCCTGTCCGATTGGAATCTGTTCATAAGTTTCCATGTCCATGAAGTAGTAGAGTTCTCCATCATTGTAGAGATACTGCATGTTCTTAGTTTCGATGTGTGCCTTAGGGAACTTGTCATCAGGGTTGAACGCTTCTTCTCTTGTTGCACCACTAAGAATGTTCTTGTACTTAGTTCTTACAAATGCTGCACCCTTACCTGGTTTTACATGCTGGAAATCTAAAACAACATGTGGCTCACCATTAATTTCGAAAGTAATACCTTTTCTAAAATCACCTGCTGTAATCATATTTTTATTCTCGCTTTCTTGCTTATATTTTTTCAGATATAATCATTATACCAAATTTAACCGATATTGCCAATACCTATTGCATCAGCTAATATCTTATATACATCATTCATCATGAGAGTAAATCTCATCTGAGCCTGAAGATACTCCGCAGCCTGGGGATTTGCCATTACAACTGCTGCCAGCTTCTGAATTTCTGCGCTCATATCACCCACATCTTCACCCATCATCTGCTTAGCCTGAAGTTTTATCTGCTTTTCCTGAAAATCTTTCAAGACTTCAGCAAGCTCAGGAGTTTCGTCGATTTTTTTCTTCAGCATATCATACTGCTGAAATTCTCCGGATTCTTTTACCGCTCTTGCAAGCTTGTGAGCTTCATCATAAACATTCATAGTATATTCTCCTTTTATACATCAAGAAAAATCGGTAATATAATCGGATTTCTCTTGGTTTTTTTGAATATGAACTTTCTCATTTCTTCTCTCACTGCATTTTTCAGCTCGTTCCAGTCGCATTCACCGTCGTACAGATCGTCCAAAATGGCATCTCTTGCAACGTCCTTTGCACTGTTTATGAGATCTTCATTTTCTCTCACATAGACAAATCCTCTCGAAACAATATCAGGTCCCGAAATCATCTGTCCTGCCTGTCTGTCCACAGCAGCAACAACTATCAGAAGTCCCGATTCCGAAAGAAGTTTTCTGTCTTTAAGTACAACGTTTCCTACGTCTCCGATTCCCAGTCCGTCTACAAGTACAGAATCTGCACTTACAACATTTTCGAACTTGATAGCTCTGTTCTTATCCACTGTAAGCTGATCGCCGTTAGAAAGAATAAACACATCCTCAGATTTCTTACCCAGTGACTCTGCCAGAAGTCCATGCTGCACAAGATGTCTTGATTCACCGTGAACCGGCATAAAGAATTTTGGCTTAATCAGAGAATGAATCATCTTAAGCTCTTCCTGACATGCGTGTCCTGATACGTGAATATCTGCAATGTCATTGTAGATTACTTCTACTTCTTTGTCATATAGCTTGTTAACTACATTTGATACAGTTTTTTCGTTTCCCGGTACAGGAGTTGAAGAAAGGATAACCATATCGCCTTTTTTCAGCTTTACGTTTCTGTGTTCGTCGCTTGCCATTCTCGAAAGAGCTGACATCGGTTCGCCCTGGCTTCCCGTTGTTATAATAACCATTTCATCGTCAGGAATATTATTTGACTTGTTAAGTTCAACATAAGTTCCCTTCGGTATATCCAGGTAACCCAGTTCCTGAGCAATCTTTACAACATTTTCCATGCTTCGTCCGGATACAGAGAATTTTCTGCCGTATTTTGCTGTAAGCTCAATGATTTTCTGAACTCTGTGCACATTGGATGAGAATGTTGCAATTATGATTCTCTTCTTTGCTTTTCGGAATATTCCGTCCAGAGTTTCTCCTACAAGCTTCTCGGACTTGGTATATCCCGGTCTCAGTGCGTTGGTACTGTCTGCCAGCATAACATCAACGCCCCTTCTTCCGATTTCGGCAAACTTGCTCAAGTCAATGGGCTCGCCGTCTATCGGAGTAAAGTCAATCTTGAAGTCTCCCGTATGAAACAGTGTAGCCGCAGGAGTCTGTATGTACAGACAAATCGCATCTGCAACCGAATGAGTAGTTCTGATTGTTTCCACCTTGAAGTTCCCAAGATTGATTTTGTCTCCGGCCTGTATCGTATGAAGGTTTCCCTTGATTCCATGCTCTTTGAGCTTGTTTTCTATAAGGCCAAGAGTAATTCTTGTACCATAAATCGGTACTCTGATTTGTTTCAGCAGATATGGGATTGCACCAATGTGGTCCTCGTGACCGTGAGTGATAACCATACCTACTACTTTGTTTGCATTTTTCACCAGATAACTGAAATCAGGTATTACTACGTCGATACCATACATTTCATCATCCGGAAACGAAAGCCCGCAGTCTATAATAAGAATCTGATCCTTGTATTCGAGCAAAGTCATATTCTTACCGATTTCGTTAAGTCCTCCGATAGGAATAACCTTTAGATTTTCGGCTTTCTTATGCGGCTTTGTATTCTTTTTCTTGCCCTGGGCAGGCTTCTGTGAGCCTTTTGCATTTTTCTGCCCTTTTTTCTGAGTCTTTGCCGCATTGTTCTTTTTCTGGTTTGAAGGTGCTTCCTTTTTCTTCTGGCTTCCTGAGCCGGAATTTTTCGAAACAAAGCCTGCTTTTTCTGTAACTTCTCTTACAGCTTTACTCATGCCTTTAGCGGCAGAGACATTTCTGCCTCTGCCCCTTCCTTTGCCTGAGTTTCCTTTGTTTCGCCCGGGAATCATCTTCTTGCCTGTCGCATTTTTGTTATTGAAATCTTTCATCTTACCTCCCTACTTTACAACAATGTTGACAAGCTTTCCAGGGATTGCAATTACTTTAACTACGTTTTTACCTTCTACTAATTCTTTTACGACATCTGTGCCCATTACGACTTCTTCCATTGAAGCTTTGTCTAAATCGGCAGCAACATTCATTTTTTCTTTAACTCTACCGTTAATCTGCACAACAATCTCAACTGTCGCTTTTACTAGCGCAGCATCATCGTATTCAGGCCATTTTGCTTCTGCAATTGAATCTGTTTTGCCTAAATTCTGCCACATTTCTTCGCAAATATGTGGTGCAAACGGAGAAAGAACCAAAATTAATTTCTCTATGGCGTCTTCCATAAAGTCATAATTAGCGCAGCTTAATTCCTTGTATCTGTAAAGCTCATTTACCAGTTCCATAATTGAGCTGATTGCAGTGTTGAAGCTGAATCTTCCACCTGCATCCTCTGTTACCTTTTTGATAGTGGTATTAAGCACAAAGTTGAGTTCTTTGTCATTGTCAGTTATTATTTCGTAGCTTCCTGTGCATTTTCCCTTGTACTTCTCAACAAATTCATATACGAGACGGTAGACTCTGTTCAAGAATCTGAAGCTTCCTTCAACGCCGGCATCTGACCAGTCAAGTTCTCTCTCCGGTGGTGCTGCGAAGAGGATGAACAGTCTTGCAGTGTCTGCTCCGTATTTGTTAATAATTTCTTCAGGACTTACAACGTTTCCGATTGATTTACTCATCTTACGTCCGTCCTTGTTTACCATACCCTGAGTCAGAAGGTTCTTGAATGGTTCTTCGTCTTTTACAAGACCCAGGTCGTACAGTGCCATCTGGAAGAATCTAGCATACATCAGATGAAGAATCGCATGTTCTACACCACCGATGTACTGGTCAACATTCATCCAGTAGTCAGTTTTTTCTCTGCTGAAAGCTTCTTTGTCGTTGTTTGCATCGCAGTATCTCAGGAAGTACCATGATGAATCAAGGAATGTATCCATAGTATCCATCTCTCTTCTTGCCTTCTTGCCGCATTTTGGACAAGTGCATTCAGCAAATGTCTTTGATGTTGTAAGCGGTGATTCACCTTTTCCTGTGAATTCAACATCTGTAGGAAGTACAACCGGCAGATTTTCTTCTTTTTCCGGAACCCAACCGCAGTCATCGCAGTAAATCATAGGAATTGGAGTTCCCCAGTATCTCTGTCTTGAAATCAGCCAGTCTCTCAGTCTGTAGTTAACAGTCTTCTTGCCGATTCCTTCGGAGTCAAGCCAGTCAATAACTTCCTCAATAGCCTTTTTGTTGTCAAGGCCGTCAAATTTTCCTGAGTTAATCATTTTACCTTCTGCGGCAAATGCGCTGCTCAGGTTATTTACATCGATTTCAGGATCATCCGGCTGAACTACAGGGATAATATCTAAATCGAATTTTTTCGCAAAATCAAAGTCTCTCTGGTCATGTGCAGGCACAGCCATGATAGCTCCTGTACCGTAACCCATCATTACATAGTCGGAAATGTAAATAGGAACTTTCTTTCCGTTAACAGGGTTTACCGCATACTGTCCGAGGAACACACCTGTCTTTTCGTTAGTTGTTGAACTTCTTTCGATATCGTTCATCTTCTGAACTTTGTCTAGGTATTCTTCTACAGGCTGCTGGTATTTTGTTCCTGCTACAAGTTCTGCAACATAAGGATGTTCAGGCGCCATTACCATGTAAGTAACACCAAACAGAGTGTCTGCTCTTGTAGTAAATACCTTCATTACTTTGTCAGTACCGTCAATTTTGAAGTCGATTTCGGCACCGATTGATTTTCCAATCCAGTTTTTCTGCATAACCTTAACTTTGTTTGGCCATCCTTCTAAAGTTTCAAGGTTGTTCAGAAGTCTGTCAGCGTAGTCAGTAATCTTCAGGTACCACTGTGAAAGGTTCTTCTTTCCTACCTGAGTCTTACATCTTTCGCAGCAACCGTCAACTACCTGCTCGTTTGCAAGTACTGTCTGGCAGCTAGGACACCAGTTAACAGGGTTTTCCTTCTTGTAAGCAAGTCCTTTGTTATAGAACTGGATAAAAATCCACTGCATCCACTTATAGTAATTTTCGTTGCATGTCTGAACTTCTCTGTCCCAATCATATGAAAGACCGAGAGTTTTAAGCTGTTCTTCCATCTCTTTTATGTTTGACCATGTCCAGTCGCTCGGTTCGAGATTGTTTTTGATTGCCGCATTTTCTGCAGGAAGACCAAAAGAGTCAAATCCGATAGGATGAAGGACATTGAATCCCTGCATCTTCTTTACTCTTGCAACCACGTCACCTATTGAATAGTTACGAACATGTCCCATATGAAGCTTACCTGATGGATAAGGGAACATTTCAAGTACATAGTACTTTTCTTTTGATTCGTCCTCTACTGTCTTGAAGCTCTTGTTTTCGTCCCAGAACTTCTGCCATTTCTGTTCGATCGCTTTAAACTCGTATCTTTCGTCCATGATAATTATTCCTCCACATCTGTTATGGTGCAGTCGCCCCATACCTTTTCAATGTTATATTTGTCTCTCATTTCTTTTATAAAGATATTAACGATTACATCGCCAAAGTCCATAAGAACCCATCCTGTTCCGTTCTTTCCTTCGATTCTCTTTACGATTACTCCCTCTTTTGCAAACGCGTCTTCTACATCATCTGTAAGAGCAGCCACCTGACGTTCCGAATTACCGTTGGCAATTACAAGAAAATCAGCAAAAGATGATTTTTCCCCTATGTCTATAATTTTTACTTCTGTTGCCTTTTTGTTGCTTAGAAGCTCTGCACCAAGCTGTGCCAAATCTCTATTATTCATTTTTTCTCCTGTCTTTTCTAAATACTCCTTTGCAGCCAGTGTATCACCGTCTATATCCGCTCCCTTTTCCGTAAGGTAGTCTATAGTCCGTTTGAATGATAAAAGGCATGCCTTATCGAGGTCTTCTCTGCTTGCTTTTCTAAGCTCGCTAACCCCCGGATAATCTCTACCCGGCTCTATTGCATCTGCCAGATAAATGATTTTTTCGAGAAGAGACATGCCCGCTCTTCCCGTAGTATGATAACTTACAGCGTTCAGAATATCTTCATCTTCTACATCAAAGTCCTCTCTGAGCATCATGCATGCGATTTTTCCGTGAGCGATATTTGGATTGTTCAAATATTTTCTGCCCATGGAATATTTGTTTACATAATCATTCATTTCGTCAACATTCATATTCTTTGCCATATCATGACACATAGCGGCAAAATATGCCTTCTCAGCATCTTCATTGTATAACTTTGCCAGTTCAACCGCAGTTTCCGCAACACCTCTTGTGTGCTTCTTCCGGCTTTCTTTAAGATTTTCGTCAATATATTTATAAATATAATCCGTGTTCTTCAATGTATTTTTCTACATCCTTTCCAACAAAGTTCGCGATGCTTTTTCCTGCTTTCAGGTGCTCTTTTATCTCAGTAGATGATACCGGAAGCATTCTGTTTTCCAGTATAGTGATATCAGCACCGTACTTATCAGCCAGCCACTTTGCCTTGGCACTTGCCTTTGACTTGTCGTATCCGGGTCTCAAACCCACTGCAAATGAGCACATGGAGAGAAGCGCCTCTCCTCTGTACCATTTATCAATACTCATAAGGGAGTCTGTACCCATTATGAACACTAGCTTTGCTCCCTTATGCTTTTCTTTTAACATCGATATCGTATCAAATGTATATGATACTCTTTCATCAAAGATTTCAAATTCTGACACTGCCAGTTTGGGATTCTCTTTTGATATCAGCCCTGCCATGTTAAGACGGTCATGAGGCTCTGCAGTATCCTTGTGCATTTTGAAAGGCTGAACTCTTGCCGGCATTATATAGAGCATATCAAGCTCAAGTTCGTCAATTGCAGTTTCCGCAAGTCCCAGATGACCCAAATGGATAGGATCAAAAGTTCCCCCAAGCAATCCAATCTTTTTCATTTTTAGTAATCTAAACCTTATAAATCCTCTATTTCAGTGCTATAGAAAGCTCGTCAAGCTGTTCCTTATCAACTTCACCCGGTGCATCACTTACGAGACACTGTGCATTCTGATTCTTAGGGAATGCCATTACTTCTCTGATGCTGCTTTCGCCTGCAAGAAGCATGATAAGTCTGTCAAGACCGTATGCAAGACCTCCATGAGGCGGAACACCGTATTTGAAAGCTTCTAACAAGAAACCAAACTTTTCTTCGCATTCTTCATCTGTGAGTCCAAGAATCTTGAACATCTTAGCCTGAAGATCACTTTCGTGGATTCTGATACTTCCTCCACCCAGTTCAACACCGTTAAGAACAATATCATAAGCATCTGCCTTAACCTTTTCAGGTGCTGTATCAAGCATTGGAATATCCTCTGCCTTAGGATGAGTGAACGGATGATGCATTGCCTTCAGATTTCCTTCATCATCTGCTTCGAACATAGGGAAATCAACAACCCACAGAAGTTTAAAGTCTTTGTCATCCAGAAGTCCCAGGATTCCTGCAATGTGTCTTCTGAGGAAGCCCAGCGTATCAAATACAACCTTAGCCTTATCAGCGGCAATCAGAATCAGGTCGTTTTTCTTTGCGCCGAATACAGCAGAGATTTCTGCCAGCTGTTCCTGAGTGAAGAATTTGTTCACTGAAGATTTAAATTCGTTTTCTTCTACTCTAATCCACACAAGACCCTTTGCTCCGTAGTGCTTAGCCTGATCAGTCAGCTTGTCGATATCCTTACGGCTGAACTTGTCAGAAGCATCGTCAATGCAGATACCTCTTACATCTCCGCCTGAAGCCAGAGCATCAGCAAATACCTTGAATTCAGTGCCTGCAACAACATCGTTGAGTTTCTTAAGTTCAAATCCAAATCTGAGGTCTGGTTTATCTGAACCGAATCTTTCCATAGCTTCGTCGTATGGAAGTCTCATAAGAGGAGTTTCGATTTCAACTCCCATGATTTCTTTGAATACCTTCTTGAGGAAACCTTCCTGAATAGAGATTACATCATCAACATCAACAAAAGACATTTCCATATCAATCTGAGTAAATTCCGGCTGTCTGTCAGCTCTCAGGTCTTCGTCTCTGAAACATTTTGCAATCTGGATATATCTGTCGCATCCGCTTACCATCAGAAGCTGTTTGAACAGCTGCGGTGACTGTGGAAGAGCAAAGAAATTACCCGGATTAACTCTGCTTGGCACCAAATAGTCTCTTGCGCCTTCAGGAGTCGATTTTACCAAAATAGGTGTTTCGATTTCTGTGAAACCATTATCATCAAAGTAGTCTCTCGCAAGCTTTACAACCTTGTGTCTGAACATAAGATTGTGCTGCATCTTAAGCTTTCTTAGATCCAAATATCTATACTTAAGTCTCAGATTTTCATCTACATTGTCGTCATCTTTGATGTAGATCGGCGGGGTTTCTGACTTTGAATATACTACCAAGTCATTTACCAGAAGTTCGATATCACCTGTAGGAAGGTCAGGGTTCTTTGAGCTTCTTTCTCTTACGAGACCCTTAACGCCTATGCAATATTCACTTCTGAGAGTGTCCGCAAGGTCGAATACTTCCTTTGGAATTGATTCGTCAAATACAATCTGCACAATTCCGCTCTTATCTCTCAAGTCAGCAAATATGATGCTTCCCAGACTTCTCTGCTTTGCGATCCATCCGTTAAGCACAACCTCCTGACCCGCATTTTCTATGCGCAGATTTCCGCACATATCCGTTCTTTTAAATAAATTAGCCATTTGTTATATTTATCTCCCTGTGATTTTATTTTGCCAGTTCTTCAATCAAGTCTTCGAGTTTAACCTGAGTCTGAGTTGAAGTAGCCATTTCCTTTACGGAAACAACTCCTTCGTTGAGTTCATTTTCGCCGATTACAACAGTGTATTTTGCACTAATTCTGTCAGCATACTTAAACTGTCCTTTGATATTTCTTTCGAGAGTATCAATTTCGGCTTTAATGCCTCTCTGTCTGAGTTCTCTCAAAAGCTTTAGTCCGAAATCCTTAGCTTCGTCGCCCATTACAGCTATAAACGCCTTAACTGTGTCTGGCTGTGGAATTTCTATATTGCTGTTTTCCATAAGCATCAGAAGTCTTTCGATTCCAAGGCCAAAGCCTACACCCGGAATTGGAGGTCCTCCAACCTCTTCGATAAGGTGATCGTATCTACCGCCGCCGCATATAGTTCCCTGGGCACCGATTCCTGTAGTTACAAATTCGAATGCAGTCTTAGTATAATAGTCAAGACCTCTTACAATCTTAGTGTCCACTGTATATTCGATTCCCATTGAGTCAAGGTTTTTCTGAACAGCTTCGAATGCTTCCTTGCAATCGTCGCAGAGGTAATCAACCATCATAGGAGCTCCTTCAACGAGAGCCTGACAGTGCTTTGATTTGCAATCGATGATTCTTAGAGGATTTCTCTCATATCTGTCCTTGCATGTGTGGCAAAGTTCATCATACTTAGGCTTCAAGAATTCCTTCAGTGCTTCTCTATGCTTCTGTCTGCATTCAGGACATCCTACACTGTTAATGCGAAGCTCAATATCTGTTATACCCATTTCTTTAAGGAAATCATAAGCAAGACAGATAACTTCAGCATCTGCAACCATGCTTGGTGTTCCAAAAGTTTCAATTCCGAACTGGTGAAACTCTCTGAGTCTTCCTGACTGAGGGTTTTCGTATCTGTAGCAAGGTGTAACATAGTAATACTTTGTTGGCTGAATATCAGCATACTGCTTGTGCTCAACAAAGGCTCTCGCTGCAGGTGAAGTTCCTTCCGGTTTAAGTGTGATGCTTCTGTTACCGTGATCCATAAATGTGTACATTTCTTTCTGCACGATATCTGTAGTATCGCCTACACCTCTCTTGAACAGTTCAGTATGTTCAAATACAGGCGTTCTGATTTCTTTGAAGCCATATCTATCGCATATTTCGGCAAACTTCTTTTCAACAAAGTGCCACTTATATGCCTGAACCGGTAAAATGTCTTTGGTTCCTTTTGGTGCATTGGTTAGCATTTTCTTACCTCCATAAAAATATTTTTTTCTTTTCTCTCCAACATTTCATCTAATCTGTCAATGTACTGAGTGTAATTAGTTACATTCGGTACTCTTTCAAGTCTGTTTTCTTTTGGATAATACATTTTGGACACACCACCGGCACCGAGAGCCAGTATAATCTGATGCTCGTCCATAATTCTAATATTATATATTCCCTCTTTTCCCGGCATGCAGTAGCCTACGTTTTCGCAAGCACCTGCCATATGTTTCTGCCTGTAGAGGTAGTATGGCTTGTATCCCTTCTCCGTTAGAAATCTCTGAGCCTCCGAAACCATCTGCTTCACGTTGTCAGCCTGTTTAAAATGAAACTCAGGATCTATATCTATAAGCTTTGAGGCTCTCTTCACTGCCAGTGAATGGACAGTAATATTATCAGCCTCAAGACCCGAAACAACTTCTAAGGTTTTTCTGAAATCCTCAGGAGTCTCCTCCGGAAGTCCCGCAATTATATCAGCATTTATGCTGTCAAAGTCAAATTTCTTTGCAATTTCAAAAGCCTCGAGAATATCCTCTGTACGGTGGCTTCGCCCGATAAGATCAAGAGTGTGTTGCTTCATGGACTGAGGATTTATGCTTATTCGCCCAACCCCGTATTTTTTCAATACTGCAAGTTTTTCCTCTGTAATGGTATCAGGTCTTCCGGCCTCAACTGTAAACTCTCTGACCTTTGAAAAATCAAAGTTTTTTCTGACAGTATCAAGAAGAAGCTCCAACTGATTTGCTGTAAATGTCGTAGGAGTTCCGCCGCCTATGTAAACAGATTCCGGAGAAATTTCCGTTTCCTTCATTCTTCTTCCTACATACTCTACTTCTCTGTTCAGTGCATGAGAATATTTTTCGATTTCACTATCCGGTACTTGATTCGAAGCAAAGGAGCAGTATACGCACCTTGTAGGACAAAAGGGAATTCCGATATAAATCCCTGCGCTTTTTGCCTCCGCCTCTCCTGCCGTTTCCATCTGATATTCAAACATCTCTGTTATAAAATTGATTTTTTCTTCTGAAATCAGATACTTTTCTCTCAAAATCCTCTGAGCCTTTTCACTTCCGTGTTCTGCTATCAATTCGCCGCAAAGCTTAACAGGTCTGATGCCTGTAAGAATTCCCCAGTCTATGGTCTTTCCCGTGAGGGATGAAAGGGAATTGTAAATTTCTCTTTTGATAGCATCCCTGTCTGTCAGATTTTCCTTATTATACTCCAAAAGAGGAAGTGCTTTTTTTTCTTCTTCGCCTGCTTCCTCTTCCAATATATACTGGTCCTGTCTCAAAAACATATTTATAAGTTCGCAGAGCAGGTACTTTTTTTCGAAATTATGAATCAGTATTCTATACAAATGGATTATGCCTCTTTTCAAATTCTATAGTCGTAGCACCCATGTGTCCCGGATAAACTACAGTATCGTCAGCCAGCGTAAAGAGTTTGTTCTTAATTGAGCTAATTAGCTTTTCGAAATTTCCGCATGGGAAATCAGTTCTTCCGATTGATGCTCTGAACAAAGTATCTCCGCTGAAACATACTTTACCGCTTACGATACACATTCCGCCTTCAGAATGTCCCGGTGTGTGGATAAACAGAAGCTCTGTATTTCCCACTGTCAGTTTATCACCGTCTTTTACATAGATATCTGCATCTATTGAAATACTCTTTCTGTACATTTCTGTAGAGAAATTAAGAGCTGGATCATGAAGCATTTCTTTTTCGTCTTCGTGTGCAACAACCTTCGCATTCGGATAAAGCTGTTTGAATGCTTCAACTCCGCCCATGTGATCTGCATGGCCATGAGTCAGGATGATATATTCGATTTCGATTTCTTCTTCCTTTACAGTTTCTTCTATTTTCTGGCTATACAAGCCCGGATCCACAAGGAATCCTTTTTTTGTTTCATCATATGCAAGATACGCGTTTTCGCCTATCATTCCAAGTTCAAATATTTTAACTATCATTTATCGTTTTCTCCCGAGTTATATAATTTATGATTTTGCACGGTAAACATTAGTTACACCCTCAACATTTCTGAGAGTTCTCAGTACCTTCTGCATCTGCTGTGTGCTGGAAATGGAAAGCGTCAGGGTTATGTGCACGATATCATCTTTTCCGCTCTTTGCATTGACACCGGAAATATGAACATCCATATCTTCACAGCATCTTGAGATATCAGAGAAGAATCCTTTTCTGTCAATTCCCATCAGGCATATGTCAGCAATATATGATTTGCCCACCTTCAGGTCTTCCCACTCAACATCGATAAATCTGGCTTTCTCCTCCTCCGGAAGGGATCTTATATTGGAACAGTCTGCTCTGTGAACAGAAATGCCTCTTCCTTTGGTAATAAAACCTACAATATCATCACCCGGTACAGGGTTACAGCATCTCGCGATACGAATCATAAGATTATCCGCTCCCTTTACAACAATACCCGGGTTATCTCTTCTGTATTTATTTTCTTTTTCTTTTTTTGCTTCGCCGTTAAGGATTCCGCGTTCTTTTTCTTCAGCCTTTTTCTGCTCCATGCGTTTTTCTTCATCCACATATCCCAGCAGAAGACCTACAAATTTGCCCATGAATGAGCCGCCTTTACTCAGCTGCAGATAAAGATCATTGGAGTTTGTAATGCTGCTTTCCTTCATTGCTCTTGAAAGCAGAGAAATTTTTTCCAGCTGAACAGGGTCATAACCCTTCTTTCTGATGTATTTGTCAAGGGCATCCTTACCCCTTGCAACATCGTCAGACTTAGATTCTTTTCTGAGCCACTGTCTTATTTTGGTTCTCGCAGTTGAACTCTTGGCAATCTTCAGCCAGTCAACACTAGGTCCGCTGGAATTTGATGACGTAACGATTTCTACAATATCGCCGTTGTTCAGCTGATGGTCAATAGTGACCATTTTGCCGTTTACCTTTGCACCGACACATTTACAACCAACAGCTGTATGAATCTTAAAAGCAAAGTCCAGAGGTGTGGAACCTGCCGGAAGGTCAATAACCTCTCCTTTAGGTGTGAATACAAATACCTGGCTGGCAAACAAATCCATCTTCAGAGTTTCCATAAACTCTTTAGGATCCTTCAGATCCTGCTGCCACTCCAGAGTCTGACGAAGCCATGCAAGCTTCATGTCCTCGTTATTTTTTACTCCGGATCTGTTACCTTCCTTGTACTTCCAGTGGGCTGCAATACCGTATTCAGCCACTCTGTGCATCTCATAAGTTCTAATCTGGATTTCGAATGGTTCGCCGTTATCACCCAGAACAGTAGTATGAAGCGACTGATACATGTTAGGCTTAGGCATGGCAATGTAATCTTTGAATCTTCCCGGAATAGGCTTCCACATAGTGTGAACCTGTCCCAGTACAGCATAACAGTCCTTGACAGTTTCAACTATAACTCTTACCGCAGTAAGGTCAAAGATTTCATCAAGCTGCTTGTGCTGAAGCTTCATCTTACGATACACACTGTAAAGATGCTTGGATCTTCCGTAAATATCGTAATTCATTTTCATCTGGTCGAGAGACTCCCTTATCTCAGATATTACCTGATTGATAAAGGCTTCTCTCTGTTCCCTCTTTTCGGAAACATCAATCTTGAGCTTTGCATACTCTTCCGGATTCAGATAGGAAAGAGCAATATCTTCCAGCTCAAATTTTACGGTATATATACCCAGTCTGCTGGCCAGAGGAGCATAGATATCCAGAGTCTCCCTGGACTTTTCCTTCTGCTTCTCCGGTTTCCAGTACTGTGCAGTCCTCATATTGTGAAGTCTGTCTGCAAGCTTGATTATGAGAACCCTGATGTCCTTAGACATTGCAAGAAACATCTTACGAAGATTCTCGGCCTGCTGTTCTTCTTTTGAGTCAAATTTAATGGAACCCAGTTTAGTTACACCATCAACCAGAAGTGCAACTTCCTCACCAAAGTCCTCTACCAGCATCTCCCTCGTATAATCAGTGTCTTCGACGACATCATGAAGCAGACCGCCGACAATTGCAGCTTCGTCCATACCCAGCTGCGCAAGAATCTTTGCAACTGCAATCGGGTGAATGAAATACGGTTCTCCGCTCTTTCGGAACTGACCGTCATGAAGGCTTTTGGCTTTATCGTAGGCCTTACCGATAACTTCTATATCATAATTTTTGTTATATTCAAGTAACTCTTGTAAAAATTGTGATTTTGTTTCCATTAATTTAACTTCGCCTATCAAAGAAAAGTATTAGTTTTTCTTTGATTTTTTACCTTTCTTCTCTTTATTTAACACATACCTTGATTTATCCTCATCTTTGCTCAGTCCGTATAGCAGTGGGCTGCAGAGGAATATTGATGAATAAGTTCCTACAAGAACACCAACCATAAGTGGAATTACAAACTCTCTGATAGAAGTTGATACCATGATTGCCATAGGTACCATACATACAAGAGTTGTAAGTGATGTCATAATTGAACGGTTAAGTGTCTGGTTTACACTCATGTCAATAGTATCCATGAGAGGATTCTTCTTGTAAAGTTTTCTGTTCTCTCTGATTCTGTCAAAGATTACGATTGTATCGTTTATAGAGTATCCTACTACAGTTAGGATGCCGGCAATAAACGGATTATTGATGGTAATGTTAAATATCGCATAAATTGCTAAAACAACCAGACAGTCATGTACAACACCGGCAATTGAGGATACACCGTATTTCCATGATTTGAATCTGAAAATGATGTAAATCAGCATGCCTATAGCTGCAATGATAACAGACTTAAGAGCATTAGTCTTAAGCTCATTACCTACAGTAGGTCCAAACTGTTCTGAAGAAAGAACATTGTCCTGAGTGATACCGAAGTCTTTGTTCAGAGTGTCCACAACCTTTGCACGTTCATCATTGTCAAGAGCTTTGATTGTTTTGATGATTACTTCTTCCTTGTCATCTCCTGCAAGCACGATTGAAGGGGAAAGGTCAAGTTCCTTGAGTGAATCTTCAACTTCTTCTACAGTTACCTTCTGACCCATATCAATCTGCATCATTGTACCGCCTGTAAAGTCGATACCGTAGTTAAAGCCTCTTACAACAGTAAATACAAGACCAAGAATAATTACGCCTGCACTTATGCTGTAGAATACTTTTCTGTTTTTGATGAATTTGAATTCCTTCTTTAGAATCTTCTTTGGGGTTCCGTCTTCGTTAACACCAAAGTATTTGTTCTTTGCAAATTTTCTTGTATCTGCAAGAAGTCCAACAAACAGCTGAGTGATAACAACTGCAGTAAAGATACTTACGATAATACCTATCATCAGAGTGATAGCAAATCCCTTAACTGATGTAGAACCTATTTCGTACAGAACAACTGCAGCAATCAAAGTTGTTATCTGCGCGTCGAGAACTGTAACAAGAGCGTGTCTGAAACCCTGTGATACAGCAACTCTTATGGTTTTGCCCTGAGAAATTTCTTCTTTGATTCTGGCAAATATAATTACGTTGGCGTCTACCGCCATACCTATTGAAAGTATGATACCCGCAATACCAGGCAGTGTAAGAACACTTCCCAGCCCTGCCATAATCCACATAACGATGAGCACATATAACAGAAGTGCAATGTCCGCCATGAGACCGAGGATATTATACATAATAATCATAAGTAAGAATACAAGACCAAGACCGATGGCACCTGCTATGATACTCTTGTCAAGAGCATCGGCACCGATAGTTGCAGTCTGAACAGATGATGTAACTTCCTGTAATGAAAGAGGAAGCGCACCGCCACGGATAAGGGCAGCTGTGTTTGAAGCCTCATCCTTTGGGTAACCTGTAGGACTTGTAATTTCGCAAGTTGACTGGTTGATTGTAGTATCGCAAGTAGGAGCAGTTACAATCTCATCGTCAAGCATGATGATGATAGCCTTATTTGATACGCCTTCTACAGCAGAAGTAACCTGGCCGCTTGAAGCCTTAGCAGTAGCTGCTGTGAACTTTTCTGTGCCTTCGTTTGTAAATTCAAGGTCAACCTTGTATCCACCGTGGTTAGTATCATTGCTGATTCCTGCATTCTTGATATCGCTTCCGTCAAGAACCTCAGTTCCGTCAGCAAGTAAAAATCTCAGCTTCGCAGTTCTTCCGATCTGATCGATAGCATCCTGAGAATTGTCAATACCAGGCATCTCTACTCTGAGTCTCTTGTCTCCTTCTAATGAAACAGTAGCCTCAGAAATTCCCATTGCATTAACTCTGTTGTTAAGTACCGCACGAGTCTGTTCCATAGCTTTTGCAAGCTCGTCCCCCTTGAGATCCGTATCAGCCTCCATAACAACATACACACCGCCGTTAATATCGAGACCGAACTTCATTATGTCCTTAATTGAGTTCACAGATCCGATACCAAAGACAGTAACATACCAGCCAAACAGTGTTACTACACATATCAGGGCTGCAAATACTTTTCTTAGCTTTGAGTTCATTTCTATATCCACCTCTTAAATAAAATTAGCGCCTAAAAAGGCATTGTATAAGTACTATTTTACTACTTTTGGCATATTTCTTCAATAAGATTCAAAACAATTCCGCCCGTATTCTTAAAAATATCTGTTTTTTATGTTACCAAAAACAAAATCAAAGCTCCTGAGAATCAGGAGCTTTTCATTCAACTATTTTTCTTCAGTTTCTGCCGCCTCAGCTTCAGGAGCTTCTGCAGGCTTTACTTCTTCTGCTGTTGCAGGTTCAGCAGTCTGTTCTTCTTCTTTTTTGCCCAGTCTCTTTGGCTTAGCCTTCTTTGGCTCTTCCTTTTCTACAGGAGCATGCTTTGAGGATTTGCTTGTAACTGATGAAATTGACCATCTCATCATTTCAAACTTAACCTTATCTGCGCCAACCTGAATAACGATTGTTTCGTCCTTAGTCTTTACTACCTTACCGCAGATACCGCCGATTGTTACAACTTCATCTCCTACCTGGATGCTGTTTCTCATTTCTGAGATTGACTTTTCCTTCTTCTTCTGTGGTCTGATTAAAAGGAAATACATCGCAACTATGAATATGATTAAAATCATGAACTGCATACCTAATGGATTCATTTTATAAGCCTCCTAATTTAAAATTATTTTTTCTAAATGGTGCCGGCGATGGGGGTCGAACCCATACGGTGTTACCACCACGGGATTTTGAATCCCGCACGTCTGCCAATTCCATCACGCCGGCGTAACACAACATATAAATTTTAGCATAATTACACCACTCAAGTCAAGTAAAGTACATCATTTTGTGTTAACTAATGATAATTAATCAGATAATCAACAGAATATTGACCTCTGCAGACTTTTCAAAATGTAATTAAATGTCGCCAAAAATTTATTAGCGTGAAGAATATTATACATTATATGCATAGATAATGTCAATGGGAAATGTCCTGCATCCCTAGCACAATCTTCGCCAGTCTGTTAGTGCAGTTCTCTTTGTACTCTACATATCTGTCCGCGAAATTTCTGATTCTTTCAAGGTCATAATCACCGTTTTCTACTGCCTCTGCAATCTCCTGTGGTTCTTTTGCTATTAGCCCCGGCATATCCTTTCTGTAGTCAAGATAAAAGTCTCTTGCGCCCTCATAAGTATCTATATCAAAGGCATAGAAAAACAGCGGTTTATCCAGTAGCGCCGCTTCGAAAACAATCGCAGAATAATCCCCTATTACATAATCCGAAGCATACAGCATTTCCAGCGTCGAAAAATCGCGGTCAAGAAGGATTCCTTCCGTGTCTCCGGAAAATTCCATCAGCGGATGCAGCTTCGCTACGAATATATACTTTTCAGGGTCAAAGGCTCTTGCCAGACTCCTGATATATTCTGATATATCTTCGTTTTTTCTGAATGTCGGTGCATAAACAATCACCTTGCGTCCATCCGTTCCGATATGCGGATACTTCTCGCGTATCTTTGCAAGAGTCTTTTCCTTAAACTCATTGCTCAAAATCAAGTCAACACGTGGAAGTGAACCGATAATCATACTTTCATCACCGTACCCGAAAGCTTCCTTATATGGTTCTCTGCAGGCACTGCCACTCATCAGAACATAAGTATAGTTCTTGTGCATATTCATGAGCCCTGCCACCTTTGTACTTCTACCTTCTCCCTCGCCCTCAGTTACAATGCTTAGACCAAACTTCTTAAACGCACCAAGCGCATGCCAAATCTGGATAACCCTAAGCTCCGGTCTTTGCTTTGGGATACTCACACCAATACAATAAGAATCAACAACAACAGCTTTAGACGTTGCTATGTGATACATCTGCCTGATTAGGTGAAACCCGTACATAAGCTTGTGTGCCGGGCTACCTTCTATTTTTTTGCAAAGCACCACCACCTCAGTCTGTGGGCTGATTCTCTCAATTTCTTCTCGCAGCATCTTCAGGTCAAGATATTCCTCATCAGACTGCCTGCTTGCAATAGTCACCTTGTCTTTGACCTTAAACAGCTTGAAAAAGCTGAAAATAATATTAATTATAAGCTTGATAAATTTGATTATAACTGTCATATTTTGTCCTACTTGCCAAAAATTCTCTTTGCCTTGTTTATATCTTCACGGGTTATGTGCCTCTTTAACATTTGAATAACCCTGTCCTCTGTATCATTTTTTAAATAATTCATATTTACGATAAGCCTGTTTGGTTTATCAGGAGCATTTGCAGCCAGCTCCTCATCCGTTATATCACTAATCATGATTCCTTTTCTAAGCTTTGCATAATTAAAAGCCGCAGGAAACATCAAAGCATCTTCGTGATGATTTGAATTGAAATTATACGAGCTCAACGATGATTTTCTGAACATCTTGTTGGAAACAAGCGTATCAAATTCATCCATCGAGTCATATCTGTTCTTCATAAGTTTTCTTCTGCCATATGCAGCACTTAGAGTTTTCAGCTTGTTAAAATTCTTGCCATCATAATTCTTAACCAGCATCGTTACATAATCAAGCTTCTCATCTGCTGAAAGCTTCTTTTCCATTTCTCTGAGAGAATTCTTCGTGAACATGATAAAATCATCGATTATCATTACATATTTTCCGCGTGCATTTCTTGCCTGTTCCTGCTTAAATGAGACACCACATCCGCTTTTGAAATGAAAATTTAACATATCCTTATATACAGAATCGACCTTGTCTCTGAGAATATCAGAAACCACAACCTCAAATCTCGGAAACTGCTGGTTATACAGACTGCCTAAAAACAGATTGATTTTCTTTTCGTCCATGTCATCAGAAACAACGAGAGTCAGCAGTGGCTTTGATTCCATCTCTTCCGCAGTCATGTAACCGCTTTCTAGTTCCAAGTCCCTGTGGCGTTTCAAAATACCGTTCCACGTTTCTTCTGAAATATGTTCCCTGTACATCTCGGTTCTCTCGGTAATTCTCGGAATCAGATTCTCACTTGCTCTCCAGATACCTCGATAATATCCGTTAATCATTTCACCTTCTATGAAGCGCTCAAACAACTTCTCCAGATACTCATTAGGGTTATCAAAACGCTTTTTCGCAAGTTCCAAAGCCTCCTGCAAAATCCTGTCATGAGAAGCCAGAAGCCCTTCCAGGTATTCGCTGCTTATGGTTTGAGTTGCAGAAGGCATCTCCCAAAACGGCCTTTTTATATAATTATATGCAACCACATCACAACCAAAAATCCGCTGCGCGTTCTTCAATGCACAAAAGGTGAACACACCATCTTCTGCATTCTTTAGTTTCTCAACCTTCAAGTCATATTTTTTTATGAAATCCAGCGAAAACATTTTGTGACAAAGAGACCACGCACCAAAAAAATGCTGATCAAGCGGACTGATTTTTTTCTGCTTTGCAAGTTTCTGCGAATGCATATAAATCAAAGACTCTCCGAGGCTCTTCTCTTCCATAACCCCTATAACAATCTCGGCATCATTAGCAGCTGCTGTCTTATACATCTTCTCAAGCGCATCCTTTGGAATATAGTCATCCGGGTCATAGAACACAACAAATCGCCCCCTTGCTTTCGAAAGACCATAATTACGCGCCGAAGCAACCCCTCCATTTTCTTTGATAAAAGAAACAAACCTGTCATCCTCTTCACAAAACCCGTCTATTATATCCTGAGAATTATCAGGACTTCCGTCATTTACAATAACAACTTCAAAATTTCTGAAGGTCTGATTCTTCACAGAATCCAGCATCTGCGCTATATATTTCTCAACATTATAGACCGGTATTATAATCGAAATTTCCGGATTCATAGTATCTCCCTTCTCTGTATCCTAATCTGCTTGCAAAAGCTCCTCGTTTCGCAAACCACTCTGATATAAAAACTCCTACGCCTTCCAGACCATTACAGTCTTTCCGTAAGACTTCTGAATGTCCATTTCAAAAGCTTTGTTCATATCAGAAACGCTCTCAACCTCGATACTCTGAGCTGCAAGATATGACAGAAAATCCACCGATTCCGGATGATTTTTCATAAACTCAACAGTTGCCTCAAAGTCAGTTCTGCCGCTTCTGCTACTTCCAAAAAATACAAGCCCTTTCTCAAGGATCATTCTGGTATTAATCGGAACCGGGTTCTCACTTACCCCCAGTATCGAAACAGTCGCCTCCGGCTTTATTATATCAATAATCTGATCAATAGCCCTTTGGGAACCCTCACCTCCGACACATTCGAATGCATGGTCAATCTCAAGCCCCTCAGGAATATCAGCGATATTATAAGTTTCCTGAACAAAAGAAAAATTCTCTAGCTTGTCATCGTTCTTACCAAACACAATCAGCCTGGTTTCCGGAAGCCTGTAATGAAGTATCAGTGACACGATAAAAGCAAGGTTACCGTCGCCCCAGATACCGATGCAATCCTTCCTTCCATGAGCATGCTTCATAAACCTGTCCACCGCATGATGAGCAACCGAAATAATCTCAGTAAACGCCAAAACCATAGGATCCAGCTCTTTGGGAATTTTTACAAGTCTGTCCTCTGTCATCTCAACGCATTCTTGCATAAACCCATCAAATCCGCTAGCCCTGAACCTGCTGCTTCTGAGATAATTTTCGGCAATAAATTCATCCTTTTCTACCGGAGTATTTGGAATCATTACAACCCTGTCCCCCGGTTTGAATTCCGATGAATTACTGTGAACAACTGTACCTATAGCCTCATGTATAAGAGCCATTGGAAGCTTCTTTGCCAGAACTTCTGCAGAACGCTTGCCTTGATAATATCTCTGGTCAGCATTGCATATACTCAGATGTGTCGGTCTGACAATCACCTCCGACTCATTTATATCTATATCAGAAAACTCAATTTCGAATCTCCTTGGCGCAGTCAATCTGTATATAGTGTTTAACATTCAACATCACCTCGAAGAAGGGATTCTGCAACTGCTATATCATACGGATAAGTAATCTTTATGTTATATGTTTCGCCCTTTACAAGATGAACATCCTCACCCTTCAGAACTAGAATCTTTGCTGCATCAGTCAAAATTTCCTTTTCAGCATCTGTGAGAGAATCATACAAATTCTTGAGTTTGAGCGCTTTGAAACTCTGAGGTGTCTGACCCTGATACAGCTTAGATCTGTCCGGAATTTCAGAAATCGTCACCCCGTTTTCACTGGCAACGATTGTATCTGTCGCCGGTATAACCGTATCGCATGCACCGTATTTTTCTGCTGCTGCAACATTTTCCTCAATCATTCTGTATGTAACAAAAGGTCTTACAGCATCGTGAGTCACAATAACAGTCTCCTCATTCAGATTTCCTTCCGACTCAATAAACTTAATTGAGTTCATAATAGTTTCGTTTCTAGTAGCACCACCTTCCAGAACAACTATAGAATCAGTATTATCCGTATATTTCTGTAAGATTCCCTTTGTGTATTCAATCCACTGCTTTGGACAGAGAATCAAAATTTTTTCAAAATCCCCATAAAGGCAAAACTTTTCCACAGTATGCACTATAATAGGTTTTCCACCTATATTCAAAAACTGCTTTGGCTTTTCTACATGACCCATGCGGCTGCCAATTCCGCCGGCCAAAATAACTCCATAAATCATATATGCCCCTCCTATAAAAGCTTCGCCTCATCCGGATGCTCAAGACCATATCCATGTTCTTCGTCGTTGTTATCCATTGCAAGTATAATAAATGTCAGAAGGCAGACAAAGAATCTGCTGACAATCGTCATCGTTTCGAACATGTTAACCGACATAAAGAATATTATTGCCAGATACCAGCCGCCGTATTTCAGACTCTTAGCCTCCAGCATCTTTTTCAGAAGCGCTGCCATAAATGCGAGGAATCCCAAAAGTCCTGTACAATAAATCATTGCAAGGTATCCATTGTGAGGACCTCTGTCGTCTTCTACATATGAACTTACGCCATACTGAATGTCTATCAGATTCTGATAGACAAAGGCATTTCGGTCAGCCATCTCATTCTTGATACTGCCTGCACCAAGTAGCTTATTATCCTGATGAGCATAATAGCCTGCTTTCCAAATAGAATATCTTCCTGTACTTGCATTTTCGATTGCGACCTCATCTGCATTGAACTGATAAAGTCCTGTAGCTGTATTGTTTTTCATAAATCCATAAATGCCGCCTGTTACTGCAAGAGCAACAACAAATGCAGCAATTGCAAGCATTCTTCCTGTGATTTTTCCCTTTGTTATAGTAACAAGTGCCCACGCAACAGCACATGCAAACAGCGAAAGCATCGCACTTCTGCACTCCGAAAGGTCTACGCAGTACAGAGAAAACAGCACATAAGCCGCAATTACCAGCTTTCTCTGTTTTGTATCATTTTTGCTGATGAGATTTAGTGCAAGTATTATTGCAATAGCAGTCATTACGCCAAATGCGTTCGGATTGTCATACATTCCGGAATAGATGACACTGTTTTTTACAGCGTATGTATATTCGCTGAAAAGCTTATATAAACCCGAGTCTGCATTTCCTGAGCGAAGAACGAAGTACACAACCACATTAATTACATTCAGAACAAAGTTAATAACAACAAAGGACTTCATTATCACCTTCTTGCAAAATTTTGAATCAATTATCATTCCGCAAATGACAAACAGGTAAACACCTTCAAAGAATACAGTTCTTGCAACACTATAGTCAAATCCGCTGCTTACAAAAGACACCGTTCTGATTACAAAATAGATAATCACAAGATAACTGGACTTCAGCCACCTGATTCGTGCCTCCCAATCAATATCAACAAGCTTCATGACCATAACGACAGCCATCAAAAACCCTACAACACATTCCAAACGTTCAATTAAATCCTGAGCATAAAGCCCCGCAACCGTATGATACAGCAGAAACAGTACCGTATAGATGAGCAAAAGAATGTTTGCACTTTTGCTTATATACTCGCTTCGCTTAATTTTTTTATTTGTTTCCATCCGCAGTTTCCTCCCCAAATATCCACTCTGCAACTTTTTCGCATGATTTCCCGTCGCAGGCTTTCATGAATTTATCTCCAAACGCTTTTCTCTTATCCTCGCACAAATCGCCCGACTTGATGCATTCAATAAGGCCTTCGTAATTATCAACTTCAGGTCCGAACAAATACTCTCCAAAGTCAAAGTAAAATCCTCGTCCGCCATCATACTCTTCCAGGTCATATACAAAATACACTATTGGCTTTTCCAGCAGATAATAGTCGAAGATAACCGACGAATAATCAGTTACCAGAACATCGGTCACCACCAGAAGGTCATTAATTTCTGCATAATCAGTAAAATCGATAATCCTTTCATCAAGAGAAAGCTCTATTTTCCCTATATCAATATTGTTCTTAATTGCAGGGTGCCACTTAACACCTACAACATATTCATCTCCGAGAGCATCACATATCTCATCAAGATGCAGCTTATCAAAGTCGTAATCCGCATCCTGCACCTTTTTTCCTCTATAAGTAGGCGCGATTAGAACCAGTTTTCTTCCTGTAAGTTCCGGATAATTTTTCTCTAATCTGCATCGTACTTTTTCGGATTTTTCTCTATCAAAGAAAATATCAGTTCTCGGAGAACCCACCGCATTCACTTTGGAAATTTCAACATCAAAAGCCTCCGCAAAACACTCCCTAACAGGTTCTGCCGTAACAGCAACATCAGTATACTTTCTGTACCCTGTATGAACCCCCTTTAAACTTTCACCTGCACTCACTCTGCTGAAACCGAATTTTTTAAAGGCACCAGATCCATGCCACAGCTGCACCAGTTTCTGCCCTTTTCGAACCTTCATCGTAGATGTAATCCCATAAAAGTCATCTAAAAAAACATACTTCGAAGTCGTCAGAGCTCTGTAAATCTCCATTCGTCTGCCGAATGAATCTCGATTTCGCCTGTCAGCTTTTACAAATACAACAGATTCATATTGTGGTTTCGCTTTCGCAATATAATCATGCATTGCTTTTAGATTTCCGTCCAAATCAGAACGAGCCTCTGTAAGAAACAACACTTGATTCTCCTTCAGCGGCATAAAACCTGCACCTATTCTGTTGTAGATATAAAAGCTGATCAAATCTAACGCCTTCGTGATTTTTCTTTTCATAGGTTTCCTCTCGTAAATACACACATTCTATTATATTATATCATTTTTTCAGTCTGTTGAAAAGTAAGCACCCAATAAAAAAAGGTATGGCACCAAGACTTTCGTCTTGATTCCATACCCTATTTCTCATTTACTTATTGTATTTTCTTTTTTTGGTTATTGTAACTGCAAGAGCTGATGCAGCTGCCACAAATACCACTAATGCTCCAATAGGTGCAGCATCACCTGTCTTAGGACCATTTGCATTACCTGTGTTTCCGGAATTTCCATTACCGTTTCCACTGTTACCGTTGTCTCCACCGCCTGCTGGAGGTTTTGATGGGTTGTCTGGGGTACCCGGATCCGGTTTTTCTGGATCAGGTTTTTCTGTTCCTTCCTTAACGAAGTGTGCTACAATTTCTACATCTTCATTAGGCATACGGAACTGTCCATCTTTGATTTCAAGGTCTTTAGGGCTTACTACTTCCCATCTGTCAAATACATATCCTTCTGCAGCTTCCGCTGTAAGTTTTACATATTTTCCTTCCACAGCTGTTTCCTGTGATTCAGTTGCTTTGCCTTTACCTTTTACAGTTACCTTGATATTATGTCTTTCTGCTGTTGGATCAGTATCCAGCTTCAAATCTCTGTCACTTGACATTCTCCAAAGCTGAGTTCCCTGGAATGGGTTTGCTGTTCCGAGGAATACTCCCTGTTCTGTTGAACCGATAGTTCTCAAACCGTGGTTTTCGCCATCGCCGAATCCGTTACGTGTTATAGCATCGAAGTTGATACCGTCTTTTGATACTAACAGGTCAAATCCGTTTTCGCAGCTCTGTGCATAGAAGTTTACTCCGAAGTAGTATACGAAGTTATGGAGATTCTTGTCATAGTAAATCTTGTCCATTTCAGCAAATAGCTTGTTTACTGCTTCTGTAAGTTTTGCCTTCAGCTGATCCTTCATTGACTTGATTTCGTCCTTTGATGGAGCAGCAGGAAGTGCTCTGTCATCATCTTCTGTAAGAGTAACTGCTTCTGTATCTGCTGCTTCTTCAGTTCCTTCCATCTGAGCATAAAGCTTGATAACTTCTTTGTCGCTCAGTGAATCGATGAATTCGTCAACGCTTACGCATGGTTCGTCGATTTTTTCCTTGTCTGCAGCTTCGCTCATGATGTCCATAAGTTCATCAACATCTGCGCCTTCAGGAATATCTGTAACTTCATCATCTGCAAGTACGCTCATAGCCTGAATCTTGTCAAGAACAAGTTTCTTCATGAGCTCGTAGTTTGCGATATTCTTTTCATACTTAGGAACAGGATTCCAGTCCTTTGAAAGCTTGCTTGCAATACCTGACAAGTTTTGGAAGATTCCTGTTGCTGTGCTTGAGAAGATAGTCTTCTTGAGGAATGCCTTAAGAACAGGATCGTCGTTCTTCTGAAGCACTTCGAGAAGCGCATCCTGAAGCTTATCTGCACGTCCTGCGATATCTTCTTTGCTCATGTCTTTAACCTGACCGTCTGTCAGCTCTGTGAACATGTATGTAAGTGTTGATGTATCATATGTTCCGATGTACAGTTCATCGTTGTGAACTCCATATCTCCATACATACTGGTTTGAGTTGTTTCCGAGACCTGCGCCCAGGTTTCCTTTTGGTCCTTCAGGGAAGCATTTGTTGTCATTCTTTCCTGCAATCATTTCGAAGTTTTCACCTTCGTCCATACGATACAGGTAGATTGAGTGATCAAGGTCACGATACAGATGCTCAAAGTTTCCGCTTGCAGGAACTGCTGCAAGGTCTAGCATTGGGTCATTGTATGTTCCGAGATACAGGTGGTTGTCAAATACCCACATGTTACATGCCATTGAATAGTTCTGACCAAGTCCGAATGGAAGTCCGCTTGTTCCGTTGTCTCCTGCAACCTGAGTCCATACGAATGAATCATCAGCCTGCTTGTCTCCGCGGTAAAGTGCGAATCCCTGCTTGTTTGTGATTCCTGTTTCAGGATTTGTCTTATCTGTTACAACAGTTACATAAACTGCTCCGTTGTATTCGATGATATCCCAAATTCCGCCGCCGTTAAGGCCGTCTATCTGCATTACCCCAGGGAGTCCGTCAAAGCTGTCCTGATTTGCAACAACTCTCCACTCGCTGAGTCCCTTGGATGGATCCTTACTTCCTACGATGATTCCTCCAGGTGTTCCGTTTCCATCATAGTTGTCTGTAGCAAGACACATCAGAATTTCATCATCATAAACCAGAAGTCCATGTACACCATTTGCTACACCACGAGTTTTGTTTGTATTGTGATATACAATCTTTGTTTCGTTTGTTGCAGGGTCAACTTCTACAAGTGTTGCTGTAGGGTTTCCCATTCCTGCAAAGTAAATCTTGTCATGGAATTTGAATGCCATACGATATCCACTCAGAAAGTTTTTTGGTGCGTTTGGAATTCCGTATCCAGGGAAGATATCAGGATTTTCATCCCAGATATCACGTTCACGGAATACTACTTTCGCTTCCCCTGTATGCTTGTTCACAGCCATAATAACAGGAGCCCAGTCTTTCATCTGAGTCTTATCGAATTTGTCAACGCCGAACATTGTTTCAACGATGTCATTTGCAACATTATTTACATCAACATCTTTTCCAAGCTGACCTTCTTTCTGCATCTGCTTAAGCGAAGTCAGAACGTTGTTATGATAGATGTAATAAGTTGAATTGTAGCAAGTTCCTATATATACATAGTCTCCCGCTTCTGCCATAGACCATGAATAGCTCTGGCCTCTTTCTTCCGGAGTAAGGATACTGTCGAGCTGTCCTGCTCCTCTGTCAGGGTGCGATACCTTTTCTAATGTGTACCCGCCCTTACTGTAAACACCCTGTTCAAGTGGTTCGTAGTAGTACTTTCCATCCTTGGTATACTGCTCGCCGGCTGCATTCCTGCTGCCATTGCAGGTACAGTAGTCACGCCTAATACCATAACCAAAGATAGTAGACTTGCCAGTAGTCACGCCTAATACCATAACCAAAGATAGTAGACTTGCCAGAAGTCTTTTACCTTTCTGCATGAGTAGTTCTCCTTTCGTCTTTCAAATTAATATTAACCAATTCCTATAGTTTTTATATGTTATTATATAATATAACTTTTGTTCATCAGAATCAACAAAATGACGCAAAAACGTCTTGAAAAAATTTTTTTCAAAACGCTTCTACGTCATTATTTCATCACACTTAATATTCTTTTATTCTATGCCTCGCATAACACTAATCGACTCAAGAATGTTTTTATGAACAACATCCCTAGGCTCAAATCTAGCTATCCGGCAGACAATCTGCAAACACATTCCAAGACCTGCTGTTGAAATCACAGTGCCTATTCCAACCGGTCCTCCAAGAAAATATCCAATCACCAACACTGTGCACAGAATCAACATGCATACCGTTCCTATGGGAAGTCTCTTCATTCTCTTTCCCAGGGCAACCAAAAGCGTATCCCTCGGTCCGCAACCCTGAGCAGACGACATATATATGTACTGCCCTATTGCAATAGAAAACATTCCGGCAACCAGTATAATTATAGCAACAGGTAATGACTTGGGAGCATGAACCAAATCCAGCGAAAGTAGCATATCAGTAAAAACTCCAACAAGAGTTGCATCAAACAAAGTTCCGAAGCCTATCTTTTCTTTCATCAGTACATCTAGCACAATCACACCAATGCTTATGGTTATGAGAGCGTTTCCATAAGACATATGATTAGCGCCTATTAGGAAAACACACTGTCAAAGGGGTTTGTAGCGGGGGTTAGCCCGCTACTGCGGTATCTTCCGTAGTGTTGATTTCAATGTACTCGGCAAT